>NCCR01000249.1 GCA_002279765.1 Verrucomicrobia bacterium 12-59-8 | reverse complement strand
CACGGTCTTGCGCGGCTATTATCCGGCTGCGGTGCAACGGGATGGAGCGCTGCTGAAATCGGTGACTTTTCGGGAGCTTGAGGGCAAGGCAGAGAAGAGTGTGAACGCGAAGGTTTTCGCTGATTGCAGCTATGAGGGCGATCTGGCGGCGGTTGCCAAGGTGCCATATCGGGTGGGGCGGGAATCGCGTGAGGAGTTTAAAGAGCCGCATGCGGGGGTGGTTTACATGGAGGGCGTCAAGGTCGCTCCCACTGAAGAGATGGCGCGTGCACAGAAGCTGCATGGCGAGCTGAAGCTGCGTCAGTTCAAGGGTTTGCAGCGGATCAAAGAACCGATGAGCACGGGCGAGGCGGATGGGAATGTACAGGCTTTTAATTATCGCACGATGCTGAGTTCTGATCCGGCGAATCGCATGCCGGTGGAAAAGCCGCCGGGCTACGATGCGGAGAGGATGAAGCTGCTTGAACATGGCTCAATCGTTGCGCCAATTCCCAATGCGAAGCGTGGCTGGAACCGGCCACAACTGGTGGGGATGCAAACTGACTATGTGGAGGCGGACTGGAGCGGCCGGCGCAAGGTGATGGACGCGCATTGGGATGCGACGATGGCGCTGCTGTACTTTTTGCAGAATGATCCCACGGTGGAAGCGGAGAGGCAGAAGTCGTGGCGTGAGTATGGTCTGGCGAAGGATGAGTTCACGGACAACGGGCATCGGCCGTATGAATTTTATGTGCGCGAGGCACGCCGGATCACAGGGCGGTACATCTTTACGCAGCATGATGCGATGCTGGCGCAAGGATTGGAGCGTGCGCCAGTGCATGAGGACAGCATTGGCGTGACGGAGTGGTATCTGGACGCACATGCGTGCACCCCGCGACATGTGCCGGGTGCGCTGGAAGAGGGCAAGATGATGCTGGATGTGGAGACTTTTCCCGGGCAGGTGCCGTATCGCGCGATCCTGCCGCAGGGCGTGGACAATCTGCTGGTGCCGGTGTGTCTGTCATCGACACATGTGGCCTGGGGAACGATCCGACTGGAGCCGACGTGGATGAATGTGGCGGAGTCGGCGGGATATGCGGCTGCCTTGGCGGTGCAGCAAAGTGTTGCGCCTGCGCTGCTGGATGCCGAGGTACTGCTGCGAAGACTGGTGACGAAGAAGGTGATGGTGAGCTTCTTCAATGACTTGGATGTGGCGGCGGATGATCCGCGCATCGCTGCTGCGCAGTATTTTGCGACGAAGGGTTTTTTTGCCGACTACAACGCGCGGCTGGATGAACCGTTGAAGGCCGCGACCGAGGCGGTGTGGGAGAAGAAGTTTGATGAGCCGCAAAAAAGGGCGGCGGCTGTCGCGGCAGCGGAAAAATCAGATTCACCGCCGTCTGGCAAGACGCGCGGTGACGTGCTGATGGCGCTGTATCAAAAGAGGAACTGAGGCATTTGATCAGGTCCCGGGCCCCGTTACTTTTAAACGCACAAAGCGTCGCATGGAGCTGTCGATGGGAAGGGTGGCTTTGACCTGCTGCACGGTGCCATTGTCAGAGAGTATCTGCACGCTAACGCCGAGGGTGCTCCACGGACTGGGCCCGGGCAGCGTGTCACTCCATTCCACGGTAAACACCGTCCCCGCATTCACGGCGGCCACACTGCGGGTGTAGGTGTATTCAAAGTTGGACCCGTTGCGCACATGGGTCACAGGCATCACGCTGGTCTGCGTGGGGTTCAGGTTCAGGGCGTATTCGATCAGGTTGGGAATGCCATCCTTGTCGAAGTCATACGCATCTGCCGCGTTCCCCGCATTGCCGCTGGTGCCGAAATAGGTCTGTCTCCAGTGCTGCTGCGCCGTCGGAGTCGTGAAGCTGCCGCTGCTCGTGGTGCTGGCCCCGCTGCTGTTCGTTGTGGAAAGCACATAATAATACAGCGTGCCAGGCAGCAGTGCGCCGAGTTCCACGTTCACGTTTTGCGGCGTCGTGCCGTTGTTCGGGGAAAGCGTCACGGCTGCTGTGCTGCCATAGCTCGTCGTCTGGCCGTATAAAATCTGCGCCGTCGTTTCATAGCCGTTCGGGTTCACAGTGCCGTTGATCGTCGCGGTGGTGCTCGTCACTCCGCTCGGCTCTTCGAGCACGATGATGGGCGCCGGCATCGGCGTGGTGAAGATGCCATCGCCCGTCGTGCTCGTCCCTCCCTCATTGGTCGCTTTCAGGCGGTAATGATACAGCGTTTGCGACAGCAGCCCGCTGAGCGCCGCGCTCACGCTCTGTGCCGTGGTCGCGTCGTTGGGGGAGAGCGTCACGTTTGCGATACTGCCGTAGCTCGTCGTCAGACCGTACTCAAAGGAGGCCGTCGTGGCAAAGCCCTTCGCATTGACCAGGCCGAACAGGGTGGCGGTGCTGCTCGTCAGGCCGCCGTGCCCTGCCAGAGCGACCTCGGGCTTTGGCACCAGGGTGGTGAAGATGCCGTCGCTTGTGACGCTCGTGCCGCCGGCAGTGGTCGCCTTCAGGCGGTAATGATACAGCGTGTCAGGCAGCAGCTCGGTGAGCGCACGGCTCACGTCCTGCTCGCTCGTGCTGTTGAGCGAAGGAAGCGTCACTTCCGCCGAGCTGCCATAGCTCGTCGTCAGACCGTATTCAAACTGCACCGTCGTGGTGAAGCCGTTCGTGTTCACCCTGCCGTTCAGCGTCACCCCCGAGGCGGTGAGGAAGCTTTTCGGCATGAGGGTGACCACAGGTAGCTCCGGGATCAACAAGGTGCAGGAGACATTCGAATCCGCCACCATAGGAAACGGCGGCAGCTCGCCGATGTCTAACAAAGTGATGATGTCATCCGCCAGCGTCGTGGCGGTTTGAGTCACGAAAATCCGCCCGTCTCCAAGATAAGTGTACTGCCCCTCCTCTCTCCCCAGGCGGTTGAATGCTTTGGCGTAACCGACGACAGCTCCTGTCTTATCTTTCAGAGTGCTTTCCCAAAGTATATATTCTTCCGTGTCCTCATACAGATCATTCAACACCCCGTAATTGCCGGTCAGTGGGATGAAAAAAGAACCCCAGTCATCGTGGAACTGATACCCTGTCGGACCGTCTTTGACGAATTGCACCGCTCCTTGCGCTTCAGCTCCTGGACTGATGCCGTTCATGAAATTATTTTCGGAAAGCTGGTTCAGCGTGAATGGATGGTAAACTCCATCCCAGGGCGGATGTCCTGTCAGGGGCTGAGTCCGCACCGGCACGGGGGCGGAGGTCAGCACGGCGCTTGCCCATTCAAAGCTGGAATAACTTTGTGAGTCTTTATCGCCGTAATGCGCGACTCCATGGACCAGCAGCAAGGTATTGTCGTCGATGACGGTGATTCTTAGCCGGGTGGATTTCACCTTGTACTCCGCTCCGGTTTCCTCATCCGTGGCGGTCTCCATCTTGTAATAGCTGTAGCCCGAACCGTCGAATTCGAGCGGCTCTGTGACACTGAAGGAAGACTGATTCGATGCAAATTGGACTCCTGCAGCGGTGATCTGGGCGGAACCCTGAATGCGGGTCAGTGGGGAAACAGAGGCGGAAGCGCCTGTGGTGCTGTGCCCCTCAACATACCAGGTGCCGGTGATTGCGGTGGCGTGAGCGGATGGCGCGGTGGCCGCAAAAAAGAGGAAGGCCAGCCCAAGTGAAAGGCGGCGGAGTACGGGGGTGCGTGTCATACGAGAAGGCGGAGCGGTGTCTGCGGGGATCTACCCCGGCCGCTGAAGTGGATTACAAACAATCTTCCCGCCCTCCCGTGCTCCGGTTAAACACAAAGGTGCATGCCACAACACGAAGGCGCATGCCGCGCTGATGCACGGACTCGCAGCAGATTTCTCGTATGTCCCGTGCCCTAGCTTTCGAAAAGGCTGAGCAGGTGGCGGATCTCCTCTTTGGCGTCTTCGCCCTCATCCAGCGTGCGCTGCACCTCCTGCAGCAGGAAGTGGCGGAAATCGGCGCGCAGGCGGCTGAAGGAGACGCGAAGGGCGTTTTCGGTGACCCCGAGTCGCTGCGCGATCGCGGTGAAGGATTCAGTCTCTGGCAGCGCGCTGCTGAGCAGCGGAGCCAGCGCGTCGTGAAGCGCTTCCTTGCCACGTTTCTGGCAGTCCATCCGCAGGCGCTGCCGCACGCGCTCCATGAGTTCCAAGGCCCAGCGGCGCTCGTAAAAAGTCTCAGGTGTTTCGGCGGTGGCGTGCTGCTCAAACTGATAGCGCGCCTCGTCCGCATCCCAAAGATCGGCCTCCCCCTGCACGCGCTGGTGCCGCCGCCGCTCCCCGCGCTGGAAGTTCGACTTGAAACGCGAGAGCGCCATGAGCAGGAAGGTGCGCAGCTTGCCGCGTTCGCGGTCCGCCTGCCCCAGAGCGTCCTGGCGCAGCATCTTTTCAAAGAAGCCCTGCAGCACGTCCTCGGCATCTTCATGCTGCATCCCCGTGGCCCGCAGATAGCCATAAAGCGGATAGCGGTACGTGGTGAAGATGTCCTTCACCGCGTTCTCCGCCTCTTTGGCATCATCGCTTTTCAGCCGGGCGACGATGGACCAATGCGTCGTGGGAAATTGGCGCTGGGGACGCGGGTCGCTCATGTTCGGGCTGCCTATATCTGTTCGTGATCATGGAGCACGAAATATTTGCACATAAGCGATGTGAAGATGTGAGCCTACCCTAGTGTCGCGGGCCGCCCATGAACGATACTCCTACTTCCAAGCCTGACGAAATCGTTCCGCTGCTGCGCCTCGGACTGGAGGAGGATGGCGACAGCGGCGCCCATACGCTGGATGCCACCATTCGCGTGGACGCGCCGTCCCCCCGGACGGAAGCCAACGTCAGACAGCGTGGCTGGGAACCGCCGAGTGTGGGGCGGCTTCAGCAACTGCTGCCGCAGTATGACGTGACAAGCTTCATCGCCCGGGGTGGCATGGGGGCGGTGTACAAAGGCCAGCAGAAAGCGCTCAAGCGCCCCGTGGCCATCAAGGTCCTGCCCCATGAGATGCATGAAGGCAGTGAAGACATGCAGTTCTCCGAGCGCTTCAAGCACGAGGCACAGGCCATGGCACGCCTCACGCACCCCAACATTGTCGCCGTATTCGACGCGGGCGAGACACCGGACGGCCTGCTCTACTTTGTCATGGAGTTCATCGAGGGCACAGATGTGGCCCAGCTCATCGCGAGCGAGGGGCTGCTGGAGCCGCAGCGTGCGATCGACATCACCGTGGCCGTGTGCGAGGCGCTGGCCTTTGCCCACGAGGAAGGCATCGTCCACCGCGACATCAAGCCCTCCAACATCATGATCGACAAACGCGGCCGCGTGAAGGTGGCGGACTTCGGCCTCGCCAAATCGGTGAACTTGGAGGCCACGCTGCTCACCGGTACAAACCTGGCCATGGGCACGCCCGACTTCATCGCGCCTGAGGCCATGATTCCCGGCATGAAGATCGACCAGCGCGCGGACCTGTATGCCGTGGGGGTGATGCTCTACCAGATGCTCACAGGCAAGATCCCTCGTGGCCGCTTCCTGCTCCCCAGCGGCGTCCTGCCGCAGATCGACCCACGCTTTGACGCCATCGTGGACAAGGCGATGCAAACCGACCGCGAGAAACGCTACAGCACCGCCATCGAGCTCAAGACCGATGTGGAAAAGGCGGGGGCTGGCAGCCTGCAGCAGTCCGTCCGCACCGCAGAAGAAGGCGGCGCAGCCGCTAAGAAACAGCATGGGGACAAGGGAGCCGGGCCAGCGAAACAGGCGGGGTCAAGCCGCACCCCGCTCTTCTTCGGAGCGGCTGCCGTCCTCGCCATCGGCGCATTCTTTGCGCTGAAGCAGCCTGCGTTGAAGGACGACGTGACGAACCACACTCCCATGTCAGCAGCCAATGGCGAAGGTGAAAAGTGGCAGAGAATGTGGAACGAACCAGGCGAGTTGAGCGACCTGAAAAAAATCGCCGTGGAGGACGGCTGGGTCGTGAGCAAAGCGGGCACTCCCAGCGGGAGCACGCAGTTTTACCCCAAGCAATGGCGGGATGGTGCCATCCGCTCCGAATGGCGATGGGCCGAGGGATCCACGAGCAGCCACCTCAGCCTGCGCCAGTCGGAGGGGGCGCGGTACGAGGTAGGGCGCTCTAAGACGGCGATCCACCTGGCCTTCAACCGAGGTGTGGGAAGCGGCAAGCTGTTGAAGGAGTATCCGATCAACGAGCCCAAGATTGGCGAAACCTTCAGTCTGGAATTGCGCGCGGTCGGCACCACAATCACCGCCAAGCTCGACGGCAAGGAAATCATCCGTGTCGAGGACACTCAACGGGCCGCCGGCGGGCCGGCACTCTACCTTTATGGGGCCGCCGGGATGCGGAACATCGAAGTGCTGAATCTGGATGATGATGTAGAAGCCAGAGCACCCATCCCCCCCTCCCGCAGGGAACCATGGAAGCGGATGTGGAACGAACAACGCGAGTTCCACAACAAGCCCACAATCGCCGTGGAGAACGGCTGGGTTGTGAACAAAGCGGCCCCTCCTG
>NCCR01000039.1 GCA_002279765.1 Verrucomicrobia bacterium 12-59-8 | reverse complement strand
GACCTACCAGCCTTCCAAGCGCACGCGCAAGCAGCAGTTTGGTTTCCGCGCACGCACGAAGACCGCGAATGGTCGCGACATCCTGCGCCGCCGCCGTCGCGCCGGACGTAAACGCCTCCTGCCAAAGGGCGTGGAAATCCACTTCAAGCGTCACACCCAGCAGCACACCTAATTCTGCTGCGGCGCGCTCCTCATCATGCGCCTTCCCTCAAACCTGCGGATGAAACTCGCGTGCGATTTCGCACGGGTGAAAACGCAGGGCAGCAGTCAGGCCGGAAAATTTCTGGTCCTGGGTGCACTGCGTGTGGAAGCGCTGCAGGAGTTCCAGTTTGGCCTCATCACCGGGGGTAAGCTGGGCAATGCCGTGGTACGAAACCGCATCCGCCGTCTGTTGCGCGAGATCGTGCGCGCACACCGTGCGGAGATCGCTCCGGGCTGGCAGATGGTGATCATCGCCCGCTGGCGTGCCCCCCAGGCCACGCTGGCAGAACTGGAAAATGACTGGCTGCGGCTGGCGCGGCGCATGAATCTGCTCACCCAGAAGCTTCCTGCCCCACCCGCTCCATGAAATGGCTCATTCGAATCTTCATTCGCGGCTACCAAGTGTTCCTTTCTCCCGTCATTCATGCCATTGGCGGTCCCGGCTCCGGATGCCGCTACACACCGTCGTGCTCGGCCTACTTTCTGCAGGCGGTGGAAACCCACGGCGTGCTGCGCGGCTGCTGGCTGGGCCTCTGCCGCATCGGCCGCTGCCACCCCTGGGGCGGACATGGGCATGATCCAGTGCCAGAGAAGAAATGATGAAACCAGAATGATGAATGACGAATTCTTCCAAAGGGTGTAATCGCAGGTACGGGTGTCCTTCGTCATTGATGTACTCCGCTTCCCTTGGCATTTGTCATTCCGGCTTCGTCATTGATGGCAAAACAGACTCCGCTCTGACCCCGCAGGCCGCCATTCATTAAAACAATCTCTCTCACCCCAAGCTACAATTTCATGGACCGCAAAAGTTGGATCGTCATAACCCTCTGCGTCATCCTCGCGGGGGTGAACTTGTACTACGTGCAGGAAAACCAGAAGCTGGCGCAGGCCGAAGCGGCGCGCAAAAAGCAGGAGGAAATCGCCAAAAAGCCTGCTGAAGCACCCGCAGTGCCGACGGCAGCGACTCCTGTCACTGGCGCCCCGCCTGCTGCAGCAGCACCAGCGGCTGCCACCGTGCCGGAGGAAACCCACGCATTGAAGGTGGGCACCGTGACGTTTGAGCTGACCTCCAAAGGCGGCGGCATCGCCCGTGCTGAACTGGCAGGCACGGACCAGGTGATCCTGAACAAAAACGGCGTGGAATCCATCGGTGCCCTGCGGCGCGAAGCGGCCGGGCTGGATGCGATCGTTTATAAGCTGACGGCGAAGAGCGACAAGAGCGCCACCTTTGAAGGCACGACGGGCGAAGGCATCGTGGTGACCAAGACCTACACCCTGGCCGAAGGCGAAGGCAGCGACGAGCATCTCATCGACCTCAAGATCACTCTCAAGAACACCGGCACCGCGCAGCATCGCTCCGAGGAATACTACCTCTACACCGGTGCCGCGAGCGCCTTGAAGCATGACGAGGGGCGCTATGACGGCTTCTTCTGGAACAATGCCGGAGATGCGGACTACCAGCTCTCGAAGTACTATGGCAAGGGCTTCTTCAGCGAAGCTCCGACGGAGTACCGGCACTCCTACAATGCCCTGCGCTACGCCGGCGTGATGACCCGCTTTTACACCCACATCGTCACCCGCATGGCGGAGAAGGATGCCCCGGCCAAATTCTGGTCCGGACGTCGCAAACTCGCGCAGCCGATTGATGCGGCGAGCGTGGGCAAGGCGGACATCGAAGACTTCGCCTACGACGCCGCACTGAGCCTGCCGGTGGTGGATCTTGCTCCGGGTGCCTCGGTCACGGAAGCGTATCAGATCTACCTCGGCCCGAAGGAATACGACCGCCTCAGCCGCATCGGCCACCAGCGCAGCTACGCGATGTTTTACGGCTACTTCAAGATCGTCAGCATCGCGCTCTCCAAGGTCATGCGCTTCATGCACAACATCAGCGGCAGCTGGGGGCTGGCAGTCATTCTGCTGACGATTTTTGTGCGTCTCTGCCTCTGGCCGATCCATGCGAAATCGACCATGACGATGAAGCGCATGGGCCTGCTGGGACCGGTGATGAAAGAGCTGCAGGAGAAGTACAAGGACAACCCGCAGCAGCAGCAGATGGAGGTCATGAAGCTCTACAAGGAGTACGGCGTGAACCCACTGGGCGGCTGTCTGCCTCTGTTTCTGCAGTTCCCCATCTTCATCGGTCTGTACAGCGTGCTGGAGGTGGCGGCGGAGCTTCGCGGCCAGTCCTTCTGGTGGGTGCGGGATCTGGCGGCGGCAGACACGCAGGGGCATTTCATGAATATCCCCATCAATCCGCTGCCGCTCATCATGGGGCTGACCATGGTGGCGCAGATGAAGCTCACCCCACAGCCTGCGACCGTGGACAAGACGCAGCAGCGCATTTTCATGCTCATGCCCCTGTTCTTCCTGTGGATCAGCTATGACTTTGCCGCCGCCCTCGCTTTGTACTGGTCCACCCAGAACATTTTCAGCGTCTTCCAGACCCGCGTCATGAAACTTTACATGCCAGAGCCCAAGCTGGAAAAGGTCACGCAAAAACCGGCCGCCGCCCAAGCCGCCCCGGCGCAGAATCCCTTCTTCAACTCGGGAGCACCGGCAAAAGACAAGAAAAAGGGTCCGAAACCACCACGCCTGGGAGGCTAGTGCTCCATGACTCCCCTCGAACACTCACGCCATATTCTCGACACCATGCTCGGTTATCTGGGCTTCGTGGTCCAGATCGAGGAGGACAATGGCCCCGACGGCCCCACGCTGCAGGTGCTCACGGACGATTCGGACGCTCTCATCGGCCGCCGGGGGGAGACATTGGAGGACATCCAGTATCTGGTAAACCGCGTCCTACAGCGCCACCTCCAGGACGCCCCGCGCATCCGGGTGGACGTGGAGTTCTACCGCTCCATGCGTGAGGACAAGATGGTGGCCCGCGCCAAGGAGCTGGGCGACCGCGTGCGCACCACCGGCCAGAGCGCCGATCTGCCGCCGATGAACAGCTACTACCGCCGCCTCATCCACAACGTCTTCGTCAACGATCCCGAAGTCATGAGCGTGAGCCAGGACGGCAATGCCCGCTTCAAGCGCATCGTGCTCAAACGCCGCTCCAGCTAGGCCCGCCCCACTTCCGACAAAGGAAAATTTGCTTCGTTCTTTACTCGTGGTGTGGTTTTGAGTTATTTCTCAATACTCGCGCAAATTGTTGCGCACCTGCAAAACACCGCCCCATCTTCATCCCACCCTGCATTTCCCATGAAATTGAGCCGCTCCCAATCCGCCGTTTTTGCCCTCGCCTGCAGCGCCGGATTTTTGCACGCTGACATCGTGACCCTCAAGGACGGCAAAAAGCTGGAGGGCAACATCACGGCGGAGACGCCCACCTCCATCCACATGCGGTATCGTCTGACACCGAAGATCTGGGATGACAAAGACATTCCCCGCAGCGAAATCGCCGAAGGCGGCATCCTCAAGCAGAAGCCGGAGGAGGTGGAAATACTCGAACTGCGCAAGTACGTTCCCACCGGAGACCTGCAGTCTGCGGAGCAGTACGAGCAGCTCATCCAGGACCGCCTGCGTCCCTTCCTGAACCGCTACCCCGGCACCAAAGAGGCGGCTGAAGTGGAGAAAATGGTCAAAGACGTTCAGGAGGAAAAGGAAAAGGTCGTCGCAGGCGGCGCCAAGCTCGAAGGCAAATGGCTCACCCGTGAAGAGGCCAAGGCGGAAAGCCTCAACATCAAAGCCTACGCCATCCGCGCGGCGATGCTGGCGAAACGGGAGGCCAAGGACTATTCAGGCGCACTCAAGGAATTCGACAAACTCACCGACCCACGCAGCGGCTATCCCGCCTCGGTTTATTATCCCAAAGCCGTCGAGGAGATCCTCACCGTTCTGACAACGTACGAAAAGCAGCTCACGCAGATGATCCAGGACCAGCCCACCCTGCAGAGGCTGCGCGAGGAGGGTGAGAAAAAGCTCATCGAGCCGGACCTTTCGCGCTTCAAAGACGCCATCAAACGCGAAAAAGAAAACTGGCTGGCCAACTATGACCAGGAACGCAAGTCCACCAAATGGTACACCCCTAACAAGTACGAACTGGAGAGCTTGAAGCCGCTCGCCAAATCCGTCACCGAAGAAAAGGATCGTCTCAAAGATCTCGACCTTGGCGTCATCACCAAAGCCAACGAGGCCATCGCACGGCTCATGCGTGCGGATGCCAAGGCCGGCAAGGACAAGGCGGAACTGGCCAAGATGGGCGAGGCCATTGTCGAAGGTGAAGCGGCGGCAGGCGGCGCTAATGCGAAGAGCATAGAGTTCTATCGCGCCGTCTTTTCCAACTACCGCCAACGCCATGCCTACTTTTCCCAGCAGGTGAACGCCACGCCCGGACAGCCGCAGCCAGCCGCAGCCGGTGCTGCGGGCGGTTCCTCAGCCATCGCCGGCACGGCCACCCCAGGCATGGATGACAAGGTGGCAGCGGCGCTTGCCGCCGCCGCTGCCGGCACTCCTGCTCCTGCCCCAGGCGCTGCCCCTGCTCCTGGAGCCATGCCCGCAACGCAACCCGGCTACCCAGCCCAGCCCGGCGGTGTGCCTCCCGGCACCGCACCTGGTGCCTATCCTCAGGGCCAGCCGCAACAGCCTCAGCAACCAGGCTACGCCCAGCCCGGTTACGCGCAGCAGCCTCAACAACCCGGCTACGCCCAGCCGCCGGCGGCACCTATGCCTGCTCCTGAAGAGGAGGGCATGAGCACCATGAACATGATCCTCATCGGTATTGGCATCGTCGCAGTGGTGCTCCTGCTCGCCCTGCTGGGCGGCGGCAAAAAGAAAAAGTAGTTTGCCATGACAGGCCCAGGAGGGCTTGCATCGCATAGCCCCCTGGATTCGCAGAACCCAGGGGGGGACGAATTCCTCTTCAACGTTTCTCAAAGGGGGGCATGCCATCGGGGGCGTCCATCCGTGGTTTGGAGGATGGGCTTGATGAAGCTCATGCATCGGTGTCGGAAATCCAGGTCGGCGCATGCCCAGTGCGCAGCCGGGGTGCCTGCCGCTGGCAGAGGCGCATATCGCCGCAAAAAAGGTGTGGCTGATCTTCATGGATCATCTAAAAGGACAGGCTGCTTCACCCTGCTTCTGACGCGTGACTTTCTTCCTTCGGATCATGAAAACCCACCTGGCTGTGCTGCTTGCTGCAGGCATGATAGTGTCGTCGTCGCTGCAGGCCAAAAATCTGGAAGAAACGCGCGCCGACGCGGAGCAGGGGATCGCTGAGGCGCAGTATGAACTGGGCCTGCGCTACATCAACGGGAAGGGCGTCGAGGAGAGCGACACGGAGGCGGTGAAGTGGTTCCGCAAGGCCGTGGCCCAGGGCCATGCGGATGCGCAGCGGCGGCTGGGCATGTGCTGCCTGCTGGGAGTCGGCGTGCCGCAGGATGCCGTGGAGGCGGTGAAGTGGCTGCACCTGGCGGCAGCGCAGAATAATGCCGGTGCCATGAAGCAGCTGGGCGTCTGCTACAGCCTGGGCTCAGGCGTGCCAAAGGACATCGCCGAGGGCCTGAAGTGGCTCCGCCAGGCGGCGGAGCGGGGCGATGCCGATGCGCAGGTGGAGCTGGGGGTGGCCTACTTCGATGGCGAGGGCGTCATGCAGGACGCGGCTGAAGCGGTGAAGTGGTTTCGCAAAGCCGCTGAGCAGGGCGATCTCAATGCGCAGAAGCTCCTGGGCAACACCTGCATCCAGGGAGTGCGCTTGCCGCAGGATCTTCCCGAAGGGGTGAAATGGTATCGCAAGGCGGCGGAGCAAGGCGATGCCGAAGCGCAGATGAAACTGGGTCTGGCCTACTCTCTGGGAGCGGGAGTCACCCTGGATCTCAAACAGGCACAAAGCTGGCTCCGCAAAGCGGCGGAGCAGGAGTATGCCCCGGCGCAGATGGAAATGGGCGTGAGCTACATGCTCGGCTCGGGTGTGGAGCGTGATGAGGCCGAAGCGGTGAAATGGTTTCGCAAGGCGGCGGAACAGGGCGATGCGGACGCCCAGACGAAGCTGGCGGTGGCCTACCTCCATGGTACCGGCGTGGACCGGAACATCGCTGAAGCCGTGGACTGGTTCCGCAAGGCGGCGGAGCAACATTTTCCCGCAGCTCAGATCGGGTTGGGCGAATGTCATCTCAAAGGGGAGGGCGTGCCGCAGGATGCCGCCGAGGCCGTGAAGCTGTTTCGCGCAGCGGCGGAGCGCGGCGATGCCGCCGGTCAGTTCGCCCTGAGCCTTCAGTATGAGCAAGGCCAAGGCGTCGAGCTGCAGCTGGTCGAGGCCCTGAAGTGGTGCCGTCTGGCCTCTGCGCAAGGCCATGAAATAGCTGAGATCCATCAGATCACGCTCGAGGCAACCATGAAGCGCGAACAAATCATCGAGGCCGTCCGGCTGGCGCGCGAGTGGAAGCCGGCGAACTAGAACAGACCGCCGCCTGCTTCCTGCCAGGTGCCCCAACGGCCCTTTCTCAAACACGCTCCGGCTAAAAAAGGCCCGGCCACCAATGGTTCGGAAGTTTGACATGCCAGTGAACGTTTGTGGAGGGACAGTCCACGGGCGAATCCCGGCGTGGAGACCGCTCCCGCACGCGCCTTCAGCTCCCAACCCTTCACGTCGCACAGCCATGAGCGAAGATCCCGACGATCCCAGGAAGAACGAATGCCCGTCGTATGCTCCCACGCCAGAGCAGGACTCGGGTGCCAGTCCAGCGATCGGGGCGGCGCTGTCCTTCGCCAGCCTCATCATGCTGGCGTTCATCCTGCGGCTGGCCGTGCCGAAGGAGGACAACGCCTTCGAGCTCGGCCTCCTGCTCATCGCCGTGGGCTTCGCGCAGATCTGGCTGATCTTCAATTTCCTGAAGTCGTTCCGGAAATAACGGCTCAGACGGATGTTTGAGCGCGAAAGGCCGCACGGCTGCGGCGTAGTCCTCGCGCATGTTTGATTCTCCACGCATTTCATGGATGGCGCTCGGCCTCGCCCTCACGGGTTTTGTCTCTGCCAAAGAGCCCTTCAAGCCCAACCTCGGTCCCGATCTGCCACGCATCACCGTCACCTGCGGCGATGTGACGCTGCTGCTGCGCCAGGTCACGCAGTGGACGCCGGGCCGCATTGATTTTCGTGGCAAGGCGATGACCACCGAGAGCAGCGCCTACGGCACCGTGTTTTCATTTCCTGATGTCGGCTTCATCGGCACCGCGCATCTGGAGAACGAACCCGAGAAGCTGCGGTCGCTCGACTTCTTCCTCGATAATAAACGCATCGAGGCATCCACCGCCGAGCTCAAGGGCGGCACCTTTCGCCTGGAGCGGAAGTCACGCATCCGCGCCTTTGACCTGACCAACGTCACCGAGATCAAAGACCACCGCCTGTATGAAACCACCACGGTGTACACCGCCGAGGCCGTGCCGTTGAAGCTGGTGTACCATTTCATGCACGCATGGCGGCCCACGGTCTCCGCTTTTCTCGCAGGCAGCGATGCCCTACCAGACCATACCATCTCCGGCCCACTGCACGATGACGCGGAGGTGGCGCGGAAGTTTTACATCAACAAGCACGTGGACTGGATGGCCGTGTATGAGCCGCAGAGCGGGCAGTTCGCCGTTTCGCGCCTGCTGCAGACACCGGAGCTGGGCGGCCACATCGCCACGATTTGGAACGTGCCCGGCACCTACCGCAAGCTTTACCTCAAGTGCTTCAGCAGCGCCACCGTGCCCGCCGGATTCACCGGCACCTGGCGCATGGTCACCGCCTTCGGCACCAGCCCGCCGGAAACCTGGGAAACCGCCGCACGCGCGCTGGCGGCACGGCTTCAAAACCAATAGTAAGTCAGCAATCCGCCGCGAGTTTGCGGGTGCGGAGAACGTTGATGGTTCTCCATGCGTACTCTCACCGCCGCTCTGCTTTTCGCCACAGTCCTGAACTCTGCCGCCGAGGACAAGCCGGATCTGCCTCTCGCGGACATCTCGGGACAGAAGGACCGCCAGACCGTCATCGCCCAGGGGACGGAGGAGGTTTATCAGGGCCACCCGACGACGACCCTGATGCCAGACGGCAAGACGATCTTCTGCGTGTGGTGCATCAATCACGGTGGCGCGGCGGGACCGATGGCGCGCAGCAGCGACGGTGGCGTGACGTGGACGCGCATCGACGAACTCATGCCACCCGGCTACAAGACGCATATGAACTGCCCCAGCATCTACCGCATGACTGATCCGGCGGGCAAGGAGCGCCTGTGGGTGTTTTCCGCCGCGAAGGGCACGCGCAAAGGCCCCGGCATGCCCAGCATCATGAGCGAGGACGGCGGCAGTACGTGGAAGGAGATGCCCCCACTCGGCTTTCCCTGCGTGATGACCTTCAGCAGCATCGTGCGGCTCAAGGATGGCTCTTACCTCGGCCTCTATCACCGTGGCCCCGGCGGCGCGGACAAGGCCCCGCTCGAAGTGCTGCAGACCATCACCGCTGACGGCGGTTTCACCTGGAGCGAGCCGAAGGTCGTCGCAGCCATTGAAGGCAAGAACCCCTGCGAACCCTTTGTATTCCGTTCGCCAGACGGTGCCGAACTCTGCTGCCTCCTGCGCGAAAACACGCACAAAGAGCGCAGCCTCCTGATGTTCAGTCAGGATGAAGGCAAAACCTGGAGCACACCTGTGAACACGCCCTGGGGCCTCACCGGAGACCGCCATGCCGGCGTCTTCACCCAAGACGGCCGCATGGTCGTGGCCTTCCGTGACCAAGCGCTCAACAGTCCGACCAAAGGGCACTTCGTCGCCTGGGTGGGGACCTATGATGACATCAAGAACGGCAAGCCCGGCCAGTACCGCATCAAGCTGCTCCACAGCTACGCCGAACGTTTTGGCGACTGCGGCTACCCCGGCGTGGAGCTACTGCCGGACGGCACCATCGTGGCGACGACTTACCTCAAGCTCGCGCCCGGCAAGGAGAAGAACTCCGTCGTGAGTGTGCGCTTCGATTTGAAAACCACCGATGCCCTTGTGAAGCCATGAAAGCCCTTGCCGCCGCATAGGAGAGAACCACCATGAAACTGTTCCTCCTGCTCTTCAGTGTGACCGCTTTCGCGGCTGACTCACCCACGCTCCACCCCAAGGCAACGACGCTGCCCTTCACGCATCAGGGGCCGTTTGTCACCACGGCAGACGGTGGCGTGTTGTGCATGGATGCGAAGAATGCGCTGCGCAGTGCCGACGAAGGCCGCACCTGGAGTAGCACGCCGTTGTTTGCGGAGTCGGCGAAGTTCAATGTCAGCAACGAGCGTGCGCTGCTGCGCACCCGCGAGGGCGTCATCATCTCGGCATGGATGAACGGCATGGGAAAGAAAACGCCCAAAGGCTGGCGCTGGGGTGAACCGGGCGTGGACTGGCAGGCCTTTGTGCTGCCGACCTATTCCTGCCGCAGCACGGACGATGGTAAAACCTGGGAGACGCCGGTGCTGCTCAGCACGCCGTGGTGCGGCTGCATTCATTCGATGATCCAGATGAAGTCGGGCCGCATCGTGCTCGTGGGGCAGGAGATCATCCCACAATGGCGGCATGCCACGGTCATGTGGGTTTCGGATGATCTCGGGAAAAACTGGCAGCGTGGCGATGTGCTCGACTACGGCATCGGTGCGCACGATCACGCGGGCTCCATCGAAGGCAGCGTCGTCGAGCGCAAAGATGGCTCGCTCTACCTGCTCCTGCGCACGGAGTCGGGCATACTGTGGGAGGCAACTTCGCGAGATGGGTTGAAATGGACCGGCCTGCAGGCCACGAAGATCGCCTCCGTCACCTGCTGCCCGCAGTTGGCTCGTTTGAGCGATGGCCGCATTGCGCTGCTGTGGAATGCGCCGCCAAGGCATGATCCGAAGAGCGGCTCCAGCCGGGTAGAGCTGTCGCTCGCCTTTTCGGACGATGAAACCGCCACCTGGTCAAAGCCGGTCATCGTGGCGGCGAATTACGTCCCGGGTGGCCGGGTGTCGTATCCCTACCTCTACGAGCGCAAGCCCGGCGAGCTGTGGATCACCACCATGCAGGGCGGTCTGCGCATGAAGATCAACACCACCGACCTCGCTGCCGGTGAGATTCCGGTCTTCGTCCCACCGCCAAAAAAGGAGCCCAAGACCGGCGGCATCGTCATGTTTGGAGATTCGACCACTGCGCCGCGTGGCAGCCTCAAGGTGTATGCCACTCGGGTGGAGACGGCGCTGCAAAGCATCGGCTCATCGCTCGGAGTTCATAATGCCGGCATCGGCGGCAACACCACATGGGACGCGCTCAAGCGTCTGCAAAACGACGTGCTCAAGTACCAGCCGCGCATCATCGTGATGCAGTTCGGCATCAATGACTCCTGCGTGGATGTCTGGAAGAACCCGCCCGCTACCACGCCGCGCGTGCCTCTGGCCGAATACCTCGCCAATCTGCGCCGCATGATCGCCGCTGCGCAGGAGGCGAAGGCCAAAGTCATCCTCATGACGACCAATCCGCTGCGCTGGACCTCCAAACTGCGCGAGCTTTACGGCAAACCGCCCTACAACCCCGCTGCCGAAGACGGCTTCGACTCCGCCACGCTCGTCGGCTACAACGACGCCCTGCGCGAACTCGCTGCGGAGCTGAAGGTGCCTCTGGTGGATGTCCGTGCGGCCTACCCTGATTTTGCCGCGCAGCACCAAACCACCATCGACGGGCTCCTGCTGGACGGCATGCACCCGAACGACCTCGGCCAGCAGCTCGTCGCGGAGCTGCTAGTGCCAGCGATCCGGGCGGCAGTGCGGTGAGCCACGCATTCCGAACACGCCCGAAATTTGCGCTTGCATATTAAACCATATGGTTAACTAATAGCTCCAAGTCCGCCACACATCCCCAACGCCCATGACCGCCACCGCCACTGAAAACGACACCCTGACACTCACACGCCTTTTCAAAGCTCCGCGCGAGCGCGTGTTCGCCGCCTTCACCTCCGCTGACTCCATCCCCCAATGGTTTGGCTGCGGCCACGTGAAGGTTACCGCCTGCACCGCCGACTTCCGCGTCGGCGGCACCTACCGCATCGAAGCACGCGGGCTGGAAAGCGATGAGGCCTTCAACGTCATCGGCCTCTATCGTGAGATCACGCCCCCGGCCAAGATCGCCTACACCTGGAAGTATGAAGACGATGCAGACTGGGCGGACTGCGAATCCGTCGTGTCCGTGGAGTTCAAAGCCATCGGTGATCAAACCGAGATGTGCCTGACCCACACCGGCTTCCCATCCGCCGAAAGCCGGGGCAATCACAGCAAGGGCTGGGGTGCCTGCATGGACAAAATCGACTCGCTGCTCACGGGCGAGCCTGCGTCCGCTTGCTGAGAGAGCACCTTGTGCTACGAGACTGCCGAGAAGCGGGCCCCACGGGGTCCGCTTCTCTTGTTTTCAGTGTGCCGGATGTGGAAGCTGCGCACCTTGGGATTGCGCCGGAGCGTGGTCGCGTTTAGCTCTTAGGCTCTCAATTCCCCTCCAAATCATGTCCGCGAAGATCATCTACACCCTGACTGACGAAGCCCCCCTGCTGGCCACCTTTTCCTTCCTGCCCATCGTGCAGGCCTTCACGAAGCCCGCTGGCATCACGATCGAAACGCGCGACATCTCCCTGGCAGGCCGCATTCTGGCGAACTTCCCCGATTTCTTGACGGATGAACAGAAGCAGTCCGATGACCTCGCCTACCTCGGCAAGCTTTGCCTGGAGCCGACCACGAACATCATCAAGCTGCCGAACGTCTCCGCCTCCCAGCCACAGCTCATGACCGCCATCGCCGAGCTGCAGAGCAAAGGCTACGCCGTGCCGAGCCTCCCCGATAATCCGCAGACGGACGCCGAGAAGGACATCAAGACCCGCTACGCCAAGGTCATGGGCAGCGCCGTGAACCCCGTGCTGCGCGAGGGCAACTCCGACCGCCGCGCGCCGAAGGCCGTGAAAGACTACGCCCGGGCGCACCCGCACTCGATGGGCAAGTGGAGCGCTGATTCCAAGACCAGCGTGGGCACCATGGGCAAGGATGACTTCTTCTCGAACGAGAAATCCGTCTGCGTGCCTGCCGCCACGGACGTGAAGATCGAGTTCATCGGCAATGACGGCACCACCAAGGTGCTGAAGGACAAGACCCCGCTGAAGGCTGGCGAAATCATCGACGCCACCCGCATGAGCAAGAAGGCGCTCGTCGCTTTCATCGAAAGCCAGATCGCCAAGGCGAAGGCGGACGGCGTGCTCTTCTCCCTGCACATGAAGGCCACCATGATGAAGGTGAGCGATCCCATCATCTTCGGCCACGCGGTGCGCGTGTTCTTCAAGGACCTGCTCGAAAAACACAGCGCTGCGTTCGCTGAGATCGGTGTCGATCTGAACAACGGCTTCGGCGACCTCGTCGCGAAGCTGGGCAAGCTGCCTGCGGACAAGAAGGCCGAGATCGAGGCCGACATCCAAGCCGCTTACGCTAACGGCCCTGCGCTGGCCATGGTGAACAGCGACAAAGGCATCACCAATCTCCATGTGCCGAGCGACGTCATCGTCGATGCCTCCATGCCTGCGATGATTCGCGGCGGTGGCAAGATGTGGAACGCCGCCGGCAAGGAGCAGGACACGCTGGCCGTCATTCCTGACAGTTGCTACGCCGGGGTTTACCAGGCCGTGATCGACTTCTGCAAAAAGAACGGCGCGCTTGATCCCAAGACCATGGGCAGCGTGCCCAACGTGGGCCTCATGGCCCAGGCCGCCGAAGAGTACGGCAGCCACAACAAGACCTTCGAAGTGCCTGCCGACGGCACCGTGCGTGTGACCGACAGTGCTGGCACCGTGCTGCTGGAGCACGCTGTGGATGCCGGCGACATCTGGCGCGCCTGCCAGACCAAGGATGCTCCCATCCAGGACTGGGTGAAGCTCGCCGTCAAACGCGCCCGCGCCTCCGGCGTGCCCGCCATCTTCTGGCTCGACAAGGCCCGCGCCCATGACGCCCAGATCATCGCCAAGGTGGAGAAGTACCTCAAGGACCACGACACCAGCGGCCTCGACATCCGCATCATGACGCCCGCCGACGCCTGCACCTTCTCGCTGGAGCGCATCGTCAAAGGCGAAGACACCATCTCCGTCACCGGCAACGTGCTGCGCGACTACAACACCGACCTCTTCCCCATCCTCGAAGTCGGCACCAGCGCCAAGATGCTCTCCATCGTTCCCCTCATGAACGGCGGCGGCCTGTTTGAAACCGGTGCCGGCGGCTCCGCGCCGAAGCACGTGCAGCAGTTCCTGGAGGAGAACTACCTCCGCTGGGACAGCCTCGGCGAGTTCTTCGCGCTCGCCCCGAGCTTTGAGCACATCGCCGAAAACTTCAGCCTGCCCAAGGCCAAGGTGCTCGCCGACGCCCTCGACGCCGCCACCGGCAAGTTCCTCGAAAACGACCGCAGCCCCGGCCGCAAGCTCGGCACCATCGACAATCGCGGCAGCCACTTCTACCTCTCCCTCTACTGGGCGCAGGCCCTCGCCGCCCAGACCGCCGACACCGAACTTCAGGCCCACTTCAAGCCCATCGCCGAAGAGCTCACCGCCAACGAAACCAAGATCGTGAGCGAACTCCTCGCCGTCCAAGGCAACCCCGTCGAAGTCGGCGGCTACTACAAGCCGGATACTGCGAAGGCGAATGCGGCGCTGAGGCCGAGCGCGACGTTCAATGGGATCTTGGCGAAGGTGTGAGGTTTTTTACATGACACCAAGTTCCTGAAGTCTCTTCAGGAACTTGGTCATCGTCACCTTTTGCCAGCCTTTGTTTTTTTCGGCTTTTCATACTTCACTTCCTTCCTCTTCGAACGTGGCTTGATGGGTGCTGCATCTTCACGCAGGAGCAGCAACCCTTGCTCTGTACTCTCTGCACGTTCTTGTTGAATATCCAAGCCTGGTGTCACATCGGTTGAGTGTCCATTCGCCACTGTCGCTGCATAGACCGCACGACGAAAATCGACAGGTTCGCCTGCGAGGAGTGTCTTATGGGCGCGGACCATGTCCTGCTCGGTGGCGGTTTCGCTGAAGAAGCGAAAGGAGCTGGCAGCGAGGTATTCGAGGCGTTCCTCGAAGGCGAGCCACCGGCGGCCTTCGCGTTCGGCGACCTGTCCGGTGGTGTTGGAACCGGCGAAGATGTCGAGCACCACATCTCCCGGCTCGGTGAGGAAGCGAATGAAGAACTCCGGCAACTTCGCGGGGAAACGGGCAGGGTGGCCTTTGGCCTCGACGGCCTTGCAACCACGCAGATAGCAGCCGTTGGACTCCGAGTTCGGAATTTGCAGCAGGTTTGAAGGGATGGCACCGCCATTGTTTTTGCCGAAGCTGGCGCTGATGTCGTGGCCAGATGGGCGTTTCTTCGGCGTGTAGAAGGCTGCAGGGTCTTCGATGAGCTTTTTCATCCGGTCACTGTATTCGGCGAGGACCTTGGAGACATTGGCCTTCGGCCACGGGGTTTTGCTGAACCACCAGACCGTGTTTACGGCATCCTTGGCCCGCAGCTTGCGCTTGTTCACCCACTCAATGGGGCTGGGCAGTTTGGAAGGGTTGTACCAATAAAAGTCTTCAGCGAGGTGGAAGCCGAGGCTGTCGCAGAACTCAATGAGCACCCGGAACGGATACAAACTACGGCTGGGCTGCCCGGGTTCGTAAGCCCCACCGAGATCAAGGACGAAGCTGCCGGTTTCCTTGAGCTTGTCCTTCACCAGCCGCGCAAACTGTGCCAGCCAGGCCACATACTCGTGCTGCTGCTTGTTGCCGTATTCCTTCTCTCGCAGCAGTGCGAAGGGCGGGCTGGTCATCACGAGATCAATGCTCGCATCTTCCAGTTCCGCGAGGAGCAGCAACGAGTCGCCACAATAGGCTCCGCCATAATTGGTCGAGTAGGTTGGTTTGGTGTGGGGGAGCTGCATCGCGCCACTTATAGTCTGTAGATTCATAGGCATCAACTCGGCTTTGATCACAGCATCATGCCGCAACTCAACGCCCGCCAGCGCTTCGCCGCGAACTTAAAGGAGCAGAGGCTCGCGAAAGGCTTCTCGCAAGAGGATTTGGCAGACCTTTGTGGTCTGCACAGGACTTATGTTGGCTCTGTGGAGCGAGGTGAGCGGAACATCTCCATCGATAACATGGAGCGCCTGGCGCAGTCGCTCGAAGTTTCGCTGGAAAAACTCATCCGGGAACGCAAGGCATGAAGCCTCACCCCGACAAAGCCAAACTGGAGAAGCTCCGCCCCGCCATTCGCGAGCTGCAGGCGCTCGCCACGAAGCACGGAATTAACGACATCTTCCAGGATAACGGTGGCAAGCTGCTGCAAGTCCTCATTCTCACGGGGCTGACTGCCTTGCGGAAACGCGAAGGCAATGACGCGGTCGATGCCGAGGGAAATGAATATGAGCTGAAGTCCGTGAACACGCTGCTCACCAAGAGCTTCTCCACTCATCACCACATGAACCCGACCATCATTGCCAAATACCGGAAGGTGGGAGGCTGGATTTTCGCGGTGTACGAGGGCATCGAACTGAAAGCGATTTATCGCATGACTGCTGCGCAGCTTGAGCCGTTTTTCACCAAATGGGAAAGCAACTGGCACATGTCCGGCCGCAAGGACATCAACAATCCCAAGATTCCCGTGCGGTTTGTGGTGGAGAATGGGAAGACGATTCCTTTTTGAACAGCCAGCCGTTTTTAGCCCAGTTTTCCAAGCTCATCGTCGCCACCTTTCAGCCAAAGTCTGGGTTCGCTCAACAGGCGATTCACAAAGACATCTTTGCGGAGGCGCTTCTGCCTCCATTCATCGGGAGTCATGCAGACAGGATTGATCTCGTGCTCCAGGCGTGACGGGACGCCACGCAAGGCAGGCGTGATCTTTCGCAGCCCGGCGCTGCCGATGACGAGAACATCCACGTCGCTCTCGGCACGGTCCGTTCCAGCGGCGACCGACCCAAAGATGAAGGCCAGATCAATGCCCGGCACCTTTGACAGTGCCTGCTTGAGTTCAGCGGTGATCCCCGTGGTCTTCATCACCAGACCGCGAAGCTCCGAATGCACAGGATGAGTCCTGTCGGCCTGGAAATACAGCCGATTGCCATCCCTGCGGCTGCGCACCAGCCCGATCTTGCCGAGAAAAGCCAGTTCCCGATGCATGGCCGCAGGCGTCAGCCCCGCCAGCCGGGCCAGATCACGCAGGTAAATCTCCCGCCCCGGCTGCGCGAACAGCAGGCGCAGCGTCTCGGCGCGCGCTTTGGGAAACAAGGCGGTCAGGGTGTTCATTGTTCACCAAAACTAAACGATGGTTCGTTTTTAGTAAACATTTGTTTCGACAAGTCCGACACTGCCAATGCGGCGCTGCGTTCGGGGGCGACGTTCGTACCTATTGCCCTGCTAATCACAACTGATACAATCAGGGCGTGCGCCCACCCTTTGAAATGACTCCACGTTCGACCCATCTGCTCTCGGAAATCGAGACGCCGCTGGAGAAGCATGAGGCTGAGCAGACGTCACCGAAAACCGAGAAACCCGCAGTCAGAGCGGACCCCGTGGCCTTGCTCCAACAACTCTTTGACTCAGGCCAGGGCCTCTCTGCAGAGGCTGCCCACGCGTACCTTGAGGAAGTGCATGAAGATCGCGCCTTGAGTGGGCTGAGGCTGGTCTGAATTTGTTCACCCAAAGTGAACGATCGTTTACTTTGGGTGAACATTCGTTTTTGGCCCCTTGCCCGGCCAGTCTCATTTGATACTGCCACGGTCTTTCGCCTGCAAACCATCAGCTACCATGCCATGACGGGCTCGGAAGCGCGTAGCGCTGGCACTACCGTAGCCGTGGGTGCCAACCCACGGTATGCGGCCAGCCCACCGTTGCCAATCCCGTGGAACCGCGTAGCGGTGATACAAACCTCCGCGCACCCCCGGTTCAGCATGGCCAACGCCTACACGCAGATCCTGTATCACATCGTGTTCTTCACCAAGGACCGTGCCGCAGTCCTGCGAGAAAACCGGCGGGAGGAATTCTTCCGTTATGCCTGGGGCATTCATCAGCAGTTGAACTGCCACCTCTACCGCATCAACGCCATGGACGACCATATGCACATTTTGATGAGCCTGCACCCGTCGCTGGCGCTGGCGGATTACATGCGCGAGCTGAAAACCGGCACCAGCCGCTGGATAAGCGAGGAAGGCGTCTTCCTCGGATTCAACGGCTGGCAGGCTGGGTACGGCGCGTTCACGGTTTCAGCAGGCGAACAGGATGCGGTGATCCGCTACATCAAAGACCAGCAGCAGCACCATCAGCACACGGATTATCTGGAGGAATACCGCCGGATGCTCAGCGAGGCGAAAATCAAATATGACGAAAAATATATCGCGTGAGTGAGTGAGATGATGTGCCGGTGGAGATGGCGGAGCTTTGTGTCACCGCTACGCGGTTCCACGGATTTCGGCAGGCATGGGGCACGCGGTTCCGTGGGTTGGCACCCACGGCTACGGTAGTGTCAGCGCTACGCGCTTTCCGAATGGCTGCTGCGCGAGCTTGAGGACCGTTTCATGTCGCACATCCTACAAGAAACAAGGACAGGTTCCTTGCGGAGTTCAAGCGCATCCTGGCGATCATTTCCGCCTAGCGTTTCAGACGAAGACGCACCTGGAGGCTGCCTGACTCACAACTTGACTCATGGTTGACTTATTTTCAGGCCCTGCACAGCGCCGCAAATGAGCTGAAAAGGTGGTGCTCAGTCCACTGCTCAAGGCCGCAACCGGCCTGCCTCCCCTCACTCAAACTTGATCGAGTACAAATCCGCGTCGTTCAGCACAAAATGCAGCTTCACGGCTTTCCCCGCGAGTGAACTCACATCACCACCGTTTTTCCAAGTGACGGTGCGGTTGATGGAATCGCCGAAGGTGGGGGTGGTGTCGGCGAGGGAGAAGCCGGGGATGGGCTTGCCACTTGCGTCTTGGATCTCCACCTGAATGCCACCCGCAGCTGAGGTGGCGAAGTTCAAGGTAAGCGCTTTGCCGGTGAAGGTGAGGGGCTTGGTGGTCATCTCTCCGCCGCTCATGGGAGCGCGGATGGAGACGAAGCCGTCGAGGCGCAGGGTGTAGCGGCGGAGCTGGCTGCTCTTGCCGGTCCAGTAGCTTTCGGTGGCGTAGAAGCTGAGTTCGTTGGGCGCGCCTTCGAGCGCGGACTTGGTGCGCTTCCCAGTTCCGCAAGAGGAGGGCTACTTTGATTCCCCAAACGCGCACAAATGCTTATTCGTGCGCACATAAATCACGCCATCCACAATCGCTGGGGAGGCGAACACAGGCGCTTTGAGGTCGTTTTTGGCCAGCACTTTCAACGTGTCGCTGGTGGCGTCGAGCACGGAGACGACTCCGCGCTGGGATGTGACGTACACGCGGCCATCGGCGGTCACGGCGGAGGCGTAGTATTCGCCGGAGGCATCGAGGCGCTCGGCTTGATAAATGGGGCTGCCGCTTTTGGCGTCATAAGCGGACGCGAGGCCACCGCCTTTCACGGTGAAGACGCGCCCGTGGTTGATGACAGGAGAGAACACATAGGGCAGGTGCTTCGTCTGCCGCCAGAGGACATGCGTGTCCGTGATGTCGCCGCTGCCGCCGGCCTTGATGGCAAAGAGCTGGTTCGCGGCCTTCGCAAACATTGCGCGCATGGCGTCATACTCCACCAGGGTGACTTTGCCGTCTTTGTCAGCGTCGATGATGGTGAAGCGGGCGCGCAGTGGGCCCTCGGGAAATTCCGTCTCGGTGAGCAGACCGTTTTTGTCGGCGTCGTGCGCGGCGAGGAAGGCGTCATGCGGCTCCATCTCCACGCGGTCGTCTTCGTCACCGCCGACGTTCCAACCGCAGAGGAGCAGAATGTCTCCCATGGCCACGGGGCTGGTGTTGGACACCCGCGCCATGCCGCCGACGGACCAGCGCTGTTTGCCATCCTTGAGGTCGTAACTGCGCGTCCAGAGTGATCCGCTCACGATGAGTTCCTCGATGCCGTCATGCCGCCACACAAACGGCGTCGAAAAGCCACGGCGGAATTCACTGCGGTCCACGCGCCACACCTCCGTGCCCGTCTTCACCTCCAGTGCGATCATATAGCTGCCGACGTCCTGATCCGCGACGATGATCACCTTGCCATCCGCGATGATGGGCGAGGCGCTGGTGCCAAACTCCACGATGGGCACGGGCAGCGGCTTCTGCCACAGCACCTTGCCAGTCCAATCGTACACCAGCACACCGTAGGAGCCGAAGTAAGCGATCAAATGCGTGCCGTCTGTGCAGCACGTCGGCGTGGCCGGACTGCCGATACGGTGCGCGCCTTCGACCTTCTCCGCAGGAGCCGCAGCACGCCACAGCTCGCGGCCATCGGCGCGGTTCAGGCAAATCGTGACCAGCTTGCCGCCATCCAGCCCCGTGAGCGCGATCTTGTCCTGCCAGATGCAGGGAGACGAATGCCCAAACGGTACCTCCACCTTCCACTTCAGATTCTTCTCGCTCGAAAACTCCACCGGCGGTTTACCTGTGCCGATGCCGAGTCCGCCTTCGCCACGAAACTGCGGCCAGTTGGACTCAGCGAGGCAGGGCGTGATGAATAGCGTGGAGAGCAGGAGATGGCGCAGCATGGGAATAAGAAGCGGGCGGCAGGCCCGAGTCTTTCGCGCAGAACACTTCATTTCAACTCCCGGTCCAGCCAGGGGATGATCTGAGCGGCCCAGCGGCTGCCATGCTCACGCAGGCCTGCGCCGCTGAAGTGGACACCCTGACCATGGCGCTCGCGCAGCTCGCCTTTGAGCGCATCGCTGTCCGGCCCTGCCAGCGCGACGCCATCCTGCCACAGCGCTGCCTGTGCTGCGCGAATGTCAGGGGACGCCTCATCTCCCGGCACATGATAACTGACCTGCGCGACAAACCACGGGGCCTTCCAGCCGATGTCGCGGCGGGAGTTGGTGATGATGTTTTCCAGATACTCGCGATACAGCTTTCCTGGCAGCGTGCGTGTCGTGTCTTTCTGGTTCGCATCACTTTCACCCTGATGCCAGAGCACGGCGCGAAAGGCATGCGGGCCAGCGTTTTGCATGTGCTCAAGCAATCTGGCATACGCATCTCCTCGGCTCTCCCACATGCCACCGGGGAGCTTTTGCACACGGGATTCGATGGTGGGAGGATGGGGAAACGTCACCCCTTTCGGCAACCATTCGCGCACGCTCGTCGCACCAATGCCGCAGGGGATGAATGCGATGGGCACATTGAACTTCTTCACCAGCGCATCACCAAGCGGTGGCATGAAACTGCCGCCCTGGCCACTGGCACCAGGTTGCGGATCATTCGCAAGCTGCCACCGCCGGCCATCAAAGGTGGCGACACGACCTGTTTGTGTGGATTGCTTTTCCTCGCCGTGATTCGCGGAGTTCGATTGTCCGGCGACAATAAAAACTTCGCCGATTCCGATATGTTCGACCGTCGCTTCTTCGATCACTTCGCCTTTCAGCTTCGTTTGAAGCTCCAGCCGATGCCAGCCCCCAGCGGGCAGCTCAAGCCCTGTTTTGAATGACAATTCGTCGCTCGCCACGGTGAGGGGTATCCAGTCGCTCGTTTTTCCATTCACAACGAATCGTGCCAAGACCTCGTTTGGCATCTTCGTGAAGACGCCGGAGATGGCCATGGTCCCCTTGTGCGCATCCCTGCGTTGAAAGACTTGGTAATCAAGCGGTGAGGTAAGTTTGAGCGGCTTGGCCTGCAGTGGACTGAGAAGCGCCACGACAACCGACAGTAGAGGAATGATTTTCACAGGATGATCTAGGTACGCAATTCTCCGCGTCGATCACTCAATCCGCCACGTTGCCTGGCGCAGCACGGCGAGTTTCGTTTCCTTCATAGTTTCATACCAGACGGTGAGCAGCGTGCCATCGGCCAGCTCGACGGTGCTAGGGTAGCCGAGATCACCGCCGATGCCGTCACCGGAGACAATCATCGCCTCGCTCCAGGTCTGGCCGTTGTCGCTGCTGACGCGGGCCTGATTGCCGTAGGGCTTGCGACGATGGCCGTAGGTCATGAGCAGGCGGCCATCGCGCAGGCGCAGCAGGTGGGAGGGCAGACCCCACACGCCGAGAGAGCGAGGTTCGCTCCAGGTCTTGCCACCGTCCTTGGATTCGCTCTGCAGCGTCTCGCCTTTGTTCGCTTCGTTGTGATTGCGAATCTGTGCGATGAGCGTGCCGTCCGCCGCCTCCACCGCATGCAGTTCGTGGTAGCCCCTGGAGATGCTGTCACCATTACGGGCGGGGATTTCCGCGAGCCATTGCCAGGTGATGCCGTCGTCTTTAGACTCTGCGACACCGATTTTTTTGTCAGCGGACCAGAGCTGCTTGCCCGCATAGAGCAGGCGTCCATCCTTGAGCTGGATGGGGCCATGCGGGCTGTTCACGATGGTGGGGATGCGGGTGGACCAGGACTTGCCGCCATCGGTGGAGCGGATCACCCATTCACCGAGTTCGGCTTTGCGCTCTACATCATTCAGGCGCTCGTGTGCGGCCTTCCATTTTGCAAACTGCTCCTGAGGCATGGTTTTCGAGGTCCAGCCTTTGTCCGTGTGCTCGGCAAAGGTGCTGGCCTTTTTGAAATGATCTTCATAGGCCAGTGACGTGAAGGTGGAGACGATGAGCGTGCCCTTCGCGGTTTCCAGCGCGCCGGAGTCGCGATCATCCGTGGCGGTGTCCAGCAGCACACGCGGCCAGGTCCAGGTGGCGCCGTTGTCACGTGAGGTCATCGCATGCACCTGCCCGAAGGGGCACACATGCGATTCACGGCCACCGGACCACGAGACCCACAGCTCGCCATTCTGCCTGCGCGCCACGGTCGGCCAGCCATGGTAAAACTCCGGCTGCTGGGAGATCACCTTCGTCTCGATGATCTTCTCCGCTGGTGCGGCTCCATGTGCGATGAACGGAAAAGCGAGGGCAGTGGTGGCAAGGAAGCGGCGGCGGTTGGTCATGGTGCCAGAGAGTACGCGGCGTCCGTCCCTGCTTTCGCAGTAAACCTGGGGTCGGAACACCAAAGCAACGGGGGCTGCCGAGTCCACACGCTCATGGACAGGCGGGCTGTCGCCATACCCATCCTACTTCAGCTTGGAAACCTTCACGTCATCCACATCCGCCGATTTGTTCACCGCGAGGGTGATCATGCGTTTCGTCGGATGGGCGATGCCTTCGCTGCTGAATGAAACGGCTTCCTGGTCGTCGATGCGGACGGTCATCTGATCGCCGACGATTTTGATGTTCATCGTATGCCACTCGTTCGGCTTGAGGTCGAGCTTGAAGGATTTGGACTTCGTCTTGAGCAGCGCGGCGAGTTCGGGGGACTTATCGCCTTTCACACGGCGCTCACGGATTTCGTTGTTCATGCCGCCGGTCTTGGAATCGGTGAGCGTGACGGCTTTGTTGGTGACGCGTGCCATGCAGAGATGGCCGGCATGCACGGTCTTGAGTTCGCGATCGACGAAATCGACGCCGAGATCATCGCCTTCGTCGAGTTTGAATTTCAGCTCCACAATACCGTCCTGAAATTCGACGTTGTGGAAGATGGCGACACCGTGATCCGCCTCGGCATGCTTGGTGACGTGCATGACGCCGTCGATGAGATCCACCTGCTGATGCCCCTTGGCGCGCCAGGCACTGTTGCTGGTCCAGCCGTTGCCGATGTCTTCCTTGCCCGGTGTGGCTTCTTCGCGGGAGAAGTCATCGGAGAAGAGTGGGATGGCGGTGTCTGCGCGGAGGGACAGACCGAGAGAGAGGAAGATAAGGAGGTGTTTCATGATTGGAGGAGGAGGTTAAGTTATTGTTTGGGAGGATTTGGCACGGTGCGGGCGATGTATTCGGCTTCGTCGATGGAGCCATTGCCGTCCATGTCGCGAGCTTTGAACCATGCAGCGGCGTCTGCGGGATTGCGTTTGGCGCTGAACTCCGTGGGGCTGAGCTTGCCGTCGTGATCGGTGTCCAGCTTCTTGAACATGTCGGCGCGATTGGGATCGTTCTTGGCTGCGGCCTTGCCCTTGGGTTTGGCATCTCCAGCGATGGGCAGCGGCAGGTAGTCGAAGTCGAGGATCATCTTCTTTTGCAGTGCGGTCTTCAGCTCCAGCGTGGCTGCTTCCAGACCCTTCTGACCGTAAAGATTGTGCAGCTCATCGGGGTCTTCCTTGAGGTCGTAGAGTTCATACACCGGGCGCGGGCTGGTGAACCACAGATCTTCAAACTCGGTGGCGAGTGCCTTGTCTTCGTGCGCTTTGACGATGTCCTTCCAACTCGGATCGTTCCCGCTGTCCACGGGCGTGTAGCGCATGTTGGGGGTGACGTTGTAGATCAGCTTGTAGCCTGCGCTGCGCACGCAGCGACTGTAGTCCACACCGCTGGCGGTGGTGCTTTCATTGAAGGTGGCGCTGCCGTGCGGACCGCGTTCGGCGAAGATGTGCTGGCGCTCCTTTTCAAACTTCGCGCCTTTGAGCAGAGGCAGGAAGCTCACACCGCTGATGCGCTCGGGCACTGCAAGTCCGGCAGCTTCGAGGCAGGTGGGCGCGATGTCTTCACCAGAGATGAGCGCGCTGGAGTCGCCGCCGGGTTTGATCACGCCGGGCCACCACGCGAGCAGCGGCACGTTCAATCCGGGATCGTGCAGCGAGCCTTTGCCGCTGGGGAAGGCCATGCCGTTGTCGCCCATGAAAATGACGAGCGTGTTCTCCAGCCCGGCGCGTTCCTTGACGATGTCGAGCACGCGCTGGAAGTCGCCATCGCAATGCTCAATCTCGCCTTCGTAAGCGGCGAGGTCGCTGCGCACACCGGGCAGGTCCGGCAGGTAGCCTGGCACCTTGAGCTTCGTGGGGTCAGGCGGGTTTTTGCCGGAGTTCCAGGCATGATGCGGATCGCTGAAACCGACCCATAGGAAGTAGGGCTTGTCCTTCGGCCGCTGGTCAAAAAATTCGTTCATCTTCGCTGGCACATTGTCCTGCCCGGTCGCATCGACGTAATCAAAGCGATCTTTGAAGGTGGCCATGTGATGCTCCTCAAACACCTGCGCGGATGCCTCAGGTCCGCGACCTGAACCATCGAGATGGTAGGTGCGGCCGCAGCAGCCGACGAAGTAGCCTGCGTCCTTCTTCAAGATTTCCGGGAAGGTGATTTCGTCCCTCGGCAGCGGCGACGAAAACCGCGTGATCCGGCAGGCCACCGGGGAGCGGCCGGTCATGATGGCGGCGCGTGAGGGCACACACTGCGGCGCACCTGTGAACATGCGGCGGCACATCATTCCCTCAGCGGCGATGCGGTCGAGGTTCGGCGTCTTCATCTCCGGCCGCCCGTAGCAGCCGAGGTAGGGGTAGCTGTGGTCGTCAGATAGGACGAAAAGGATGTTGGGGGGCACCGAATAGGACGCCTGCGGAATCCCCGCCGTGCCTAGCGCGAGAGCCAGCACTGTGCAGCGTAGGCAGCTCTGGAGAAGCGGTCGAAGAGAAGGAAACACGGAAACGAGGGAGAGCAGAGCGAGGCGCATGCTGTGGAAACGCGGGCTGCGCGAGGGTCTTGCCACTCAAAACTGTGACAGGCGGCGAACGGAAAATGGTTGCCTGCCGCCCCATCAGGCGGCACGAAGAATGCACTGTTTCCTGACATCTTCCGAGGTTGGTGCGGTCCTGACGGACCGGCACGTGGGCTTGGTTAAGCGGCTGTGTGCCGACCGTTGCGGGAGTTTCGTCGCTTCATCTCTCATCCCCCATCGTTTTCGTGTTCTCCAAAAATTACTCTCAGGAATGGTTCTCCAATATCCGCGCCGATCTGCTGGCCGGCCTCGTCGTGGCACTGGCGCTCATCCCGGAGGCGATTGCATTCTCCATCATCGCCGGAGTGGACCCCAAGGTCGGGCTGTATGCCTCGTTCTGCATTGCGGTGGTGACGGCGTTCTTTGGCGGCCGCCCAGCCATGATATCCGCCGCCACGGGCGCCATGGCGCTGCTGATGGTCACCCTGGTGAAGGAGCACGGCCTGCAATACCTGCTGGCCGCCACGCTGCTGACGGGCGTGTTTCAAATCATCGCAGGGATCGCACGCATCGGTGATGTGATGCGCTTTGTTTCGAAGTCGGTGATGACGGGCTTTGTCAATGCGCTCGCCATTCTCATCTTCATGGCCCAGCTCCCCGAGTTCAAAGGAGCGGGCATCGCGATGTATGCTATGGTCGCCGGAGCGTTGGCCATCATCTATCTCCTGCCGCGTGTGACGAAAGCGGTGCCGTCACCGCTGGTGGCGATCATCGTGATGACCATCATCGCCATTGTCTTCAAGCTGGATGTGCGGCGTGTGGGCGACCTCGGCGATCTGCCGGATGCGCTGCCCATGTTCCTCTGGCCGCAGGTGTCCTGGACGCTGGAGACGCTCTGGATCGTGCTGCCATACTCCGCCGGTCTCGCCTGCGTGGGACTGCTGGAGTCGCTGCTTACTGCGCAAATCGTCGATGAAATGACGGACACGCCCAGCGACAAAAACCGCGAATGCAGCGGCCAGGGCATCGCCAACATCGTGGCAGGGCTCTTCGGTGGCATGGCCGGTTGTGCGATGATCGGCCAGTCCGTCATCAATGTGCGGTCAGGTGGTCGCGGACGGTTGTCCACTTTTGTAGCAGGGTTGTTCCTGCTCATTCTGCTCGTCGTGCTCGGCCCCTGGGTGAAGCAGATCCCCATGCCGGCACTCGTCGCGGTGATGATCATGGTGTCCATCGGCACTTTCTCGTGGGTTTCCTTCAGCAACATGAGCCTGCACCCCAAATCATCCAGCCTCGTCATGATCTCCACGGTGCTGGTCGTCGTATTGACTCACAATCTGGCGCTGGGCGTGGGCGTCGGCGTGCTGCTCAGTGCGTTGTCCTTTGCGCGGAAGGTCGCGCATTTCCTGCGCGTTAGCAGCGCCCTGGATGAAGCAGGAGCCTGCCGCACCTACACCATCATCGGCCAGCTTTTCTTTGCCTCGTCAGCGGGTTTCGTGCGCGAGTTCGACTTCAAAGAGGCCGTGGCCAAAGTACGCCTGGATGTGACGCATGCCCATTTTTGGGATCTCACTGCCGTGGCCTCACTCGACAAAGTCGTGCTGAAGTTTCGCCGCGAGGGCAAGGAGGTCGAAGTGCTCGGCCTCAATGAAGCCAGCGCCACGATCGTTGACCGGCTGGGTACGCACGACAAGCCGGGCGGCATGGATGACATCCTGACGCACTGAGTCATGAGCGAGGTTTCAGGGTAGGACGGGCCGGGGCTCGATGTCGGTGGGGTTGATCCACCCGGCTTTCATAGGCTCCCCGCGCATGAATTTTTCGTAGAAGCCGACGTTGGCCTTGGAGGCGTGCTCGTATTTGTCAAAGATGTCGCCCTGGCCGAACATGCGGGGATCGCCCTGCTGCTTGAGTTCGGTGTAAAGTTGATTCTGCAATGCGGTGGCGCGTGGATCAGCAGGCAGGTTTTTCACGAAATCGGGGTCTGACTTGAGGTCGTAGAATTCAGTGCCGGGGCGCAGGCCGAAGCAGAGCTGCCAGAAGGGATCAGTGGGGTTTTTGCGGTGCGCGTCGAGGATGTAGCTCTTGGTGGCTCCGGCATCGCAGTCCATGTAGCCGGTCTCGGGATTGCCACCAGGCCAGCGCGTGGGTTCGAAGTTTTCGATGAAGACGCTGTCCTTTGTCACGATGGCGCGGATGGGGTAGCCCCAGTCATGCGGGCGGCCCACATCGGTACGCTCTTTGCCAATGAGCACGTGATCACGCACATGCGCGGGCTTGTTGGCAAAGAGATCCGTCAGGCTGTGTCCAGGTGACTCCGCCATGCCGGTGTCGCCCCATTTCAAACCGGCGACATCGACAAAGGTCGGTGCGAGATCGACGAAGCTCACGAAATCGCTGATCGTGCGGCCCGGCTGTAGGATGCCCTTCTTCCACATCATCGCCAGCGGCACATGATTGGCCTGCACGTTGGCGTTTCCTTTGCTGCGCGGGAAAGGCATGCCGTGGTCGGCGGTGACGATGACGAGTGTGTTCTCCAGCAGGCCGCGTTTTTCGAGATCGGCGATCATGCGTCCGAGATGCCGGTCGAAATGCTCCACCTCAAAGGCGTAGTCGAGCATGTCATTGCGGATCACGTCGTTGTCCGGCCAGTAGGCGGGTACATGGTCAATGTCCGTGAGCTTCTTGCCGCCTTTGGCGACGCCGCTGCCAAATTCATACCCGCGATGCGGCTCCACGCTGCCATACCAGAAGCACCAGGGCTTGTCAGCCGGTGCGGCATTGAGGAAGTCGCTGAAATTGGCCGCGTAGTCGCAGTTCAGGATCTCGGGCGTCGGTGCTTCCGCTTTGCGCTTGTTGTAAGGCGTACCCGTCATCTGACGCGGTTTGCCATTCACATCGTTCGCGACACCGGGGCCCCAGCCTTTGGTGGTGTAGCCCACGTTCCAGCCTTTCTCCGCCAGGGCTTCGCCCCAGCCTTTGAACTCTGGCGGGAAGTAGCAGATGTGATTCGCCGCTTCTTTGAGCTGCCATGAATTGCGCCCCGTGAGAATGCAGGCGCGTGAGGGCGCACACTTCGCATTTGGCGTGTAGGCCTGACTGAAGAGCAGGCCTTCCTTGGCCACGCGGTCAAAGTTCGGCGTCTTCACCCACGGCGTGCCGTAGGCGCTCGCATGCGGGCCCCAGTCATCAGCAATGGCGAAGAGGATGTTCGGCGGCGGGTCGGCCGCGAATGACGATTGCCAAAGGAAGAATGACGAAAGAAGGAGGGTGGTGAGTTTCATGCGGAAGGTTGAGTAAAAGACGGAGGGCATCGACTGTGTCAGACGACTCAACGCAGAGTCAGCTGCACATGCTTCAAGGCCATTACCTGCGTGCCAGGCATGAGCAAGGCTTCGAGCGTGAGTCTTGCCGGACCTTGCGGCAGCTTGACCGTGCCGAGCTTCAGCGTGGCCCATTGGCGGTTGCGATAGCGCTCCTTTCCGACTTCATCCCGATGGGGAAGGGGAATGTCCTGGATCGGCGCGGTGGCAACGGTGGCTTCCTGTGCGGCAGCACCCACGCTGAGTCGGATCTTAGAGCCCGCGTCCTCCGCCGGGCAGTCGTAGGCGAGTTCGACGTCATACTCGCCCCCCGTGGTGACATCGATCTCGAACCACACTTTTGCCTTCGCGTCCGTCCAGTTCGTGAGCCAGTCGTTGGCGAATCCCGGGCCGCTCGCGAAATGCAACGGCTTGTCGTAGTAGGCCTGCGGCGCGTGCAACTCCACGGGGTTCTGCTCCGTGTGGCCGATGGGCAGTGGGAAACGCTGCAAGCCTTCACTGGAGGTGTCGGCAAACCATGCGTCATATTTCGCGCTGAGTTCCTTCACAATCTCAGGATTCTCCTTGGCGATGTCCTTGTCTTCGCCGGGATCGGCGGCCATGTCGTAGAGCTGCCACGGTGTGGCGCTGTCATCGTTCGCCTTGGCCTTGGAGCCACCGGCCGGACCTTTGATCTCGCGCACGAGACGATAACGCTGCGTGCGCACGGCACCGGGAAACTTGTTCGTTTCGTCGATGGGATTGTGGGTGAAGAGCGTGCGCTCCGGCCAGGCAGACTCCTTGTCTTCCAGCAGGGTCCGCAGGCTGATGCCGTCGAGCTTCGGCCCAGCGGGAGCCTGCACGCC
>NCCR01000248.1 GCA_002279765.1 Verrucomicrobia bacterium 12-59-8 | reverse complement strand
CCGAACGCGCAATCGCTGCGCGACAAAGGAGATCCCGCGCTGATCAAACGCCATGGCAAGCTTACCGGCCAGGTTTTGCGCCAGTTCGGTTTCAATCTCGATCTCTGCCCGGTGCTGGACATCTCATATGATGACGCAGCGGACAATTCGCTCAAAGGACGCACCTATGGTCGCAATCCGCAGCAGGTGATCGACAACGCCGGCATCTTTAATCGAGCGATGCGTGCCGAGGGCATCCTGAGCTGCGGCAAACATTTTCCCGGCTATGGCCCGGCGGAATGCGATCCGCATGAGTTCCTTCCCGTCATCACCAAAAGCCGCGAAGAGATGGAACGCAGCGAACTGCTGCCCTACTCCGCCCTGCTGCCCGAGCTCGACTGCGTGATGACCTGCCACAGCAACTACACCGCCTATGACCCCGATCGTGGTCGCTGGCCTGCAAGCCTGAGCCATAACATCGTGACGAAGCTGCTGCGCGATCAGTATGCCTTCGATGGCCTGGCCATGACGGACGACCTCGACATGGGAGCGATCTTGAATGAGGTCACTTTCGAGCAGGCCATTCAGGAGGCTGTGCACGCCGGCAACGATCTCGTCATGATCTGCCACCGAGTCGAAATGGTGGAACTGGCGCGCGAGCACCTTGATGGGGTCGAAGGTCCGGTGCTGCATGATGCGCTTGAACGGATCCAAAAAACCAAAAAACGGCTGGTGGCACCGGACACGTTTGATCTCGACCGCTTCGCCGCCATCAACCGCGATATCTGGCAGCTTCGCGTGGATACGCTCGGCGAAGAAGGGGCAAAGAACCTCAGTGTCGAGGATGGGAAGCGTTCGCCAGTGGAATTGTACTGAGGACGAACAGCCCCTCGACGGAACCCTAAAGACTCTTGTCGATCAGCAGTGAGGCTGAGCGGCGAGGGTTGGGGTGATACCCATTCATGGCGGCGCGAATGCGCTTGGCGCGCTCCACGCAGGCCTCGGCCTTCTGGAAATCCCCCGAGGCTTTGTACACGGCTCCCAGATTGATGAAGGTCTGCGAGAGGTCGGCGGGATCCATCTGGCCTTCGTTGAGATTCTGCCGGATGGCGAGAGCGCGCTCGTGCATGGCCTGCGCACGGTCCACGTCCATGCTGCTGTAATAGAGAACGCCGAGGTTGTTGTACACGGAGGCAACACGTGAGCTCTGCTCGCCGTCGAGACGCTGAAAAGTCTCCAGCGCTTCACAGTAGTAGCCTTCGGCTTTTTCAAACTGCCGGAGCTGTTTGAAAATCATCGCGAGGTTGTTTTTGATGGTGGCCACCTTGTCGCTGTCCTCCAGGCCATTGTTGGCGCTGATGGTGAGGGCCAGTTCATAGAACTCAGCGGCCTTGTCCATGCGGCCCCAGCGATCGTAAAGGTGGGCGAGCAGCGAGTAGATGCCGGTCAGCAGATCGGGATCCTGCTTGCGCAATTCCTGTGCCCGGAAGAGTGCTTCACGATAAAGCGACTCGGCCTTGCGGAAATCCCCTTCCTTCTGGCGCAGGTCCGCCAGCACGCTGATCTGCTCAACCAGCGCACCGACACGAGCCGGATCGTGATATGCAAGCCTCCGCGCCTCCTCAACGCTCCGGGAGGCGGAGGCAATTTGACGCTCCAAGGCAGTATCCACGTTGGTTGAAGAGAATAAGTCGCTGGGCCGCGTAAGCGGTAAAATCGGGGCTAGCTCGCGTCGCGATAGGATTGAGCGAGATTGACGATGGTATTGCGCGCATGCGCCATCATTTCGCGCGAGACACCGTTGTTCTCATACCAATGCGTGTAGGCATGGTTGTCGAACATGATGTCAAAGTTCGTGATGAGGCGCTCAAATACAGCGGCGATGCCGGTGTGATTGACCAGAGCGAGACCGCTGGAGGCGAAGCCTTCCGGGGCGGTTTCGGCGACCCCCATTTTGATGCCTGTAGGAACGTAGCTGGCGAAGTTCAGGCTCTTGCGAATGGCGGCCATGTTTTCTTCGACTTCCTTGGCCTTCACATCGCCACGGAAAAGTGCGCAGGCGGAGAGATACACGCCGTTGGTCCAGTCGATGGCAGCCGTGAAATTGTCCTGCGAGAAGGTCTCACGGGCAATGTCAGGGAAATTGATGCGAACCTGTCCTTCCTGACCGGGCGCACGCATCGGGGCAAACGAAGCGGTAAGGAAATGGTTGCCGGGGAACGGCACCAGATTGGTCACGTATTCACTTAAATCAGTGTTCAATTTGCCAGGGAAACGCAGGGACGCCGTCACCGAGCTCATGATGAGGGCGATGATGTGGTTGAGGTCCATGTAGTTCGGGCTGCGATGCAGCTTCGACTTGGCGATGCGGAAGAGCGCTTCGTTGTCGAGCAGCACGGCGGCATCCGCATTGTCCAAAATGCGCTGGAGCGTGAGGATGGCGTTGTAGGGCTCGACGGCGGAGTCGGAAATCAGCGGCGAAGGAACGACCGAGAAGGTGAAGATGCGCTTCTTGGGATAAGCCTGGCGCAGACGCTCAAGGATGAGGGAGCCCAGACCGGAGCCGGAACCACCACCGATGGAGTGGGTGATGAGGAAGCCCTGCAGCGACTTGGTCTTTTCGACGGCGGCGTCGATCACATTCATGATCTGGTCGATGATGCGCTCACCTTCGACATTGTAACCACGCGCCCAGTTGTTGGCGGCACCGGGGATTTTGCGGATGATGCAGCTCTCGTCAAAAAGCTGCGCCATGTCGCCGCCTTCGATACGCGCGATGACACCGGGTTCGAGATCGATAAGGACGGCGCGGGGGACGTACTTCCCATCACGCACCTTGTGAAAGAAGACTTCCAGATTGGCATTGGCCGCAGCCGACATGTTGCCATCTTTCGGCGTGCCGGACTCGGTCAGGCCATGCTCACGAAGTACCAGCCGCCAGTAACGGTCGGCGATTTGATTGCCACATTGTCCGACATGAATGCTCAGAATCTCTCTCACGGGTGTTCCTCCAAACTGGTGTTTATCTATTGCCTGATTTGCTATTTTTAGGCGCGACGACGATCAACGAGGTCACGCAGACTCATGCCACTGCTGCGGCTGTCATCTCCACTAGCGCTGCTGCGTGGGATATCGGACGCGCTGTCTTGAACCTTGGCTTTGGCGCCGCTTTCTTCGGCGACCTGATAGCTCTGGATGAGTTCCTGAGCGGAAGCACGCAGGGCGTTGATCTGTTCTTCGGACATGCCCTCGTTGAGGTACCAGTTGGCGAAGGCCTTGCGCTGCCAGAGCTTGTCAAAGTTGTGGCAGATCCGGTCAAGCACGCGGGCGATTTCGGTGTTGTTGGCAAGCAGCACCATGCTCTTGCGGTGCGAGACGCCCGGCTGCTCGACGTAGCCGATCTTGAATGCGGTGGGGATCCAGTAGGTGAGCGGCAGTTGTTCGCGCATGGCGGCAAGGGCGGCGTCCGCGAGCGGTTTGTCATCCATGATGCCACGATAGAGCACTGCGGTGCTGAGGAAGCGGCCTTCCATGGGTGAGCAAGCGGCAAAGACTGAGCCGTTGTCGAACAGGCTGCGGATCATGTCCTCGACGCCCATTTCTTCGAACTTGCTGCGGTCCGGAGGCGTCAGCGGTGCAAAAGCGCACATGAGGAAGTGCAGCGAAGGCTGCGGCACCAGATTGGTGAGAAGCTCACGCAGGCTGATTTCAACGGTGAGGAAGCCGCTGAAACGCATGGAGGCGGTCAAGCCTGCCAGCGCTTCGGTGATGAGCAGGTTGAGATCATCGACGGTCGGGCTCTCAATGTTCCATTTGCGGTGGGCGAGTTCAAACAGCGCTTCATTGTCGAAGATGAGGCAGGCGTCTGCCGAACGGCGCAGCGTGTTGAGGGTAAAGACCGTGTTGTAAGGCTCGGTGACAACCGAGGAAACCTGGGGAGAAGGCAGCACCGCGCAGCTCAGCACTGGGAACTCAGGATACTTTTCTTTGACGGTTTCAATGAGCAGAGCGCCAAAACCAGAACCGGAACCACCGCCCGTGGCGTGCAAAACGAGGATGCCGCCGACGTTGTCGCACTTGTCGATTTCGGCATCCAGGCGGCCCATGACTTCAGGCAGAACTTCGCGCCCAGCACCCAGATAACCGACGGCGAAATTGCCACCGGCACCTTCGGTGCGGCTGATGAGGTTGCCTGGATTGAAGAGCGAACCGGAGGTGGCCTTGATGTTGTCGATCACGCTTGGCTCCAGATCCACCATCACTGCACGGGGGACATAGCTGCCCGAGGTCGATTCGCCGAGCTTGCTGAAAAACGCGCTCCAGTTGCCGCGAGGAGCCTGCCCTTGGGCGGTCTGCCCCGTGAGCGGATCGATGCCGTGTTCCTGACAAATGGTTTTCCAGAAAGACGCGGCAATCTGATTGCCTGCCTGACCGATTGAAATAACGATAGTGTTGTTGACCTTCATCAGTCTCTCCTAATTTTCTCGGTTTCTAATGTAATGTGTACTGGCTGCAATTGAATATGGGAGACGCCACCAGCCACACCATGCCGGTGATCCATCCGTCCGGCAGGCCCGGACTTCGCAATCAAAAGCGACATTGTTTGCGGCACTTATCTCCACAAAAGTACTTTTACCTGTGAGTGCGGCGGGAGTCCAAGCAAATTCCGCTCTTTCGTGAGGAATCCCACGGTGAAACGGCTGCAATATTGAAATACGGACAACAGCAGGGATCACGGTGTTTCGTTTCGTTTAGGCGGCAAAGGAGACGCAGTGGACATGACCGGAAGCTGCCCGGTTCTGTTTTCGACCTGTCCCTGTTTCATGCGGTCGATCTCCTCTTTGGAAGGAACGATGGCACGGCGAATTGTGATGGGGGCCTTTTCAGGAAGCTTGCCAGCAGTCGCCGGGGAGACCGGCGCAACCACAGGTTGCGGGCTGCTGGGCGTGGTGGGCGCAACCACGGGCTGCGGGCTGGCGGCTGCAGGTGCTGTCACAGCATTGGCAGCCACGGTATCTGCTGGCTTTTCCGCCTCTGGCTTGACCGCCGGTTTTGCTCCGCTCTCCGGTGGCGAGCTCTGTTGTGAGACAGGATTCGGCACTGCCACCACAGCCTGCATCGTTGGTTTGGCCGGTGGATTCGGCACCTCAGCCACAGGCGGCTTGGCTGGTGCGGCCACCACAGGAGCGGGCTGGGGTTTGACGACTTCAGGTTGCGAAGGACTTGGCTTCACTGCTTTAACCGCCACCGCTGACTGCTGCGTTTCAGCAGGGGTGTGAGCAGGCCCTTCGGAATCAGACGATGAAATCACCGACTCCGGCGTCGGTCCCGGCTTGCCGCCCATAAAAATCCATGCGCCGATGCCAATCACCACGGCTGCCGCTGCGGCCAATACACCCCAGGGGGTCTTGCGTTTAGGCTGGAGCAACGGGTTAAAGTCATGCGTCTTGATGCCACGCTTGATGGGAGAGACGGTCTCGCTCTCAAAATTTCCGGCATCTGCCTCATTCGCATTCCAGTCATCTTCAAAATCGGAGACGGAGCCCACGCTTTCCATCTCTTCCATCGCCACCGTGTTGCCACGCAAGCGGGTGGCCAGATCGACCGTGGGAGCTGAAAGCAGACCTTCGAACTTGTCGATGAAATCACCGGGGCTTGGGGTTTTGCCCGCACGACGTGTCAATTCGAGGCACTCGCGCACATACGCGGCGGCGGCTTCAGGGATGGATTCAGGAAATTGCGGAACTCCCCCGCTCTGCCGTTCACCTGTCAGCAGATAACCTGCGAGCGCCACGAAGGAGCGATGACGGAAATCGCGGCTTTGCAGATGCTCCTCCTGCAACTGCACCTCGGTGATGTCCATGTCCACCAGAAGCGGTTCATACAAGCTGCGCATGGTCATGTGCGGACGGAGCTTCACGACAAACGTAGGCCAGGCATCGAGGCGCTTCTGCATCAGCCGCTCAAGCTCACGAGCGAGCAGCGGACCATTTTTTCCCACCCGCAGCAGAATATTGGAGGGATGCAAATCCACCCGCTGCACGCCACACTCGACCGCCTGGTCGAGCCCGGCGCGGATCTGCCGCATCAGCACGGTCACTTCAGCAGGATTCAGCGTGATGCGCTCAGCCATGAGGCGGCTGAGAGCAAAGCCAGGCTCACGTTCTTCGGTCAGGAAGGTCCAGTCAGGACTTTCCCAGAGGCTCAGGGAGCGCAGGATGTTGGGGTGCCGTTCAGGATTGAAACGCCACATCTGCAAAGGCACAGCCTCGTAGCGGGATTTGTCCACAATTCTCGACGGTGGCAGGAGGTGAACCGTGATGGACTGAGACAACTTGGTGTTGATCGCAGGAATGGAAAAGGGATAGCGGCGCGCGTGATCCGCATCCTCCACGCGAAAACGCGTTCCCAGGATGGTTTCGACCGGCACATTCTCCAGCAGCAGTTCCTGCAGCTGGGACTGCGGCAGCAGGGAGGAACTCACCACCAGGTGCTTGCGGAAATTGCGCGCCTTGATGTTGCTCGAAAGGGCGCTGAACGCCTCGCGCACATCA
>NCCR01000247.1 GCA_002279765.1 Verrucomicrobia bacterium 12-59-8 | reverse complement strand
CCCACCTGCGCGGCGCCCAGGCCTCCCACGCCTGGTGTGAGGTCCACGTTCCCGGCAAAGGCTGGTTCGGCCTGGACCCCACCAACGACACCCTGGCCGACGAACGCCACATCAAAATCGCCACCGGCCGTGATTACCAGGACGCCGCCCCCGTCTCCGGCCACTTCGACGGCCCCCCCGGAGCCACCTCTGCTCTTCACGTCGAGCTGGAAGTCCGCCGTTTGGATGCATAAATTCCTGCGAGAATCTTCCGTTGTCTTTCCCCCCTCGCCCGCTACATTTTAAACCAGCGGGCCGCGCAACGGGGTTGGAAATCTTCAAAACCGATTCTGGAGCGACGCTCACAGAATCAAATTTTTAAGTTTTTATGGGGATTTTCTCTCTTCCGGTGGTGAAAATAGGGGCTGTGTCGATGGATGGCACGGAACCGGTCTTGATGCTTGGCCCTTGCGTGATCGAGAGCGAGGAATTCATCTGGGATGTGGCCGAAAAACTTGGCGCCATGGCGCAGCAGCACGGCTGGCGCTGGATTTTCAAAGCCTCCTACGACAAGGCCAATCGCAGCGCCATTTCCTCCTATCGCGGTCTCGGTTGTGAGGCTGGCTGCAAGCTCCTCGCCAAAATCGGTGCCAAACTAGGTGTTCCAGTGACCACCGATGTGCACAGCGTCGAGGAGGTCAAACAGGCCGCAGAACACATCGACCTCCTCCAAATCCCCGCCTTCCTCTGCCGCCAGACGGATCTCATCGTCGCCGCCGGGGAGACAGGTCGCGCCGTGAATGTCAAAAAGGGGCAGTTCCTGGCCCCATGGGATGTCCGCAACATCGCCGACAAACTGGCCAGCGTCGGCTGCCAGAATTTCATGTTCACTGAGCGCGGCACCACCTTTGGGTACAACAACCTCGTCGCCGACATGCGATCTCTCTATTGGATGAGGGAGCTCGGATATCGTGTGGTGATGGACGCGACGCACAGTGTGCAGCGCCCCGGCGGACTAGGGACCGCCACCGGCGGAGATGGCAAGCTTGCCCCCGTCCTCGCCCGTGCTGCGGTCGCCACCGGATGTGACGGCGTTTTCATGGAAACGCATCCCGATCCTGCCAAAGCCTTTTCAGACGGCCCCAATCAAATCCCGCTTTCGCAGATCGCCGAAGTGGTTGAAACCTTGAGAAAGATTCATGGCCTCGTTCGTGACATCACTTGAGCTGCTGTATCGCCGCAGGCTCGCGATATCCATCACGCTCGGAGTGATGGCCGGTCTGGTCATGTTCGCCACCGCCCAGCAGCCGGCGGCTGCGGATTCCGGCATCAGCGCTTTTCTAAAAATGGTCCCGCTCGGAGCCGTCAATGAAGGGGCCGTCATCCCCTCCTTCGATGCCACCGGTCGTCGCACCTCCATCATCACCGCCGACGTGCTGCGCCGCGTGGATGATGAGCGCATCTACGCCGAAAATCTGACGGTGCAGATGTTCAATGACGATCCGAAAAACGACGTCCGCATCGATTTGAAGACCGCCTTTTATCAGATGGCCGGGCAGGGCGGCATCCTGCGCAGCACCGACCGCAGCCGCGTAACCCGTGCCGACTTCGAGATCGAAGGCGACAGCCTCATCTTCGACACCTCCAAAAATCAGGGCCGCATGACTGGAAACATCCACATGGTGATCTTTGACAGCGGCAGTCTCAGCGGCGAGGTACCTCCCCCCTCCCAATCACTCCCTTCCAAGTGACATGAAGACGTCTTCCATTCTCTACATCGCCCTGCTCATCAGCAGCGCTGGCGCGTTGGCGCAAGGTCCCGGCGGCATCCGTCCGCTCTTTGATTTTCGCAAAAAGAACGTGGATGACGCGACCAAGGCCAAAGCCCTGGATGCCGCCAAGTCCGCCGTCAAACAAGTGCCCGATGAGATCAAGGACAAGGCCAAGGAACTCCTGCTCTCCCCCGAAAGCGCCGAGATGCGCCAGAAGGCCCTGCAAGCCGCTCAGTCGATGATCCAGGGCAATGCCGCTGCCGGAGCGGCAGGCAGCGCCGCGCCCGCCACCTCGGCCTCAACCCCTGCGCCAGCCGCAGCTCCCTCTCCCGGTATTCCCGTGGTCGAGGCGCCTCCACCCCCTCCCTCCGGCCCCCAGCCCCAGCCTTTGCAGCCCCTGAATCTGGACGAAGCTCCCAAAGCCACCAAAGGCCAGATCGACATCACCGCGCAGAAAAGCGCCTTCTTTGACGCCAACCTTGGCTACGGCATCTACACCGGCGAAGTGAAGGCACGCCATCCGCAGATGTACATCGAGTGCGAGGAACTGGAAATCTACATGGCCAAACAGGAAGGCGGCGGTGTCCTCGGTGCGCCCAAGCCCAAAACCCCCGGCCCCACGGCCAAAGATTCGGACATCCTCGCCCCGCCTAAAAAAGTCAGCTCCGCACCTCCCATCGACAAAGCGGATGCCCGCGGTCCCATGGTCACCGTCGAGAAAATTTCAGAAGATGGCGAACTGCAGATCGGCCGCTGCAAACATCTGATCTATGATGGCAAAACCCAGCGCACGACCCTGCTCGAATGGCCGCAGGTTCAGGCGGGCAATCAGTTGCACAAAGCCACTGAAGCAGGCTGCGTCATGATCATCGACAAGAACGGCAAGCTGACCACGACCGGTGGCCATGAGACGCTCATTCTCCAAGGAGAAGAGGTCACACCCCGGAGAAATGGCCAAACTTCGCCCGCACCCGCACAGCAGTGAACATGGCACCGCGAAAGAAAAGAATGAAAGAGGCTGGTGGCGGGGAGTCCCTGCCCTCCTTGGAGTTTGCAGACACTCAGCAGACCATGCCTGCAACGGCTGAGGCTGAGGCCTCCGGTGCGGACGGCAGCATCCTGCTGCACACCGAAGGACTCAAAAAAGTCTATGACGGCCGTGCCGTCGTCAATGGCGTCGATATCGAAGTGAAAAGCGGCGAGATCGTCGGCCTGCTCGGCCCCAACGGCGCCGGTAAAACCACCACCTTCTACATGATCGTCGGCCTCGTGCAGCCCAACGGCGGCAAGGTCATGTTTGATGGCAAAGACACCACGAACGAGCCCATGTACATGCGGGCCCGGCACGGCATGGGCTACCTGCCGCAGGAGGAGTCCATCTTCCGCCGTCTCACCGTGCGTGAAAACATCATGGGCGTCATGGAAACCCAGCCCTACTCCAAGCAGGAGCGCGAGGACCAGACCCAGTCCCTGATGGAAAAGTTCGGCATCGATCATGTGGCGGACAACCTTGCCATCACTCTCAGCGGTGGCGAAAAACGCCGCCTCACCATCGCCCGCTCCCTCGTCACCTCGCCCAAGCTCCTCATGCTTGATGAGCCCTTCAGCGGCGTGGACCCCATCGCCGTCAGCGAAATTCAGGAGATCATCCGCATGCTGCGCAGCGCGGGTCTCGCCATTCTCATCACCGACCACAACGTGCGCGAAACCCTCAACATCGTGGATCGTGCCTACCTCATTTTCGAGGGCAGGGTGCGCCGCCACGGCACCAAAGATTTCCTCGTCAATGATGATGAAGCCCGCCGCCTCTACCTCGGCGAGGGCTTCACCATGTAACTATTTTCATCCAACCCAAAAAGGAGAACCACAATGCAAAAACACAACGTCAACCTCCCCATCATCGTCACCGCACGTCACATGGACGTCACGGATGCGATCCGCGATTACGCCCACAAGAAGATCGAAGGCCTCCACCTTGACTACCCCCGCATCATTGAGGCCAAGGTCGTTCTCGACGTTCAGAACCATCACCGACACATCGCTGAAATCATCCTTTTCTGCGCCGACCACATCGTCATTGAAGTCAAGTCCGTCACCGAGGACATCTATGCTTCCATCGACGAAAGCACCGCCAAGATCGCCCGGCGCATGCGCAAGTACAAGACCCGCCTGCTCAGAAACCACCGCCCGCGCGGAGAAGTCTCCATCCGTCACATCGAAGAGCAGGTCTTCCATCAGGAAGTGCTGCACACCGAGGAGGAGCACGTCACCCCGTCCTACGTGCACAAGGAAAAGTACAAAATCCGCCCCCTGTTTGCCGACGAAGCCATGATGGATCTCGAAATCAGCGATCGTCCTTTCGTCCTCTTCCACAACCAGCAGACCCATCGTCTCGCCCTGCTCTTCCGCCGCAAGGATGGCGACTACGGCCTCATCGAGCCCGAAATCGCAGCCGCCAACGGCACCCACAAATAAAGCAGCAGCATCTGTTTAACTATCCAAGCGACTCACGGAGCGGCCTGAATTCAGGCCGCTCCTTTTTTGCCCCGAGACCGCAGCTTGCCCTTCGTAGCTCCTCTCCTCCGTAGCTCGCAGAGCGAAGGAGGAAGAGCGAAGAACGGGGCACTCCGACATGTCCTCCGTAGTTCGCAGAACGAAGGAGGATGCCGCTCTGGAAACCTTTCGCGGGGAGTAACAGGCTGACTCCCCCCCGCAGCCGCCCGGATTTAAGCCGCTTCTTCTTCGTGGGATCTCCAGCATTTGTAATTAATAGCATATCATACCATACCATGAGGCATTGAATGGACATCCCTGAATGCCGCTCAGTGAATGAAGTCATTCGCTGCTTCCATGAGACCTGAAGTCCGCCTCTATTGTCACGGTGTTACTTTCTTTCGGCATCCCGCCCCGCCAAACACCAGCTCCAACGGAGCTGCGGATTATAGCCCTGGGTCAGCCGCGTGTCCTCCGAAGCTCGTAGAGCGAAGGAGGAAGCCTCGGCGATGCGACCCTGCGTACCAATCCAAAAATCGGAAAGCAAACCCAGCACTTCCTTCATCCACCGCGTCCTCCAGCAGCGCCATCCCGCCTCCCCGCCACAGCTATTGGCGAGTGTTGCCGCCCCCGCTCACTCCACCTCTTTTTTATGACTCGCCAGATACTTGCGGCAGTTCTCCTCGCCCATGTACTTCGCCAGCAGACGCGCATCCGTCTCCGTGAAATCCACCATGATCAGACCATCGACCACCGACGAGAAATCCTTGTCCACATTGAAGCTCAGCAGCGTCGCGTTCAGCTTCAGGTAATGCTTCAGCAAAATGGGAATGCCCTTGCCGTCCGTCTCCAAACTGGAAATCAGCGCCGAGCAGTCATCCACGTTTTGCAAATCCGCGCTGATGAACTCACGCATCATCCGCCGCGTCCGCATGTAGCGGAAGGGATTGCGCGCCTTCACAAAACTGGAGAGGTGCGGGTGCATGCGGTTGTCCTGCAAAAACTCCACGATCATCTTCCGCGACAGACTGCTGTAGTCCTTGCTGATGCTCACCGGACCAAACAGCTTTTTGTAGTGCGGATTCCGCGCGATCCAGTGGGCGATCCCCTTCCACAGCAACGGCAGCGACGCCAGATTGCGCTGATAAGCCTTGATGATGAAACTGCGCCCCATCTCCACCGCATGCTCCAGATTCGCGAGGAACGGCTTCTCAAACCGAAACAGCGTGCTGGTGTAAAGTCCCTTCGAACCGTACTCGCGCAAGATCACATCGGCGCGTCCCAGCCGGTACGCTCCCGCCACCTGCTCCTTCTCTTCATCCCACAGAATCAGGTGCTCGTAGTAGCGGTCGTATTTGTCGATATCGACCTCATTGCCGCTGCCCTCGCCAACCTCGCGGAAAGTGATTTCGCGCAGCCGCCCGATCTCCGGCAGCAGCGCCGGGATTTCATGCGAGTGCGCCTGATAAACGGACAAACCCCCCTGCCCCACGAGACGGCCGCCACGTGCGCGGATGCGGTCGATCTCCTCCACCATGTGTTCCTGTTGAACCTCAGAAGGCGGTATGATCGCAATGTTTTCACCCGTGACCGTCAGCTTGGCCTCCTGCTCCTTGCCACGCTGGTGCAGCACAAAGGTGTGGATGCGCAGGTAGCGCGTCAGCGATTCATCATCCTCAAATTTCTTCAGGCGCGAGAAGGGAATGGGCTGCCCCACGTTCATCGGCACCGGCGTGTTCGCACGGTTGCAGAATTCGCGCAGCAGGAGGCCCGTGCGCAGGCGCGGGTGAATCATCCCCGCCGCATGAAACAGCGCGCTGTTCGAGCCCGGGAAATAAACCGGCAGTACCGTCGCCTGCGTGCGGCGCACCAGCGAGCCCACATGGTTGCTCCATGCCGGTTCTTCGATGCCACGTCCCGGTTTGTAGGAGGCCACTTCACCTGCTGGAAAAATAATCAGCGCACCACCGCCACGCAGCAGCCGGATGGCCTCTTTCATCGGCGCCAGGTTGCGCTTCGCCGAGCCTTCACCGCCAAACGGGTCCACGGGAATCACATGCGCCGCCAGTTCCTTCATCGCCAGCAGCAGCGAATTGGTCATCACCTTCAGATCGGGCCGGAACTGCCCCGCCCACCGCGCCAGCATGATGGGATCGATCACCCCAAACGGATGATTGGCCACGATGATCAGCGGCCCCTGCTTGGGAAATTCAAACTCGGCCGGCAGATCGACTTCTTCCTGAAGGGTCAGCGAATGCGCCACCGAATCAAACCATGCAAACGCATTCGGATGCTGCGGATGCATTTTGAACAGC
>NCCR01000246.1 GCA_002279765.1 Verrucomicrobia bacterium 12-59-8 | reverse complement strand
CGGAGTGTTCTTCCTATTGCCGATGATCCTGAACTCGGCGCTGTCTGCACAGGGTGCCACCTGGGTGTTTCGTAATTTTCTCATGGCAGGCTTCGTGGCGAACATCGTGCTCAATCCGGTGCTGATGTGGGGCTGGGCGGGACTGCCTCCGCTGGGAGTGAGCGGCATCGCGCTGGCAACGGTGATCGTGCAGATGGGCGGTGGTATTTTTCTATGGTCGCATGTCAGCAAGGCGGAGTTTTGCCGAGATCTGCGGCGGGCTGATTTCAAACCCGATCTGCAGATTCTGAGGCGGATTGCAGGACAGGCGATTCCTGCGGCGCTGAACATGCTCACAATCTCGCTGGGTGTGTTTGTCATCACCTGGTTCGTGAAACACTTTGGCAAGGAGGCCGTCGCGGCCACCGGCATCGCTACACGCATCGAGCAGATCGTGCTCATGCCTGCCATCGGTCTGAACTCGGCTGTGCTGAGCATCGTAGGGCAGAATCACGGTGCCGGACTGCCACATCGCGTGCGTGAAGTCTGGGTGACGAATGTGAAGGTCGGTGCGGGTCTGATGTTGCTCGGCGGCTTTTTGGTGTGGCTGCTGCGTGATCCTGCCATGCGCTTGTTTACACAAGACTTGATCGTAATTGGTCACGGGCGCGACTACCTGCGCTGCTCGTCAGTGACACTCGCGGCCTATCCGATTTTGTTTGTCACCGTCTTTGCCATGCAGGGTATCAAAAGGCCTGCTTACGGTCTATGGATGGGCATTTACCGGCAGCTCGTCGCGCCTGTGATTGTGTTTCACACCCTCGCCTTCACCCTCGGCTGGGGGCTGTGGGGCGTGTGGTGGGGCATCTGCATGGTCACCTGGAGCGCGGCTATTTTCGCCTTCGTCTGGGGCTGGCGGAAGTTTTGAAGCATTTCTGTCGCATCAGAAAAGCAGCGCCTGATTGACAAATTCGCGGCACCGGCGACGCATCCGGCATGTCCACCAAACCTGATCCTGCCACCCTGCCTTGCAGCCCTGCTGATGAAACCGCCGGTCTGAAATACTTCCCGCGCATGCTGGGCAAGATCCGCCTGCATGCCGCAGGCAAGATGTGGGAGGACCTCCATGCCAATCTGGGCAAGGGAAGCGATGCCGCCTGCACCGCATTTCTGCACGTGAACTATGACGACCTCAAGGCTCGCGTGCTGCAAGGCGGCACAGACGAGGAGATTTTACAGTGGTGCCAGGAGCAGACCCGTCCGCTGAATGACACCGACAAACTCGTCTGGAACTACTACACGATGAAACTCGGCATCAATGACCACATCACGGCCATCCTGGCGAAACGAAAGGCCGATGGCGGCCTCGGAGATCGTGACGACATTCAGACCATCACACATTACATGGATGTGGATGAGGGAAGGCTTCCTTAAATGAGTGAAGAGGGCTCATCGCCGGTATCATTTTGGAACAGCGTGCGGCAGTCGCTGCGCGGTGAGGAACATGACTACACAGCGCTGCCGCTGAACCGTGCAGTCATCCTGCTCGCGGTGCCCATGGTGCTGGAGATGATCATGGAGTCGCTGTTTGCGGTGGCGGATGTGTTTTGGGTGTCACGGCTCGGAAAAGAAGCCGTGGCTGTCGTGGGCCTCACAGAGTCGATCATGACCCTCATCTATGCGGTGGCCATTGGCATCTCGATTGCGGCCACAGCGATTGTGTCCCGCCGCATCGGTGAAAAGGAGCCGGAACTCGCGGCGCAGGCGGCAGGGCAGATCGTACTGCTCGGTGTGCTGATGGCGACGGGCATTGGCATTGTATTGGGCTATTTTGCTCCGGACATTCTGCGGCTAATGGGGGCGGGTGATGACATCGTGACTCTCGGCTCCGGCTTTGCGCGCATGATGCTGGGCGGCAATGCCACCGTGTTTTTGATCTTCCTCATCAATGCCATCTTTCGCGGTGCGGGTGATGCCGTGATCGCCATGCGTACACTTTGGCTGGCGAACGGATTGAACATCGTGCTGGGGCCTTGCTTCATCTTCGGCTGGTGGATTTTTCCGGAGCTCGGAGTTACCGGGGCCGCAGTTGCGACGAATATTGGCCGTGGCATCGGCGTGCTCTATCAGCTCTGGCATCTTGCAGGAAATCACAGTCGTGTGAAATTGCGCTGGCAGCATTTAAAGCCGGAGCGGAAGGTGATCAGTGAGGTCTTGCGCAAGTCCGGCAGCGGCATCCTGCAGCTTCTCGTCAGCACGACGAGCTGGCTGGGACTGTACATGATTCTCAACAAATTCGGCAGCGCAGCGCTTGCAGGTTACACAATTGCGATTCGCATTGTGGTCTTTGCCTTGATGCCAGCATGGGGACTGGCGAACGCTGGAGCCACATTGGTCGGGCAAAACCTGGGAGCGCTGAAGCCTGAGCGTGCGGAAGCTGCCGTCAGGATTGCCATGAAGTTCAACATCATTGTCCTGGGCGTGGTCGGCATTGGTTTCGTACTGCTGGCGCATCCGTTGATCCGATTGTTTACCCATGATCCAGAGGTGGTGGCGTTTGGAACGCAGGCCCTATGGATCGTGAGCCTCGCATTTCCTCTCTACGCTGCGGGCATGTGCTTTGAGTCTGCTTTCAATGGTTCTGGTGACACCTGGACACCCGCCGGCTTGAATTTTCTATGCCTTTGGCTGGGGCAAATCCCCATCGCATGGGGGCTCTCGAAATCACTCGGATTTGGTCCAGTGGGGGTTTTCATTTCCGTGCCTGTTTCATACTCTTTACTCGCCATCTTCAGCTGGCTTCTCTTCAAACGCGGGAAGTGGAAGTTACAGAAGGTATGAATTCAGCCCGCCTTATCATGTCATGAAATATTTTCTCCTCAGCCTGATCTTGATTGTTTGCGCAACCGCATCTGCCGCTGATCTCCAAAGCACCGGCGCTGGCATCGAAATCTCAGCCGGGAGCCTCGGCAGTTTCACACTGACCTACCCCGAGTTTGAACCAGTCCAAAAACAGATCGAGGTCAAAGCAGCGGGGCCGAATGCGACGGTGCGCTATGAGGGTGGCACCGAGTGCGCGATTGCCATCAGCAAGGACGAGATCGGCCTCACTTTTAAAAACGTTCCAGCAGGTGTGAAGTCATGGAAAATGTCCGTGCTTATCGACATCGGTTTCGCGAAAGGTGGCGAGTGGAGGATGGCCGAGAAAGAGGGAAAATTCCCGGCAGAAAAGTCCTCGCCACCGCAGTTCGCGAGCCTGAGCAGCACAAGTTTCCTGCTGAAAAATGCCCAGGGGCAGAGCCTGACCTTCACCACACCGGACTACGCATTCCAGCAGCTCACTGACAACCGCGAGTGGAACTGGGCGATCTACAACTGGTCATTTCTAGTGCCCTACAATGCTGACCAACCAAGTGCGAAAATTCGCATCACCTCAGATCTCGCAGCGGTCGCGAAGTTGATCGATCCCTTTGGTCAGAGCCTCAAAGACTCGTTTCCGAACAAGCTAAAAAACCTGGAAGACCTGAAGGCCGACGTGGAGGCGGACAAAAGTTACTACGCCAGCATCGAAACACCGAAGCTCGATCGTTTCGGCGGCCAGTCCGGCAGCGGGGAAGCGCTGGGATTGAAGAAGACCGGTTTCTTCCATGTGGAGCAAAAGCAGGACAAATCGTGGCTCGTTGATCCCGATGGGAACGCGTTCTTCCACCTCGGCATCTGCGGTTTCGCAGCAAGTGACGACTACACCTACGTTATAGGTCGTGAGGGCATCTACGAGTGGTTGCCGAAGGCGGAGGGTGAGTTTGCCAGTGCCTTCCGACCCGGCGATGGCGATGCGCATTTCTCGTTCTATCTCGCGAACGTGATCCGCAAATTCGGCGCTCCCTATGACTATGAAACGCACGCCACGCGCATGATAGAGCGGATGCGTAAGTGGGGCTTCAACTCCATCGGCGCGTTCAGCCCAACGCCGGAGAAGGCGCACGTGAAGGCCGATTTCCCATATGTGACCAGTCTGCCGATCAACGCCTGGGAAGGCGTGCCACGCATCCCCGGCGCGCATGAGGTGTGGGATCCGTATGATGCGGCAACGGCGCAAAAGATCGCTGAAAATCTCGCGCGTGAGCTGCCTGCACGCGCCAATGATCCGCTGCTCATTGGCTACTTCATCGTGAATGAGCCGCGTTACGATGAACTGCCGCGCGTCATTCCCTCCCTCACCGGCAAACAAGCCTGCAAGCAGCGCCTGGTCGCGACGCTGAAAGACAAATACAAAACCATCGACGCTTTCAACACCGCCTGGCAAGCCAAGGCCGCGTCATTTGACGAATTGATCGACGTCGGGCTCGCAGTGACCACGGACACGGCCAAGGCGGATGTGAAAGCCTTCGTCGGCGAGTTCATGGAAACATACTTCGCGCAGATCGAAAAACTGTTCCGTCAGCATGACACGAACCACATGCTCATTGGCAGCCGACTGCAGCCCGTGACGATCAATGACGAACAACTCTGCCGCATCATGGGCAGGCATCTCGATGTCGTGTCCTACAACTACTACACCTTCGCGGTCGATACAGCCGCGCTGAAGCGATTCCATGAATGGACCGGCAACAAGCCGATGATGCTCAGCGAATTCTTCTGGGCCTCGCCTAAAGACAGCGGCCTCATCGGCGGGCGTGAGGTCAGCAGCCAGCACGAGCGGGGCTTGGCCTATCGCAATTACGTCGAGCAGAGCGCCGCCCTTGGATTTGTCATTGGCATTGAATGGTTCACCCTCATTGATCAGGCGACGACGGGGCGCTGGTTCAGCAAATACAACGGCGAGAGCTACAACACCGGTCTCGTCAGCGTCGCGGACCGCCCATGGAAGGACATGCTGGCCGAGATGATGAAGACGAACCACTCGATCTACGATCTCCTGCTGGGCAAGCGCCTGCCATTCGTCTGGGATGATCCCCGTTTCCGGACGGAGGCCAAGTAAGGGGCCTAGATCAAGGATGGTCATTCAGGTGCCAAGGATTCGCATCTCGCCCTGCTTGTCAGTTGTGCTGGTGATCTGCAAGTCTCCTTGCTAAGATGTGGTTTATGCCATCTAAATCCAAAATCGTTCAGCTCGTGGCCAGCGGTGACCTGCGCCTTTCTGCCAACCAAACCTGCTGGGCAGCCCAGGCCGCCATGGAAGAGGCGCTGGGTGCCGCATTGAAAGCAGAGGGCTGGGAGGTCAAGCGTGCGCATGCTTTGGACACCTCGAAGAAGCACGGCTTCATCGACTCGCAGCGGATGGGCATCGAAGTGTTTCGCAGCATCGACCCCGAGCTGCCGCTGATCGTGGCGGAGGCGGTGTGGCAGTACTCGCATCATGTCCTGGCCGGTTTGACCACGCATCGCGGACCGATTTTGACCGTGGCAAACTGGAGCGGCCAGTGGCCGGGACTGGTGGGCATGCTCAATCTGAACGGCTCGCTCACGAAGGCAGGCGTCAAATACTCGACACTGTGGAGCGAGGACTTCACCGACACGTTTTTCAAGACCAAGCTGAAGCAGTGGCTCAAGTCCGGCAGCATTACACACGACCTCAGCCATGTGCAGAAGGTGGAGAAGGTGAAGGTGCCGACCAAGATAACCGCTCTGGGCAAGGAGCTGGCCACCACACTGCGCACGGAAAAGGCAATCATGGGCATTTTCGATGAAGGCTGCATGGGCATGTTCAATGCGATCATTCCAGATCATGCGCTGCATGCTTGCGGCGTGTTCAAGGAGCGGCTCAGCCAGTCGGCGCTGTATCACGAGGCCATGCAGGTGACCGATTCGGATGCGCTGGCAATCCACACCTGGATGGTGAAACACGGCATGACCTTTCAGCTCGGTGACGACCACGCTACGCAGCTCACACGCGATCAGGTACGGCTGCAGTGCAAGATGTACGCCGCTGCAATGCGCATCGCGGATGATTTCGGCTGTGACGCCATCGGCATCCAGTATCAGCAGGGTTTAAAGGATCTGCTGCCGGCGAGTGATCTCGTCGAAGGCATGCTCAACAATTCGGACCGCCCGCCGGTGAAGTCGCGTGACCGCAAACGCACCCTGCTGGAAGGCTTGCCTCTGCTGCATTTTAACGAAGTGGACGAATGCGCCGGACTCGACGGCATGCTCACCCAGCGCGTGCATCGCGCCCTACAGCAGCCCATTGAAACGACCCTTCACGACGTGCGCTGGGGCGAAAAATTCGGCAATGACTACGTCTGGGTTTTCCTCATCAGCGGCGCGGCACCTCCCGCTCATTTCGCTGAAGGTTGGAAGAGCGCCGAGGGCTTCCGCCAGCCGCCGATGTACTTCCCGAGCGGCGGCTCGACCCTGCGCGGCATTTCCAAGCCGGGCGAGATCGTCTGGTCACGCATCTACGTGCAGGATGAAGCTCTGCACATGGACATCGGCCGCGGCTGTGTAGTCGATCTCCCGCGCGAGGAAACCGAGCGCCGCTGGCAGCTCACCACGCCGCAATGGCCGATCATGAGCGCCGTGACCTATGGCGTGAGCCGTGACCAGCTCATGGCCAAGCATCAGGCCAACCATGTCCAGGTCGCCTAGAA
>NCCR01000245.1 GCA_002279765.1 Verrucomicrobia bacterium 12-59-8 | reverse complement strand
TGAGCGAAGGGCGAAATTTGTTTCTGTTGGGAGGGCTGGTCGTGGCTCGACAGTCGTGGGCTTCGGCGGCGGCTGGCTGGGGACAGCCAGCCCTACCTTTCGCGGGGGCTTAGCGTGAGGTGGGGCTGCGATGTGGGACCTTGGTGCCTTGGCTTACGGCACGATTTCGCCGGAGCCGGTGTACACCCACTTCTCGACGCGGCCGTTTTTGACGCGGGCCTGGGCTTCGGTTTCGAATTTGCCGAACATGGTCGAGGTTTCGTACTTCACGTTCACGGTCCAGTAGTCGGTGCCGTCGATCTTTTCCTGCGCGACATCGCTCCAGGACTTGATGTTGTCGGGTTTGATTTCGGTGACTTCGCCGGCCTTCATGCTGGCAATGAGCAGCGGGTAGGTGCCGTCGGCGGCCTTGGTGGGCTTGTCATTGCTGGTGCTGCCGCCACCGCCGGAGGAGGCGGGGGCGTTTTGGGCGCGCTCGGCGGCGGCCAGGCGATATTCATGGGCTTTGCGGGCGTTTTCGGTCTGGACGACTTTGACCTGCTCATAGGCGGCGGTGAAGACTTCCTTGAAGTCGGTGGCGTCCATGGCGACGAGGCCGCGCATGGGGGAACCAGCGGAGGCACCGACTAGGAGATTGGCACCTTCCTGGCCCATGACGAAGATTTTGGTGCCTGCCTTGAAGGTGGTGGCGGCGGTGGCCTTGCCCATCTGCATCTTGAGCTCGAGGTCCTGCTTCACGGTGACCTGCTTGGGCGTGCTGAAGTAGCCTTTCGGCACCACCGCCCAGTTCTTGGTGACATCGTCCACAGAGGGGAACACGGGAGGCACGAAGGCATTGGGATCCACGGCGGGTGCCTCGGGGGCCTTGGCCATCTCGGTCTTTGGCTCCTCGGGCTTCATCTCCGGCCTGGGTGCGGGCGCATCCATGACGATCTTCGGCGCTTTTTTGATGGGCTGCGGCGCGGGAATGACGGCGACCTCCTTGGGCTCCGCCTTTTTAGGGAGGTGCTTGGTGAACTTCATGGCATCGGCGAAAGGCGGATACACATACTCGTAGGAGGCGTAACCGACAGCGAGGGCCAGGGCGATGACAAGGAGTGGTTTCATGGCAGTAGGGGGAGTCTAGGAGAGAGGCTGGGAATAATCAACCGCCCTCATGCGGCAATCTGGAAACGGGCGAGACGGGGATTTCTTGGGCTTGATCTCCCCTGCCCCACGCGGCTTGTGTGTACCTATGCCTGAAGACGTGATCCGCGTGCGGGGCGCACGGCAGCACAACCTCCAAAACATCGACGTGGACATCCCACGGCACCAGCTCGTGGTCCTGACGGGCGTGAGCGGCAGCGGGAAGTCGTCGCTGGCGTTTGACACGCTCTTTGCGGAGGGGCAGCGGCGCTACGTGCAGAGCCTGTCTGCCTACGCGCGGCAGTTCCTGGGGCAGATGCAGAAGCCGGATGTGGATTTCATCGAGGGGCTGTCCCCGGCGGTGGCGATCGAGCAGGTGCATTCCAATCCGAATCCGCGCAGCACCATCGCCACGGTGACGGAGATCTATGACTACCTCCGCGTCCTCTACGCCGTGGCGGGGCAGCCGTATGATCCGGGCACGGGGGAGAAGCTGCACCGCAGCACGCCGCCGGAAATCGCCGACAAGGTGCTGGCGCTGGGCGAGGGCACGCGGGTGATGGTGCTGTCCCCGCAGCCGCCGGCCAGTGGGGCGGACACGCGCACGCTGTTTGAAAAGCTCAAGCGCCAGGGCTTTGTGCGGGTGCGGCTGAATGGCACGGTGGTGGAGCTGGAGGACACGCTCAAAATTGAGGACGCGGAGATGCAGCAGGTGCAGATCGTCATCGACCGCCTGGTGGTGCGTGCGGACTCGCGCCAGCGGCTGATGGAGGCCATCGAGAGCGCGCTGCACTGGAACGAGCGCGAGGTGCAGTTTCTCGTGAATGTGGACGGCAGCGAGGAGGTACTGAGCTACACCACGGCCTTTGCGAATCCGCGCACGGGCTATGTGATCGAGCGCCTGACGCCGCAGCATTTTTCCTTCAACACGCATCTGGGAGCCTGCCCGGTCTGCGAAGGCACGGGCACGACGCCGACGCCGGACCCGACGCTGCTGGTGCCGGATGAAAGCAAATCGCTGGCGGATGGCGCGATCAAGGCGTGGTGGGCGCGGCACCCGAAGGTGAAGCAGATTTTCAATCAGGGCATCGAGGCGCTGGCGCGGCACTTTGGTGCGGCGATGGATGTGCCGTTTCAGGAGCTGCCGCAGGACTTTAAAGACGCGCTGTTTTACGGCACGGGTGCTGAGCCGATCAGCACCGGATGGAAGAAGACGGAGAACAAACGCAGCGTGGCCAAGCCCTTTGAGGGACTGCTGCCGGAGATCGCCCGCATGTACCAAAACGCGGAGAGCGATGTGCTGCGCGCTGCGCTGACGCGGCTGATGAATCCGCAGGCGTGCGCGGCGTGTGGGGGCATGCGCTTGAAGCCGGAATCGCTGGCGGTGAGGCTGAGTTCCAAGTTTCAGGTTTCAGGTTTAAAGTTGGATGCGGCGGGTGGTGAGGGCTTGAACATCTACGATTTTACGGCGCTGCAGACGCGTGATGCTTTGCTGTGGATGCGTGAGCTGGAGGTGACGGAGCAGCAGAGGGTGTATGTGGGCGAGCTGCAGAGGGAGATTGGGAAGCGCATCGAGTTTCTGGAGCAGGTGGGGCTGGGCTATCTGGCGCTGAACCGCGAGAGCGGCACGCTGTCTGGCGGGGAGATGCAGCGCATCCGGCTGGCATCGCAGATCGGGGCGGGACTGGCGGGGGTGCTGTATGTGCTGGACGAGCCGAGCATTGGTCTGCACCCGAGCGACAACGAGCGGCTGATCCAGACGCTGCTGCGCCTGCGCGATCTGGGCAACACGGTGCTGGTGGTGGAGCATGACGAGGCCACGATGCGTGCGGCGGATCACATCATCGAGCTGGGACCTGGTGCGGGACAACTTGGCGGCAGGATCACCGCGCAGGGCACGCCTGCGGAGATCGCGGCGAATCCGAATTCCATCACGGGTGGCTTCTTGAGCGGCCGAGTGCGCATTGAGGCGAAAGCACTGCCCCAAACGCTGATCGCAGAGCCCGTGGGTCCGCGATCCAAGAACGCGCTGACGATTCACGGAGCGACGGCGCACAACCTGCGCAACGTGACCGCTGCTTTTCCGCTGGGGAGTTTCACCTGCGTCACGGGGCCGTCGGGCAGTGGTAAATCGACGCTGGTGGATGACATCCTGATGCGTGCGCTGCGCCGCCATTTCTACGATGCGAAGGACATCCCCGGTGCGCATGAGCGCATCACCGGACTGGAGCTGCTGGACAAAGTGGTGGTGATTGATCAGTCGCCGATTGGTCGCAGTCCGCGCTCGAATCCTGCCACTTATACGGGTGCTTTTGGGCCGATCCGCGAGCTGTTTGCACAACTGCCGCTGGCGCGCATGCGCGGGTATGATGCGGGACGCTTCAGCTTCAACACGCCGGGCGGGCGCTGTGAGAAATGCGAGGGCGATGGGGTCATCAAGATCGACATGCACTTCCTCGCGGATGTCTATGTGACCTGCGAATCCTGCAAAGGCCGCCGCTATGGGGCGGAGACGCTGGAAGTGACCTTCAAGGGCAAGAACATCGCCGATGTGCTGGACATGACCGTGAGCGAAGCGGTGCGCTTTTTTGACCGCAGCACCACCATCGGCCCCAAGCTGAAAACGCTGGAGGAGACGGGCCTGGGCTACATCCGACTCGGCCAAAGCGGGGCCTCGCTTTCCGGCGGTGAGGCGCAGCGCATCAAGCTCAGTGCGGAACTGGCGAAACGCAGCACGGGCCGCACGCTGTATGTGCTCGACGAGCCGACCACAGGTCTGCACAGCGCAGACATCCAGACACTGCTGGGCGTGCTGCTACGCCTGCGCGACGCAGGGAACACGCTCATCGTGATCGAGCATCACCTTGATGTGATCCGCTGCGCCGACTGGATCATCGACCTCGGCCCCGGTGGCGGAACGGAAGGCGGGTACGTGCTGGCGACGGGAACGCCGCAGCAGGTGGCGGCGGATGAGAAGAGTGTGACGGGGCGGTTTTTGAGGGCGTGAGGGATGAGGCGTCGATTGCGGCGGAAGTCGGCCAGCAAAAACGAACAGGAGCTTGCATGATGAGTTCAAGTCCGCACAATCATCATGATATGACCCATCTGCACGTCACCTCGCCCAATAGAATCGAGTTAACCGACTCGACCCTTCTTGAGGGAGACGTACGGGTCGTCTTGCCGCTTTTACCTTCAAACTCCGTGCAATGCGTGGTGACCTCCCCGCCGTATTGGGGGTTGCGCGATTACGGCATCGAGGGCCAGATCGGCCTGGAGGCCAGCATGGCGGCTTTTTTGCGAGACCTCACCGCTGTCTTTGCCGAGGTGCGACGTGTCTTGAAACCCGATGGCATTTTTTGGCTGAACATCGGAGACGGTTTCACCAGTGGGAATCGTGGCTGGCGTGCCCCGGACAAAAAGAATCCGAACCGCGCCATGAGCACGCGCCCCGACAATCCGCCAGGGTTGAAGGACAAAGACCTGCTGGGCATTCCATGGCGGCTGGCTTTTGCACTTCAGGATGACGGTTGGTATTTGCGCAGTGACATCGTCTGGAACAAACCCAACGCCATGCCTGAAAGCGTCAAGGACAGGCCGACGAGGTCGCATGAATATCTTTTCATGTTCACCAAGTCTGGACACTACAGCTACCACCACGAGAGCGTGAAGGAACTGGCGGAGAATGGCGCGTTGCGAAACAGACGCTCAGTCTGGAACATCAATACCTGCTCGTCGCTCAGCTCACACATCGCTTCCTTTCCTCCAGCGCTGGTGGAGCCATGCATACTAGCGTCCTCGTGCGAGGGAGACTTCGTGCTCGATCCATTTTTTGGTTCCGGCACGGTGGGACTCGTCGCTCAACGACTCAAAAGGAAGTATGCCGGAATTGAACTGAATCCATCCTATGTGACTGACGCCCTGCATGCTCTCAGCCCTGCATCTTTCGGCACCCAACACAACGGGCAAGGCGCGAACGGCAATCACCATGAAAATAACTTTACCCTCAACGAATCTGCAGGTGTCAGTCGCGTCATCACTGGAGGAGGTAAGGCGGCTCTGCCTGCGACAGGCGCTGGCGGAAACGGTGAACGCCGTGCCGTTGTCTATGCTAAACCGCCAGCTCGAAGAAAACGCACCGCCAAATGACCTCCGGGCGCTGGCAAGCCGGGGCATCCGTGGAGAGCTGGTTTTTCCGGTGCCCTGCCTGCTGGAGAACAATCCCCGCCTGCTCGGCTACTACCGGCTTTTGATGGGTTACAGCCAGAAGGAGATCTACAACAAAGGACAGCTTGGACGTTTTAGCGCCTTGGAAGACAAGGGGCTGATTCCTGCAAGGGTGGCCACTGAAATCAGCGATCTCTGCCGGGCTTTTTGTGCAAGAGCCTCGGAACTGCTTGGTGGAATCGGCATTGACCGTGTTACTGCACCGCTGCTTGATGAACTTGCTTTGCTGACACTCGGACCTCAGTTGCGTGGCAGCATTAACACCAAAATCGGCAAGGCGGCGAACAAGGATGTCTTCACCCTCATTGAGAAAGCTGTCGGACATGCGGTGAAAACCAGAGCGGAGGCAAGGTTGGAACTGGAGAATGCATCGGGTAGAAAGGTGGTCATTGCCTTTTCCGCCGACCCGGACATCAGCATTGTCGAGTTCGTTTCAAAAAAGGAGTCCCGGAAGATCGTCGCAATTGAAATCAAAGGTGGAGAAGACCAGTCCAACATTTGGAATCGTCTAGGCGAGGCCGAAAAAAGTCATCAAAGTGCCAAAGCACGAGGGTTTGTGGAATTCTGGACGATCTACAATGTGAAGACCCTCGACCCAACCAAAGCACGCGAGAAGTCTCCAACGACCCATCGTTTTTACAGCCTGCAAGAGTTGAAGGATGTGAACTCCGCAGCCTTTAAAGATTTTAGAGATCGTATCATCTCCAGCGTCGGCATCCGGGCTGGATGATACGCTGAGTGTGCGTCTGTCACAGGCACGCCGCAGCAGGTGGCGGCGGATGAGAAGAGTGTGACGGGGCGGTTTTTGAGGGCGTGAGGGATGCCATGAGCCGGATTCAAACGTAATCTGCCCCTTGCCACGCTAGCCGCAAAAAGGCATCATTTAGGCATGTCTTCCGCCCAACTTGCCCAAGCCGTGCGTTTGCTGCCACCTGCGGAGCATCATGCCTTTCTCGACGCCTTGCTGGCTTTCGACGCGGATGCTATTCGCCAACGCCTGGAGGATCTGGATGACATCCGCGACGCGCGCACTGTGCTCCAGGAAGAAACGGAATGGACACCCTGGGAGAAGGTGAAGGAGGAACTGCGTGACGTGGCAGGTTAGTCTGAGCAATCAGGCGAGGAAGTTTCTGCGCGACCTGCGTGATGCCCGGCTGCGCGAGCGCCTTGAACGGGAGATCGACGCACCGGCGTGAGGTGTATCGGTGACGAGAGAGGCTGGGATGGAAGAACTGTTTTGAATGAGGAAGGCAG
>NCCR01000244.1 GCA_002279765.1 Verrucomicrobia bacterium 12-59-8 | reverse complement strand
GCATGGGTCGTGCAGGTACTTGCGGCGAGCGGGTGGAGATCGCGGAAGATCTAGAGATTGACTTTCAATAGGGGGTAGCATGCGGGTATTAATTGAGGATCTTTGTCGGCAGTTTCCGCCGGGCGGTTTGTATGTCGCGCAGACCGTTGGGGCTAACCACGCTACGTTGAATCGCGTAAAGGCGTTGGATGCAGACGAGTGGTTTTCCGACATACTGCTCAACCCGGTGAACGGCGAGAACTGGTGGGTTTGTGATATGCAGCGCACGCGGGTGTTCGACGTACGGGCTCGCCGAATCGTTATGGCTTATCAAGATCTCCCGTGCAGTAAGTTGAATTCCGTTACGGTGGTGGATCTGATCAGGCCCGGGGCGAAGGTAAAGCGGCCGACCATACGGGAGTCGGAGTTGGGTTGGTTCGTTAACTGGCTGGTACCTAGACGGGAGCCGCTGACCAGCTGGTGCTTTAGCGTACCGGATAAAACCGCTCAGCAGCGAGCGGAGGCTTACTACAGCGTCGTGATGTCGGTTTACAATCAGTTGATCCGATCGGGTCAGCTTCGGGAGGGGTAGTGATGGCGAGTTTAAGTAAGAACGGGGACGAGCTGGCTCGGGTTAACGAGCTGACCAGGTCGTTCAGCTATCGATCCAACGGTTACATCTTGATGAGTTACGGTGACGGCTGGAGGCGGTACAACAAGCGGCCGTATGCCGACATCAAGGAACGTGCCAAGTATGCGACCTGGTTTGACGCGGAGCTCGGTAAGGGTTACCAGGAGTACCGGCAGTTGTTTCACGATACGATACCGCTACGGAATCGTCTGCATGCTGCGGAGATGATCAAACTTTACAAGGGAGACCCGGATGCTCTGTTCAGTGAGTTTGACGATCGCGGGTGGGATGTAACCCACGCGGACGCGGTGCAGTTGGCTGACGTATACAACCAGTACCGGGTGTCACTTGACAGTGAGCCGTTTGCGGTTGAGATAAAGTATGCCGATCAGGCGTTGTATACGATGGTCGGTGTCGTGGTCGGTGATTTACATTACCGTAAGCAGGTGGGGGACAACATGGTACTCGCTAAGTCCGGAGACGGGGGGCCGCACGGTTACCCGGCTAAGAGCCGGCGGTGTTTGACGACTCCGAGGTTGGTTCGAACCGCCGTGACGGCGGGCCGCGGGACGTTCGAGGTGGCGAGGCAGCATCCAGAGTATGATCGATTAACGACAGAAGGGTTTAAGTAGGCATGACAGGTTATTTTAAACGTATGCAGGACCAGTTGCGCCGGATGGGGGCTGAGGTCAACGGCACGGCCGAGCTCCAAGCTGAGGTCGTTACGCCGTATGGTCCGGTCCGGATTGCGTTTTGGCGGGGCGATCTGACCGCTTGGTTGTTGGCCTTTCCGGATAACTGGAAGGGTAACTGGTTCGGGTTTGAGCGTTGGAAGCTGCCGTTCAAGTTGAGCAACCTGACGGCCGGCGGTCGGTCTGACGATGAGATTCTGGAACAGTTTGTAACCTGGGTCTCGCAGTTCTTCATACCGACCGCGAAGGGGTTTCCAACAATACCGGAAACGTATCCGAGCAAGAAGCCGTTGATGCTATCGCTTCGGCACGTTCCGTTGTTTGTAGTCTGGCCGGAGGAGCTCACGGTTTTGACTTCAAGGACCGGCGTGGCGGTTTGGTTGCCTAGCTGGCGGAGTAATGGGCCGGGTAACGCGGGTTGGTTTAGGGCCATTGAGCTGGCGGCCGGTTCGCAAGAAAGCGACTGGGTGGTGTTTGTACACGGGTTAGAACCGGACGACCGGTTTGAAAGGTTTGGTGCGATTGATGGACGCAGAAAAAGCGCAGAAGATACTCGAGGCTAAGGAGGGCCGCGAGACCTTCGAAGCCCACGCGGCTTTGTTTCTAGAGACCGAGCCGACGGAGCGGGTAGCACAAGCCTTCTGGCAGGAGGCGGCCAGGCAGGCGGCGGAGCACTTAGCTAAGCTGAGCAGCTATCCGGCGTCGGCCTCTAGTCCGAATCAGTACAAGATGTCGCCGGACGAGGCGAATCGACACGACAATCAAGAGATTGATTTCGGGGAGTTTAGGGGTCGTTGTTGGGCTGATGTGCCGCTGCATCGTCTGGATTATTACTTTCAGGTCTCTTTGGAAACCGTACGGTACTACAACTCTGACTTGGTTCAGTCGCGGTATCGCAAGCAACCTGGGTTGTTTGATGATCGGGGCGATCCGGACGAGGATGGGGACTAGTATAAGAAGATTTTGTTAAGCCTTACGGTTCTCCACAGGAAATAGTTGGAACGAGGCATCGGATGGGTAAACTGGTGGTTAGTTTTCCCCAACTGTCTGTTTTCAGGAGATCAGAGATGCCTCGAAACAATGTGAATCCGAACAAGGATTACATCATTCTTCAGCTCGAGCAGTACGTTACTGCTGATGACCGAGCTGATGCCGCGCAAGACACGCTGGATGCGACGATTGCAATGCGGGACAAGACCCTTTCTGACAATGCCGCCAGGCTGGCCGCTTTGCAAGCTGAGATTGCTCAGCAAAATGCAGACGCTGAACAACTTGTTGTCGACCGTACGGTTGATGCCCGCGTGGCCGAAGAACTGGCTAAGAACGCTCGCGATTGGCTGGTTGCCGTTATTCGAGAAGACCGTGGCGACATGGTCGATCCGATTCCAGATTCGGCTGAGCCAGTTAACGCACCTGTTGTGGTTACTGAGCCTATGCAGCCTGGTGTTAATTTTCCAACGACTCCTGCAGTGGATACTACTGCTTCAGTGGCAACTGATGGCTCTGTAGCGACCGAGCCGGTTGTTTCGGGTAACACTGACGAAAACGCAAGCCTCTAGTCGTTCGCGACAAAGATGACAAACGCTGGGCGGTAGGGTAACCTACCGCTTGGTCGTTTTCATACCGGAGGGTTTCGAGATGGATTATCTGCTGCAGGGCGTGTACAAACAGGCTGCGTACATTTCGCAAGAGGAATTGCGAGAGCTTGGCCGACGGGCGAAAGCGGATGATCAGCTCGTAAAGGATAAAAAGCTGGTGGCGGCCGGGTTGGCCGTGCAGGCGCGAGATACCGGGCGGGTCCTGATGCTGCAGCGGTATCACGACAAAAAGGATCCGGCGGGCGGCATGTGGGAGTTTCCAGGCGGTCACATTGAGGATGGGGAGTCGCCGCTTGACGCTGCCAGGCGGGAGTGGGAAGAGGAGACCGGCATGCAGGTGCCATCGGGCAGTCTGCAGTCGGAATGGAATTACGGGGTCTATCGAGGTCACGTGTGGTCGATCGCGAGCGAGAAACAGCTTACACTACACGGGCCAGACAAAGATCGTAAGCTCAACCCGGATGATCCGGATGGTGATAAGATTGAGGCTGTTGCTTGGTGGAAACCAGAGCTGCTGATCGGCAATCCGGCGGTGAGGCAGGAACTCCGGGCTTCGATGCATTTGGTCCAGCGATCGCTCGATCGAGATCGCCATTTGGAGAGCCGATACGCGGCCAGGTTAACTGAATTACAGCGGCGGCGAGATCCGGACAGGCTTAAATCCAAAACCGCTTCTTACTTAACGCAAGGTATTTACATAAAGGTAGCGAGACGTGATTGATCAAAGAATACTTTCGGCAATTCGCAGCCGGGTTGCGAAGGTGGCAGAGCTCGGCATGGAGGAGATGCAGCAAGCGCAGCAGACGCAGGTCCCGGGTCCGCCGACCGGTCAGCCAGCTCCTCCGGTGGATCCAAAGACCGGGCAGCCTGTGGCTATTGATCCGACGTCCGGTCAACCAACCACACCGCCGATGGCCGGCGCTGTTGATCCCAACACCGGTGCGCCGATGGTTGACCCCGCAGCTGCCCAGCAGGCTGATCCGTCGCAACAGCAACAGCCGGAGGCTCCTCCGACGTTGGATGAGATGCTCCAGAGCGGCGACCCGATAGTTAAGCTTCTAGTCGACATGTCGCAGCAGCTCCAGCAGGTCGTGGCCGCGTTGCCGCAGTTGGCTCAGATTGATAAACGGATGGAGTTCTTCGCGAAGGCCATGGGGCAGTTCATGGACCACTCGGGCATGACGCAGCCTAGTAGCAAGCTGGTCGAGCTGAACGACAAGATGGCGATCGAGGCCGGTAACGCTCAGGCGGCGGCCCAGGCGGCTGAGGCAACAACCAAGAAGTCAGGTTTCGCAGACCCGATCCCGAACCCGCTTGTAGACGGGGCGGATCCGGATGATGAGGATGACGATGACTCGTTCGCGCCAGCATCCGGAATGCCGGCGGCTGGTCCACCTCCGATGCCTTCGCCAGCTCCGATGCTGAAGTTGTCGTCACAACCGGAATCGGTTTTGCAAATCGGACAACCGGGCTTGCCATCGGCCAGCTCGGGTTTGTATGTTGCTACCCCGCGGGCTATTGCAATCAACAAAGCGCTAGCGAACAAGCGCACTTAAGGCTAAACATGCTTGACGTATTGGTTTTCAAGCCGGATAAAGTACAGCAATCGTGCGGTAATAACGCGGTTGCCATACTGGATCCGGCTACCGAGGTCGTGATGGTGGTGGTAAGAAACGCGGGTCCGCTGGTTGAGGTATTGACGCCTGACCATGCGGACTTCGAATCGGTGGTTCGTCTATTGTCGGTGGCGGCCAACGTGCAATTAAAACTCCCGACGTCAGTGAAAGCAGGAGGTTCCAGTTGAATAAAGCACCTACGGTACCGGTTGAGGTACAGCCTAAACCGAAACGCGTTCTAGCTGAAAAGAACGTCTCGGACCGGCTGTTAAAAGCCGTTACGGATGTTAAACGGATTATGTCAACCTTGCCGTCAGATCGGCATGAGTTTGTGCTCGCCACGGTGGCGACGCTGTTAAAGGCCGATGGTGAACTTGGGGGCGAGGATGCAGAAGAAACGGGCAGTGAAGGGGAAGCGCCGGCGAACGGCTGGCCGGACGAGGATGCCGAAGGCCGCGACCCAGCTGGTGAATCCTAGTCGGAGCGTTAGTCCGGCGGTTTTGTTTCAAAGTTTTCTCAAGCGGTTCCCCCAGCCGGTAAACACTCCGGCGTTCAGGCGGGCCGCGGCCACGATGGCCAAGCGGTTGCTGGATAGTCGGTTCAACGCCGTGTCGGACTGCCGAGACGCCCTGGTGGTCTTGCTAGCCTGTCAGCCGCTTCCGTGGATTAAAGTGGCGGAACGGCTCAGGCCTGACTGCTACGACTTGGCGTTCGTAACCGAGGTGAGGGTTGAAGGCGGCCGGACACCGATGGTTAGTCTTGTGATCGGTGTTGCGACTGAGGCCGGGGTACTGACTCGGCAGTTCGACTGGCCGGAGCATAAGATACAGGCTAGTTCGGTTGAAGCCTTGCTGGCCGAGACCGGATTGTCTTTGTGGTGGAGTTCTGAGGACGACTGGCCGGTTTGGACCCGGTGGTCGCTGGAGGCTTACGATCACCGTAAGTCTTTAACTAAACGACCTGGCAGCTCGGTGTGGTTGACCGGTTTGGCGTTCGGCCAACTGGACGATCAGTTCTACGAGCAGCGGGTTGGTAATGTTGACCCGCTGGGGGTTATGTCGATTAACGGAGGGGCGATCCATTACGACTACGAGCTGGGGGTTGTCGACGTCGAGCACGAGTACGTAACGGGCAATTCGGCGATTACGATCGGGGACGCGATGGCCTTCTGGGCAACGCGTTGGTGCGTGGCGGCTGATCAGCTTGTCGCCGCAGCGACGCGGTATCGCTTGGTTAGTGATATCTCGCTGGCGGTTGATTGCGGGATCCCGCCGGCGGGCTATTTGCCGGTTTTGTTATTCCGGCCGCACGTTCGTGTTTTGGTTCGTTGTTATGACCTGCAGTTGCGTAGTTTTGTTTCGTCCGCGAAGGCCTTCGACGGCCTGGTGCTTGGTAGCGGGTTGGTCGACCTGGTTCGCCGGTTAGCCGACCCGGTCCTGGCACCGTTCGTTGACATTGTGGCCAACAAGTCGACCGGGCAGAACATTCTACTGCAGGGGCCTCCGGGGATTGGCAAGACGCTGATCTGTGAGCGGATGGCCGAGTATACGAAACGGCCGCTCTACGTCGTGCAGGCAGCCCAGCTGGGGCTTTCCGTGACGGAGTTGTCCCGGAGGCTGCAGGTGGTCGCCCAGCGGGCCAAGCGGTGGGACGCGGCGGTGTTGATTGACGATGCGGATGTGTTCGTGGCGCCTCGGAATAGAGGGCTCGAGCAGAATGCGATCGTCGGCGAGATCCAGAGGTTTCTAGAGCGGGATGGCCTGCAGGTGTTCTTGACGACCAATTGTGAGGTCGACACCGCGGTGCTGAGCCGTTGTTTTGCGATCTTGAGGATTCCGCCTCCGGGCCGCGCGGAGCAGATTGCGATTTGGAAGTCGTTAGCGACTCGTAACAACATGGAGTTTTCCGATTCGTTGGTGGCAACGATCTGCCGAGAGAACAAGTTGACCGGGCGGACGATTCTCCAGTTGCTCAAGTTGATTCATCAAGTGGGTCTACCTCAGCCATATCGTGTGGCTGACGTGAAGGGCCTGCTTAAGTACGTTTTAGTTAAGTGAGGAAAGTATGGTTAGTTTGCCGCGAGGTGGAGATAG
>NCCR01000038.1:67669-70078 GCA_002279765.1 Verrucomicrobia bacterium 12-59-8 | reverse complement strand
CCGTCGCGGCTGGTGTAGCCCACGTTGTCACTGGGGACGATGGTGTGCTGTTTCTCCTTGAAGAAGTCGAGGAAGCTCTGGCGGATCTGGGCGGCGGTGGGGACGGCGGACATGATTGGCTGGGGAAAAGGGAGCGCGGATGGTAGGCGGAGGAAGGCGAAGGTAAAGGCGGGTTTTAATGACCCGGCCAGCGGTGGCCCCCCAGAGATGAGCCCGGTTGATCCATGAGGGCGTGTCGCCGCAAGGCCGCCGCTTCGAGCATGGAGAATGCCGCTCCTTGTCAAGATTGGCCCGCCAGAAGCGTATCTGACAGGTGATCCGCCCCCTCATCACTTTTCTCTTTGCTGCCTCCGCCTTCGCGGAGCCAGCACCGCGCCCCATCCAGTTCTCCAAGGAGATCCGGCCCATCCTCAGCGAAAACTGCTTTTTCTGCCATGGCCCGGATGAAAAGAAGCGCGAGGCAGGACTGCGCCTGGATGAGGAAGCGAGTGCTAAAAAGAACCACGAAGGCACCACGGCGGTGGTGCCGGGGCATCCTGAAAAAAGCGCCCTTCTGGAGCGCATCATCACCAAGGATCCCGATGAGATCATGCCGCCGCTGAAGCAGCACAAGACCATCTCGCCCGCACAGATCGCGCTGCTGACGGAATGGATCAAGCAGGGCGCGCCGTGGGGAAAGCATTGGAGCTACGAGAAGGTGGTGAGGCCCGCCGTGCCTGCGGGTGCCGCGATGCCGGTGGATGCCTTTCTGACGCAGCGCCTGAAACAGGAAGGCCTCAAGTATTCGCCGCACGCAGATACAGCGACGCTGATCCGCCGTGTGGCGCTGGATTTGACCGGGCTGCCCCCCACGCTCGCGGAACTCGATTCATTGGCCAAGCAGCCCTACGACAAGATCGTCGATCATTACCTCTCCCTCCCCGCCTACGGCGAGCATTGGGCACGGCAGTGGCTCGATCTCGCACGCTACGCAGACAGCTCGGGCTACCCGAGCGACCAGCCGCGCGAGATCTGGGCTTACCGCGACTGGGTCGTCCGCGCACTGAATTCGAACATGCCGTTTGATCAGTTCACCATCGAGCAAAACGCGGGCGATCTTTTGCCAAACCCGACGGATGACCAGCTCATCGCCACGGCGTTTCATCGCAATACGATGACGCAGAACGAAGGCGGCACGGATGACGAAGAATTTCGCAACGCCGCCATCATCGACCGCGTGAACACGACCTTCGCCGTGTGGATGGGCACCACGATGGCCTGCGCGCAGTGCCACACGCACAAGTTTGATCCCATCACGATCAATGAGTACTTCCAGTTCTACGCCTTCCTCAATCAAAGCGCGGACAGCGACAAGAAAGACGAGGTGCCGCTGCACAGCTTCGACACGGCTGAGCTGAAGCAGCAGCGGACGAAGCTGAAGAGTGAGATTGATGCGCTGGAGAAGAAATTTGCCGCGCCTGCGGCGGAGTGGCTCGCGGGACTGGATGCATGGGACCAGGGCTTTGCGCGTGATCTCGGCTGGCAGACACCGCAGCCGATACAGGTGAGCACGCAGTCGAAACAAACGGCTGCGCTCGCCGCAGGCGGCACGGTTTCGATTCCAAAGAAAAGTGACACGGACGTCTATACCATCGAACTGCCGGCCACGGGAGACAAGCTCAGTGCACTACGGGTGGAAACGATTCCGGCTGCGGGATTTGGCAATTTTGTCATCACGGATGTGAAAGCGGAAGTGGTGCCGCCAGATGCCAGGCAGGCACCGCAGGCGCGCTATGTGCGCATCGAACTGCCGGGTGAAAAGAAGATGCTGCAGCTTGCTGAGGTACAGGTTTTCAGCGGCAGCGAAAACATCGCGCCAAGGGGTGTGGCGACGCAAAGCAGCCTGTATACTGATGCAGCGGCCAAACGCGCCAACGATGGCAACACCGAGGGGAATTATGCAAAGAGCAGCGTGGCGCACACGGCGGGCACCGACAAGGATCCATGGTGGGAGGTCGATCTGAAAGCGCCCAAACCGGTGGACCGCGTCGTCGTGTGGAATCGCACGGATGGCGACGTGAGCAAGCGCCTCGATGGCTTCCGCGTGGTGCTGCTGGATGACAAACGCCAGACGGTGTGGAAGAGCGAGACCACGCCTGCGCCGCAGAAAGAGAAGAGCTTTGCCATCAGCGGGCCGGTGGCCGTGGGCTTCACCACGGCGCTGGCTGATTATGAGCAAGAAGGTTTTACGGCTGCGTCTGTCTTGAAGCCGAAAGACAAAAAGCAGCAGGGCTGGGCCGTGGCGGGTGCTGCTGACAAGCCGCACACGCTGACGCTGCTGGCGGCATCGCCGGTGGTGGTGCCGCAGGGGGCGAAGCTGCGCATCACGCTCACGCAGAAGAGCGAGCACAAGCAGCACACCCTTGGCAG
>NCCR01000038.1:63731-67617 GCA_002279765.1 Verrucomicrobia bacterium 12-59-8 | reverse complement strand
GGCCGCTCTTGCAATGGCGAAGGACAAACGCACGCCCGCGCAGCAGCAGACGGTGGTGGGTTACTTCGTGCGCAACGTGGCCAAACAATCGACCGTCGAGCGCACGCGCCTCGCCGCTGCAAACAAAGAACTCGCCGCACTCAAGCCGGTCAGCGTGCCGATCATGCGCGATCTCGATCCGAAGCACCGCCGCGTGACGAAGGTCCAACTGCGTGGCAACTGGCAGGCGCTTGGCGATGAAGTCAGCGAGGCAACACCCGCAGTTTTCAATCCGCTGCCGAAGGATGCGCCGCGCAACCGCCTCACGATGGCCAGGTGGCTGGTGAGCCGCGACAATCCCCTCACAGCACGTGTGGCGGTGAACCGTTTGTGGGAAAGCATCTTTGGTACAGGCATCGTGCGCAGCAGCGAGGAGTTTGGGAGCCAGGGAGATTTGCCGTTTCATCCAGAATTGCTCGACTGGCTCGCTGCTGAGCTGATGGACAGCGGCTGGGACATCAAGCACATGCTCAAGCTGATGCTCACGAGCGCGGCGTATCAGCAAAGCACCAAGACCACGCCGGAACTCAACGAACGTGATCCCGACAACCGCCTGCTGGCACGCGGTCCGCGCTTCCGCCCGACGGGTGAACTGCTGCGCGATCAAGCGCTCGCTGTCAGCGGCCTGCTCAGTGCAAAAATGTATGGTGCACCCGTGCGGCCCATGACACCGAACCTCGGCCTCACGACGGCCTTTGGCCGCAGCAACGACTGGACCGTCAGCACCGGCGAGGACGGGCACCGCCGCAGTCTCTACACCGAAGTGCGCCGCAACAGCCCGTATGCCAGTTTCGCCACCTTCGACGCTGGAAACCGCGAAGTCTGCATGATCCGCCGCAGCCGTACCAACACGCCGCTGCAGGCCTTCGTGACGCTGAATGATCCCGTGTTTATTGAAACGAATCAGGCCATGGCCCGCCGCCTCGTCGCCGAAGCCAAGGCAACGCCCGAGCGTCTCGCCCTCCTCTTTAAACTCTGCCTCTCACGCGCACCGAACGCGCATGAAACTTCGTCTTTGACGCAGCTCTACACCGAAACGCTCACCACCTACCGCGCCGACTTAGCCGACGCCACCAAGATGGCCACCGACCCCCTTGGCCCCGCACCCAAAGACGCCGACATTGCCGAACTCGCCGCGTGGACGACCATTGCCAATGTGGTGATGAATTTGGATGAGTTCTTGATGAGGAGGTGATTCAATCCGAAGCCATGGCGACCAAAAAATCCATCGACGTTCCTATCCACACCGTGCGCGGTCAGCGTGTGGTGCTGGATTCTGATCTTGCAGCTCTATATGGCGTCAGCACCGGCCGGTATAATGAAGCTGTGAAACGTAATTCGAAACGATTTCCCGAAGATTTCATGTTTCCACTCGCACCTGAAGAGATGCTGCTTTTGATATCGCAAACTGCGATATCAAAAACCGAAGGTCGCGGTGGTCGTCGCAAGCCAGCAGGCGTATTCACCGAGCACGGAGCTCTCATGGCGGCCTCGGTATTAAACAGCGCTCGTGCTATTTCCATGAGCATTTATGTGATCCGTGCCTTCGTCGAAATCCGCGAGAAACTTGCCGCCAACGCAGCCATCTTGAAGCGCCTGGCCGAGATCGACAACACACTGCTCATTCACGACGCCTCGCTGCGGGACATTTACAAAAAGCTGCTGCCACTGCTGACCCCGCCACCCGCACTTCCCCGCAAGCAGATCGGCTTTCATCCCTGAACACCCAGCCAAACTTGAGGTCACAATCTGTGACCTCAAAACCCACTTCCCCATGAACCCCATCACTCACGACACACTTCAGCTCAAGACGCGCCGACAGTTCCTCGGCAACGCAGGGCAGTTCAGCCTCGGGGCCATCGCCATGCATGCGATGCAGCAGAAGGCGGGCGCCAGTGCGGCTTCGGACAATCCGCTCGCACCGAAGAAATCGCAGTATGCGCCGAAGGCCAAGCGCGTGATCTACCTGCACATGTCGGGTGCGCCGCCGCACCTCGATCTGTTTGATTATAAACCGGAGCTGGTGAAGCGCAGCGGGCAGGACTGCCCGGACTCGATTCTCAAAGGCAGGCGCTTTGCCTTCACCACCGGCGTGCCGAAGCTGATGGGGACGCCGCGCACCTTTGCACGTTACGGCAAAGGCGGCATTACGATGAGTGATGCCTGCCCGAACTTCCACACCATCGCCGATGAGATGTGCATGATCCGTTCGATGAACACGGATCAGTTCAATCACGCGCCAGCGGAGCTGCTCCTCTTCACTGGTCATGCGCGGCAGGGCCGGCCCTCCATGGGTTCGTGGGCCACCTATGGCCTCGGCACTGAGAATCAGGATCTGCCGGGCTTTGTCGCCCTCATCTCCAGCGGCACGCAGCCCAGCGGCGGCCAGGGCTGCTGGGGCAGCGGTTTCATCCCCAGTGTGTATCAGGGCGTGCAATGCCGCAGCAAAGGCGACCCCGTGCTCTTTGTCAGCGATCCCGCCGGCATGAACCGCGCCATGCGCCGCAAGACGCTCGATGCCCTGCAGGATCTCAACCAGCAGCAGGTCGCCGAATTCGGCCATCCCGAGACCGTCACGCGCATGGCCCAGTACGAACTCGCCTTTCGCATGCAGACCAGCGTGCCCGAGGTCATGGACATCTCGAAGGAGCCACAGCACGTCATCGAAGCCTACGGTGCCAAACCCGGCGAGGCCAGCTTCGCCAACAACTGCCTGCTCGCCCGGCGTCTCATTGAAAAAGGCGTGCGCTTTGTGAATCTCTTCGACTGGGGCTGGGACTTCCACGGCACCAGCGAAGGCAGCGGCATCACCACAGGACTCACGAACAAAATGGCCGCCACCGACAAGCCCGTGTCCGCGCTGATCAAAGATCTCAAACAGCGCGGCCTGCTGGACGACACCCTCGTCATCTGGGGCGGTGAATTCGGCCGCACCCCTTTCCGCGAAGGCCGCACCGCCGCCAGCAAGGTGCTCGGCCGCGATCACTACCCTGACTGCTTCTCACTCTTCATGGCCGGCGGTGGCGTGAAGGGCGGCTTCGAATACGGCAGCACCGACGAGCTCGGTTTCAGCGTCGCTGAAAACAAAGTCCACGTTCACGACTTCCAGGCCACCGTGATGCACCTCCTCGGCTTTGATCACGAGCGCCTCACCTACCGCTTCCAAGGCCGCGATTATCGACTCACGGACATTCACGGGCATGTGGTGAAGGATCTGCTGGCGTAAAGGTCAGCGAGCGGACGTGCGCGGAGTGGCAAACCCGGATCGTCCACCGTAGTGGATGCGTTCGTGCCTCTCCTGCGCCATGGTTGGATTGATGAATTGCGCTGGCTTCTGAAAGTGCTCGTAGGCCAGGCGCAGTTGAACGGCTGCCTCAAGCGGGTCCACGCCACCTGTGCCTGTCCAAGACCCGCGCATGCAAGGGTTGAGATTTTCTTGGACTCCGTTCGATTGTGCCGGTGCACGGCAGTGAGCGATGCCCACAGCGCCAGATAAACATGATCCGTACCCTCGATGTTCAAGGGCACCCGCATGGTGGGTGAGTGGGCCACAAAAGGATGAGCCGCATGATCCGTGGGAACAAGAATGCTGGTGCCAACAGGTTGTTCGCCGAGGTAATCGTCGAGAATGCACTTCTGGATGCGCTCCATGACGTGCCTGCCAAAAAAGCGCACGACGGCGAGGTCGATGCCTGCGTCCATCAATCCGAATGAGTTGCCGGCAGTGATCACGCAATCAAACACAGGCAGATCTTCGAAACGGCCATGGACGATCTCGACTTCGGGATGGGTGCGGAACTCCCAGCGCAGCACGTCACACAGCTCTTTTCCTCTATCGACGAGAATC
>NCCR01000038.1:0-63629 GCA_002279765.1 Verrucomicrobia bacterium 12-59-8 | reverse complement strand
CTTGCACCGGCGGCATGATGGCGACTTCGGCGTCGTCGTGCAGGGGTTCGGTGCGCTTCACGTAGGTTTGATCGAGGGCGAGGAGGAGGCTGTTTTCCCAGTCGCGCAGTTTGGGCCAGCGGGATTCGATTTGGGTTAGCAAGTCGCCCATGGTGGCGCCTGCGGGGACTTCGAGGGTGACTTCGTCGGTGGCGGTGATGTCACGCAGGACGGAGAAGAAGAGGACGCGCAGCTTCATGAGGACTCACCGGGGTTGAGGATGCCGATGCAGGGCAGATTGCGGAAGCGGCCCTGGTAGTCCATGCCGTAGCCGACGACGAATTCGTCGTCGATTTCGAAGCCGGCGTCATGCAGCGGCACTTCGCGCAGGCGCGGGCGGCGTTTGCTAAGCAGAACGCAGGTGCGCAGTGAGGCGGGCTGCTGGGCGAGGATGCGTTCGCAAATGACGCTGAGGGTGAGGCCGGTGTCGAGGATGTCATCGAGGAGGAGCACGTCTTGCCCGCGCAGATCGAGATCGGCGGGCCAGTTCACCTTCACCTCGCCGGTGGTGGCGGTGCCGCCCTGGTAGCTGCTGGCGCTCAGGGTGTGAAGGCGGACGGGCAGTTCGAGCTTACGAAGCAGGTCGGCCACGAAGAAGAGGCCGCCGTCCATCAGCGCCACGACGGTGACGACTTTGCCTGTGAGTTCCGCATTCAAGCGCGCGGCCATGGCATCCACCCGCGCGCTGATTTGCGCGGGAGTGAGAAGGATGCGTTCAAGATCTTGGATGACGCCGGTGACGGAAGATGGCATGGGAACAAAAGAGCGCAGAAAAGGCCAAAGCTGACGTAGCGCAGGCCGCCTGCACGCGTTTCTTGTAACCTCAATGAATCTGACTGACAAACCGAACCTGCCCGACCTGCGCGTGAGTTACGATCAGGGCGAACTGGATGAAAACAGCGCCCCGGCCGACCCGGTGGAGCTCTTCACGCTGTGGATCAATGACGCGCTGGCGCACGAACTGCCGGAGCCGAACGCGATGAGCCTGGCCACCAACGGCTTGGATGGTACGCCGACCGTGCGCACGGTGCTGCTCAAGGGCATCGACGAGCGCGGCTTTCACTTTTATACCAACTACGAGAGCCGGAAGGGTAACGAGATCGCTGCGGATGCACGCGGCGCCGCCTGCTTTCTGTGGACGGAGCGGCATCATCAGGTCTGCATCAAAGGCGCGATCTTGAAGCTGGAGCGCGCGGATGCGGAGAAGTATTTCGCCAGCCGGCCTTATGGGCATCAGATCGGTGCGTGGGTGTCGGACCAGAGTGTGGAGATTCCCGGCCGTGAGTGGCTGGAAGAGCGCGATGCCGAGCTGAAGGCGCAGTATCCCGAGGGTCAGGTGCCCTGTCCGCCGCACTGGGGTGGCTACACGCTGCTGCCAGGGGAGATCGAGTTCTGGCAGGGGCGCGTGAGCCGTTTGCACGACCGCATCCGCTACCGCAAAGAAAACGGCGTGTGGGTCAAAGTGCGCCTGAGCCCGTAATCCCCAAGGAGCGGCACTTGCCAAGTGCCGGTTCAGGGCTTGGGAGTATGTCATTCCAACCCCATCCACACAGCACTTGGCAAGTGCTGCTCCTTGGCCTTGAGCTACTCCCTATCCCAAAGCCGAAGAAATCACGAAAGCCGCTTGCCTTTCATTGTTTTCAGTTTTTAATGAAATCGTGAGCAAAGAACTACCAGAATGGGAAAAGGCACGCGAGGAATTCGTGGTCCAATGGGGTTCGCTCGGCACGCAATGGGGCATCCCCCGCACCATGGCCCAGATTCACGCCCTGCTCATGACGGCCCCTGAACCCATGTGCACCGACGATGTCATGGAGCGCCTGGAGATCAGCCGCGGCAATGCGCACACCAATTTAAAGGATCTCGTCGGCTGGAACCTCGTTCGCATCATCACCAAGAAGGGCGACCGCAAGGAGTACTTCGAGGCGGAAAAGGACGTGTGGAAGATTTTCATCACCATCTCAAAGGAGCGCAAACGCCGCGAGATCGAGCCTGCCATCCACCTGCTGCGCGACTGCGCCGCCCGCACCAAGGACGAAGCCGCAGGCCCTGGAAAGGATTTTCACCAGCAGATGCAGGACCTCGACGAATTCCTCAGCTTCGGCGTCAAAGTCGCCGATACCGTGATCTCCATGAAGCACGCCTCCGCCCTGCAATGGGCCATGCGCCTCCTCGGCTGATCTTTTCATGCCCATGTATTTCACAAATAACTGAAAATTCAGAATAAACAGTTTCACTCAACCCAAACACAAACCACACACCCATATGAACGAAACCGTCATCAGCTACAGCCTCTACCTCATCCTTGCCGTCAGCATGACGGTCTGGGTGGCGCGCACTCTCCACAAAAACGGCCGCATCTTCCTCGTCGATTGCTTCAACGGGAACACGGACCTCGCCGATAGCGTTAATCACCTGCTCGTCGTCGGCTTCTACCTCATGAACATCGGCTTCGTCTCGCTCTATCTGAAAAGCACGGAGGAAACTACCGGCGCACGCGGTGTCTTTGAGCTGCTCAGCGGCAAGATGGGCGTCGTGCTGCTCATGCTCGGCGGCATGCACTTCTTCAATCTCTACGTCTTCACCCGCATGCGTCGCCGCGCCACCCTGGCCAACCTGCCACCGCCCGTCCCGCCGATGCATCGCGTCAGCAAAGCCCATGACATTCTCGACACGCTGTGAGGCATTTCCATGAACACCCTCACCATCTTCTACGATGCCCGCTGCGGCCTGTGCTCACGCTTTCGGCGCTGGATGCTCGAACAGGCCGCGTATGTGAGGCTGGAGTTTCTGCCTTACGATTCGGAGCAAGCCAGACAGCGCTGCCCGGATCTTCCCAACCTGCGCGCTGATCAAGAAATCATCGTCATGGGCGATGACGGTTCACTCTGGCAGGGCGCTGGGGCGTGGGTGACCTGCCTGTGGGCGCTGAGTGAGTATCGCGAGTGGTCACTGCGGCTCGCGAGCCCGGCGATGCAGCAGATCGCACGCCGGGCGGCACACTGGATTTCCAGCAACCGCATCGGCCTCTCCCATCTGCTGCGCTTGCGCAGTGATGAGGCGCTGCGGGCACAGATCACAGAGACGGCCTGTGACACTGGGGCCTGTTCCATTGAAACACGCAACGCGGCTTGAAGGAAGACAGCGGTCTGCGCTGTAATGGCTGAATGTCATTCCTCCGTTGCCTTCTTACTGCATGCACCCTATCCGCCAGCCTGCATGCAGCCGAGGATAAGATGCGCCTCGTGCGTGAGACGGAGGCGCTGACACCGGAGCAGGAACGTGCGGGACTGCATGTGCCACCGGGTTTCACCGTGCAGCTCTTTGCCAGCGAGCCGATGATCAACAAGCCCATCAACATGGCCTTCGATGCGCGCAGCCGCCTCTGGGTCTCATCGACCGTTGAGTATCCTTACTCCGCCGACAAAAGCCGCTGGTCAGACGAGAAGGGCACGCACGTCAAAGACAGCCGCGATGCGATCAAAATCCTCGAAGACACCGATGCCGACGGCAAGGCCGACAAAGTCACCGACTTCGCCGACGGCCTGAACATCCCCACCGGCGTCCTCCCCTGGCACAAACCCGAGCACAAGTCCGGCTGTATCGCCTGGAGCATTCCGAATATCTGGTACTTCGCCGATACCGATGGCGATGACAAAGCCGACCACCGCGAGATTCTCTTCGGTCCGCTTGGTTATGAAAAAGACACGCACGGCATGTGCAGCAGCTTCCGCCTCGGTCTCGACGGCTGGGTCTATGCTACGCATGGCTTCAATAACACCAGCCACTTCAAGGCCAAGGACGGCAGCACACTGGATCTCCACAGCGGCAATGTCTTCCGCTTTCGTCCCGACGGTTCACACATCGAAAAATGGACCAGCGGCCAGGTCAATCCCTTCGGCCTCTGCTGGGATCGCTTTGGCAATCTCTACAGCGCCGACTGCCACAGCTCCCCCATTTACCAACTCATTCGCGGCGCGTGTTATCCCAGCTTCGGCAAAGCCGACGACGGCCTCGGCTTCGCCCCCGTCATGTGCGAACACAGCCACGGTTCCACCGGCATCTGCGGCATCGTATACCTCGACGGCGGCGTCTGGGGCCCCGAGTGGGACGACCACATACTCGTTGGCAACTGCGTCACCTCCCGGGTGAATCATGACAAGGTCACCTTCACCGGCTCCACACCCAAGGCCAACGAGCAGCCCGACTTCATCACCAGCGACGATCCCTGGTTCCGCCCAGTCGATCTCCAACTCGGCCCCGACAACGCCCTCTACATCGCCGACTTCTACAACAAGATCATCGGCCACTACGAAGTCCCCCTCGATCATCCAGGAAGAGACAAGGAACGCGGAAGAATCTGGCGGGTGGTGAAGACGGGGCAAACCAAATTGCTTTCGGAAGCAAATCTAACTGAGTTGTCAGACAAAGATCTGGCCACGCAATTGGAGGCGAAGAATCTAACAAGCCGCTACCTTGCCACGCAAACGGTCTATGAGCGCGGAGAAACGGCATATGACGTTGCCAAAAAATTGGAGCCTACGGGCGGAGATCAGGTGCTGAACCGACTCGTTCATTCCATGTGGATTGCTGCAAGGCTTGAAAAAGCAAGCTGGACGCAATTTCAGAAATTGTTCGAACTTGATGCTTACTGTGAAACACACGCGCTCAAAATATTGAGCGCATTTAAAGGCTCGCCAGGAATTCCCGGTTTGTTCGCGCAAACTCGCACCCAAGGGGACTTCAATGGAGGAAAGATGTTGATTTCACGCGAACGATTCGAGCTCGATCCTAACACGCGTCGTGAAACCAGAGCTTCTTCGGAACGAAAAAAGGCAGGTGCCGAGGCGATAGGAATCTCCGAAGATCCAGCAGCTGTTGAAGAGGTGGTTTCGCTGATCAGGAAAAGTATTCCGGATGAAACGTTGCTTCTCACTGCCAAAAGTGCATTGCGCAAAATCTTGCTGGTGCCTGCGAATTTGAAGGCGCTTCCACCGGACGCCTATGCTGCCGCTGAAGTGGTCCTTGCTGTGCCGAACGCCGAAGCCAGCGCGTGGCTGTGGCGCATGGAAACGCTGGAGGAGAAAGCGTCTATGAGCCGGGCGCAGATCCTCCGGCATCTCGCGCGTTACGGAGAAGCCAGTCTGCTGAAGACCGCGATGCGCGAAAGCCGCAAGGCGTCCCGAGACAAGCCTGCATCGTCTCAGCTCGATCTGGTGCAAGCCATCCACAACGGCCTCAGCGAGCGCGGAGCGCCTGCGAATCCCGAGCTGCTGCAATGGGCGCAGGAACTCGCCTTGCAGCTGCTCGACTCGGCTGACAAACAGCCCGCGCCTGCCTGGTCCGCGCTGGGTGCTGCCAATTGGTCGTTGCAGTCGCGCAAATGCGCGGATGGCACTGAGGCACAGGTGCTGCAGAGTATGGTCAAGGGAGGCGGAGAAGAGGAGAAACTCACCGGTGTCTTGAAATCCAAATCCTTTGCAGCGCCGGAGAAGCTCGCGCTTTGGATCAATGGCCATCGCGGATCAACGGCGGCGAAGGCGCATGAGAAGAATCTTGTGCGTGTGGTGGATGCGCAGAGCGACGCAACACTCGCCAGCGTATTCCCGCCGCGCAATGATGTGTGTCAGCGAGTGGAACTGGATCTCGCGAGACATACCGGCAAGTCCGTGAGGCTCGAAATCGTCGATGGTGATGATGGGAAATCCTATGCGTGGCTGGGCGTTACTCGCATTGAACCCGCATTGGTGAGCGTGAATGATTTCCAAAACGAAGACAGCGTGCGCAGCGCGCTTAAAACACTCGCCATGCTGCTGCAGCACACGGCACCCGCCGCGCTCCGTGAAAAGCTGGCGGTGTATCTGCCGCCCAGACCTGCGCCGCCACCGCTGCCAGTTTCACTGGAGCAGCGCAAGCAGCTGGATGCCTTGATCACCACACGAGCTGAGGCGTTTGCCAAAGCTAAACCGGATGTCGCGGCGGGGAAGCTTGTGTTCACCACGAACTGCGCCGTGTGCCATCAAATCCGTGGTGCGGGTGGATTGATCGGCCCGCAGCTCGATGGCATCGGCGCACGCGGAGCGGAGCGGTTGTGCGAGGATATCCTGGATCCGAATCGCAATGTGGATGCGCATTTCCATCTGCACACATTGACGCTGAAGGATGGCTCCGCTCTCAGCGGCTTCCTCAAAGGCGAAGCCGGCCAGGTACTCATCCTCGCTGATGCCACCGGGCAGGAGCAGCGTGTTTCCAAGAATGATCTCGCGAAGGATGTGACGACGCCCATGTCGCTAATGCCACCCGAGTTTGGACAAATGCTGGATGAAACGACGTTCATCAACCTCCTCGGTTATCTGTTGAATGAAAAGGCAGGGAAGTAGCCAGCTCGTTATTCCCGATTGCACGCTGGAACAACTCAACCAGCCTTGACACATGAGATTTCTTTTGATCGCGGCGGCTCTCCTCAGCGCAGCCATAGCCGCCGAAGCGCTCGGGCCGCACCCTAAGGCTGTTCCCAATATTCACCCAGCCGAGGAGGTGGACCGGCCGGACATGGTGAAGTTTGTTGTGTCGGATTCGGCAATGCTGCCGGGAATTGTGGTGGATGAGATGGATGCGGAGCTGGTAGGCGAGTGGCAGTATTCGACGCACACGCCGCCATATGTGGGGCTGGGTTATCTGCATGACATGAAGGCGGGGAAGGGGAGCAAGTCGGTGACTTTCACGCCCAATTTTCCAAAAGCGGGCTGGTATGAGGTGAGGCTGGCGCATTGCTACAATGTGCGGCGTTCGACGAAGACGCCGGTGACCATTCATCACGCGGTTGGGGAGGCGAAGGTCATCGTCAATCAGCAGCAGGAGCCGGAGCATGGGCGGCTGTTTCGCACGCTGGGCACGTTTCGGTTTGAAGAGGGGCGTGCGGGGTGGGTGCGGGTGTCCAATGAGGGCACGGAGGCGGACAAGGTGGTGATTGCGGATGCGGTGCAGTTTCTGCCGGTGGCCAAATAGCCCCACAAAAAAGCCGGGGGTCTTGCGACACCCGGCTTCGTGATTTGAGAAATCCTATTCGTCCTCGGCTTCGGCGGCAGCGGCCTTTTTGCGCTTCTTCTTGCCACCGGCATTGCGGAGAGCCTTTGGAATCGGGTCTTCCTTCTTCTGCAGGGCACGGCGGAGCTTGACCGACTTCTTCCAGCGTGCGGGGCTTCTGGCCGGCTAGGCCGAAGCGGGCGTCGATGATCTTGCGTTCGCGTTCGTCGAGAACGGTCAGCAGGCCATCGAGCTGGCTGTGCATGTTCTTGTGCGAGAGCAGGTCGAAGGGGGTCTGGGCGTTTTCATCGCCGACGATTTCGCCGAACTCGGTGCTGTCGTCATCACTGATCGGAGCGTCGAGCGAGGCCGGGCGCATGGAGGCGACCTTGAGCTGGCTGAGCTTGGCACGATCAATGCCGATTTCTTCGGAGAGTTCGTCGTCGGTGGGTTCGCGACCGAGTTCTTCGGACATCGCCATGGCCACACGGCGCATCTTGCTGATCTTGTCCACCATGTGGACAGGAAGGCGGATGGTCTTGGATTGGTTGGCGAGAGCGCGCTTGATGGACTGTTTGGTCGAGAAGTGGCAGACCGTAGTTGGCGTAATCCTGGGCGATCTTCACCACGAGGCGAAGGTTCGCACGAATCATGTGCGAACGGGCTTCGGGGTCGCCGCGTTTGATGCGTTCAGCAAGCTCGACCTCCTGGTCGGGAGTCAGCAAGTCAGTCTTGCCGATCTCACGCAGGTAAATCTTAATGCCTCCGTCGAGTTCCATATTGAGCGTTCTAGTTGGGTAATACAATACAAGGACCAACGTCCATGCCCCGAGCTGAGACGCAGGGGGTAGTCAGTATAAAAGCAATTTTACACTTCGCTCGTGTTTTTTGAGCAAGTTTGCGGCCAGTATAAGAGAATGGACCGAAGGAAAGGGGCACAAGCGAAGAATAGACAACCTCCGTTCAACTAAACTTTCGGCTAATCGTCAACATCATTTCTAAAAAAAGTTAAGAATTGTTAATAAAATGACCTGCAAATCGGCACTTTTTCAGCTTTGAGAATGTCCGGGCAGAATTGTTCGCCTTCTTCATCGTTGGCGTTTTGTCCTTTCTCGATGCAGCCGTCCGCTTGACACCGCCCCGCCCCGCCCCGACTTACTGCCCCCTCAAAACCTGCCATGCCCCGCCGAATCACCTACCGCGACGCCATCCGTGAAGCCCTTGATGAAGAAATCGCCCGCGACCCCATGGTCGTGGTCATGGGCGAGGAAGTCGCTCAATACAACGGAGCTTATAAAGTCACCCAGGGCCTCTGGGACAAATGGGGTGACAAACGCCTCGTGGACACCCCCATCAGCGAAGCCGGGTTCATCGGCATGGGCATCGGTGCCAGCATGCTCGGCGTGCGTCCGGTGATGGAGCTGATGTTTTGGAGCTTCTACACCGTCGCCTGGGACCAGATCGTCAATAATGGCGCGATGGTGCGCTACATGAGCGGCGGCAAGATCAACGTCCCCATCGTCATCCGTGGTCCGGCCAATGGCGGCACCAGCGTGGGAGCCACCCATTCCCACACGCCGGAAAACATCATGGCCAGCTTCCCCGGCATGAAGTGTGTCTGCCCGAGCAACGCCTACGATGCCAAGGGCCTCATGAAGGCTGCCATCCGTGACAATGACCCCGTCATGTTCATGGAGAGCACCAAGCTCTATGGTGAAGAATGGGATGTGCCTGCCAATGACGAGCTGCCCGGCGGCGAACTTTTCATTCCCCTCGGTCTTGCCGATGTGAAGCGTGAAGGCACTGACATCTCCCTCATTGCCCATGGCAAAGCAGTCATTACCTGCCTGGAAGCCGCTAAGATCCTCGAAGAAGAGCACGGCATCAGCGCCGAAGTCGTCGATCTGCGTACCATCCGCCCGCTGGATGAAGACACGATCCTCGCCTCCGTCGCGAAAACCCACCGCGCCGTCTATGTTGAAGAGAACAAGCCTTACTGCGGCATCGGTGCCCAGATCGCTTACATGATCCAAGAGCGGATCTTCGACGAACTGGACGCTCCTGTGCAGCGCGTATGCAGCCTCGACTCTCCCGCGATCTACAGCCCGCCGCTCGAAGCCCTTCAATTGCCGACGGCGGAAGTCGTCGTCGCCAAAGCGCTTGGTATTTTCTGATCCGTTTTCTTCATCGCCCTCTCTCAAAACTTTTCATCCGTCTTCGCCATGCCTAAATTCATCGAAATGCCCAAGCTTAGTGACACCATGACCGAGGGAACCCTCGCCAAATGGACCGTCAAGGAAGGGGACAAAGTCACCGTCGGGAAAGCCATCGCCGACATTGAGACCGATAAGGCCACCATGGAATATGCCAGCCCGTTTGAAGGCGTGCTGCTCAAGTTCATCGCCATGCCTGGCGGCAAGGTTCCCCTGGGTGCTCCGCTGGCCGTGATCCTTGAAGAAGATGAGGAGGCCCCGGCGAACCTCGACGAACTCATTGCCAAGGCGCAGGCTTCTGCGGCTCCGGCACCTGTGGCCGAGAAAAAACCTTCTGCATCTGCTACCAAGGCCGCTGCTTCCGGTCCGCGTCTGCCCATGGCTCCGCAGCACAAGAGCCGTGCGGTCGCTGGCGGTGCAGCCCTGCGCGTCAAAGCTTCCCCTCTCGCCAAAAAAGTCGCGGCGGAACGTGGCGTGGATCTCAACTCCCTCGTCGGCACCGGCCCTGGCGGACGCATCGTGCGTGAAGACGTGGAAAACGCGCCTGTGGGCGGCGGTTCAGCCGGCCGTGTGGCTGCTACCCCGGCCATTCGCCCTGTGATCGGTCCTGATGATGAACGCGTGCCCACCAGCAGCATGCGCAACATCATCGCCGAGCGCCTCCTGGCCTCGAAGACGCAGATCCCGCACTTCTACCTGCAGATGGAAGTCGATGCCGGACCGCTCATGTCATTCCGCTCGCACCTGAACGCCTCTGCCGAGAAGACCGGCGGCAACAAGTACACCGTCAACGATTTCATCCTCAAGTCCGTCATCCGCGCCGCCCAGGCCCAGCCTGCGATCAATGCCGCGTGGGATGGCGATGCCATCGTGAAATTCAAGTCCGTCGGTCTCAGCGTCGCCATCGCCATTGATGACGGCCTCGTCACTCCGGTCATCAAGCAGGCGGAAAAGAAAACGCTGCTCGAAATCAGCCAAGGCGTCAAAGATCTGGCCGGCAAGGCCAAGAACAAGAAGCTCAGCCCGGATGATTTTGCGGGTGGCACGATCACCGTTTCGAACCTCGGTGCCTTTGGCATCGACCAGTTTGCTGCCATCATCAATCCGCCGCAGGCCGCGATTGTGGCCATCGGCAGCATTCGTTCCGCACCTGTCGTCAATGACAAGGGCCAGATCGTCGTCGGTCAGCGCATGTGGGTTGGCCTCAGCGGTGACCATCGTGTCGTCGATGGCGCTGTTGCCGCTACCTTCCTCGCGGAAATGCGCAAGCTGCTGGAAAATCCGGCGCTGATGCTGGTGTAAGACACTCGCGAGTGGCTGGGGGGCACAGTGCCCCTGCTTCGGCTTGCAGCGTTTTTTGAAAGTGATTTTGCAAAGCAAGCCGGGAGACGTTCGGCGGAGGCTTGGGGACAAGCCTCCCTACCTTGCTCTGGGCCGTGGCAGGCGGCGCTGCAGCCAGTCCATGTCTTCTGGCTGCAGGAAGCTCAGGTAGAGCACCATCATCGAGAGAAAGAACAGCATCAGGTTGTAGGCCATGAGGCTGATGCCGGCGTGCAGGAGGATGCCTGTGAGAAAGCCGTACCAACGCCAGCGGCGGACCATGAGGAGCAGGGGAACGGCGAGCTCGATGAGCAGAACCAGATAGGTGATCACTTTCAGCAAAAATCCATAGTTTAAGACCCAGAGGCCGGGCCACCGTGCATTGTGTGAGAGCAGGAAGAAGCTCATGAATTCTCCGCTCATCCAGTATTCATTGTCCAGCCTTGCTAGAACGGCTTGCAGGTAGATCGCCGCTAGCTGCACACGCATCAGGGTCAGGCCGTAGCTTGGCACTTGGAGTTCAGGGGGCGACTTTTTGCGCGCTTTGCGGGACCGCAAGGACCAGCATGCAGGCATGGGCGAGATCAGCACCAGAAAGGCGGTGCAGCGCAGGACCTCATCCCAGCCCACCAGAATCAACGGAGCACGCATCGCGTAGGACACATACCAGACATAGACAATGCCGGCCGCCAGCCGGGGCCACACGCCGAGCAGCAGCAGCACCATGCCACAGCCGCTGAAGAGCATGTAGGTGCTGACTGAGCTGACGTCATGGCACAGGTCAAACACAGACAGATAAGCCCCCACTGTGTACTTCCGCACGACTTCCTGGTCCACCATCCCCACATCGGTGAAAAAGATCTCACGGTCCGGCCAGATCTGCAGGAGGTTCAGCAGTGACACGAACGCGAATGCTATGCGTATGCAGGCATAAATGCGGGCGTCCGCCGGAGCGAGAAACAGGCCGATGAAGCGGGACTTGAAGCTCTTCGTGACCGCTTTCATGGAGTGGGTTGAGCCGGGGTGTTTTTGGAAACGAGCGTGCCAAGCTCAAATGGCCCCAGCACGGAAGGGCGTTCCACCGCGATCTCATTGAGCGAGCGTACTCCCAGCAGGCTGCGGGTGTAAGCGGGGATGACCTCCAGGCTCACCTGGGCCCTGGGGCCGTAACGCCCTGAACGGATCAGCTCATCCGCCGCACTGCGCATGTAGGATTCGCGAAACACGCCTCGCGTGGGATTGAAGATGACATTGACCATCCAGTTGTTGAGCCGCACCTGGTCATGCTGGGAGAACCGCCGCAGTCCTGGTAGAACCATGCCCACCTCACGTGGCTTGCGCGCTTCTTCCTGGACGATCAGCCGCGCCTCCATGCGGTTCATGTTCGGAATGGTTTCAAACATGTTCCAGAGCTGGTGGCAGCGCGTGATGCGCTCATACATGGTGAACACCGGAGCCACATGAATCCGCTCCCGCCATGGCAGGGGCAGCACGCCGAACAAAAGAAAGACCAGATGCACCGAGGCAAAAACCACGATCACTTTTTCTCGGCTGGACAGGGAAGACGTACGCATGTGCTGTGCGGCCAAGAAAGAACCGTGATGCGCCGTTCATCAAACGAATAGAGCAGCATTCGACACGCTTCCCCGTCAGCCGACGGACAGGAAGAGCCATTGATGTATTTGCACATCGGCCTTCAATTCGTTTAACATGCCGCCATGGAACTGCCCGATGTCATTGAACAATGTCTGAGCCTTCCCGACGCGGAAGAAACGCAGCCGTTTGGACCTGAGGCGCTCGTGTACAAAGTCGGCGGCAAGATGTTTGCCGTCACCTCACCGGACGAGTTTCCCGCCCGCATCAATCTCAAATGTGATCCCGAGCGCGCCATCGAACTGCGTGACGAATACCCAGGCATCAAACCCGGCTGGCACATGAACAAGAAGCACTGGAACACCGTGATGCTGGATGGGAGTGTCCCGCCTGCGCTGGTGCGGGAGCTGGTCAAGCATTCGTATCAGCTCGTGGTGGATGCGCTGCCGAAGAAGATGCGGGAGAGCCTTCCGCAGAAGCGTCAGCGCAGCTGAATCATTTTCGGCAATGCAAAAACCTCACCCCACCACCAGCTCCACCGGACAGTGGTCACTGCCCATCACGTCATCACGGATCGTGCATGACTTCAGCGCAGGCTTCAGCTTCTCCGAGGCGAGCCAATAGTCGAGACGCCAGCCGATGTTCTTTGCCCGGGCATCGGGCGTGCGCTGGGTCCACCAGGTGTAGCGGCCGGGATTTGGATCGAACTGGCGGAAGACGTCGAGGAAACCGGCGTCGAGGTGCTTGGTGAAACTGGCGCGTTCGTCATCGCTGAAGCCGGGGTTCATGCGGTTGGATTTCGGATTGGCGAGATCGATCTCCTGATGCGCGCAGTTGAGGTCGCCGCAGGCGATGACGGGCTTGGTTTTCTCCAGCTTCTTCAAATGCGCGCGGTAGGCGTCGTCCCAGGAGAGGCGGTAGCTGAGGCGGGCGAGTTCGGCCTGGGAGTTTGGGGTGTACACATTCACGAGGAAGAAATCAGGGAACTCGACGGTGATGAGGCGGCCTTCGCGGTCATGCTCGTCGATGCCGAAGCCCAGCGTGTTTGTCTTGAAGGGCGCGCGGCTGAGGATGAGGGTGCCGGAATAGCCCTTCTTCACGGCGCTGTTCCAGACGGCGTCGTAGCCGGAGAACCAGCTCAGATCCACCTGCTCCTGCTGTGCTTTGGTTTCTTGCAGGCAGATCACATCGGCATCGCCGTTGAGCATGTATTCGCGGAGGCCTTTGCCGAGTGAGGCACGGATGCCGTTGACGTTCCAGGAGGTGAGTTTCATGTGAGATCGCGGATTGAAGCCGGAAACGGTGCGCAGGAAAGGAAGGAATCAGAGAAGGTTGCGAATCGAGGCCTCCGCAGCTTTGACTGAGGCATGAGTTTTGATCTGCTGGCACCGCATTATCGCTGGATGGAGGCGTTGTTTGCCGCCGGGCAGTTGCAGCGCTGTCGCACGGCGTTGCTGGCGGTCAATGATGCGCCGCAGCGGGTGCTGGTGTATGGCGAAGGCAACGGGCGCTTTCTCGTGGAGCTATGCCGCCGCTTTCCTGAGGCGCAGGTGATGGTGGTGGAGGACAGTGCGGTGATGATCGATCTCGCACGTGCGCGGCTGCGGCGTGCAGGATTGGCAGGTGCGCAGGTGGAGTTTATCCACACGGATGCGCTGACGTGGCAGCCACCCACAGCGGCGTTTGATCTCATCGTGACTTGCTTCTTCCTGGACTGCTTTCGCGCAGATCAACTGCGGCAACTGGTGCCTGCCATCGCAAGTGCGGCTGCTGCCGAGGCGCGGTGGCTGCATGCGGATTTTCAATTCGCGCGCGCGGGTCTGCGGCGTGTGGCCAGCCGGGTGATCGTGAGGTTGTTGTATGCGTTTTTTCGCTGGACGACGCGATTGCCGGCGCATGAGCTGGTCGATGTGGAGCCATATCTTCGTGCCGCAGGATTCACCCGCTGGGAGCGGCGGGAGTTCGTTTTTGGCCTGTTGTTCTGCGAGCGCTGGAAGCGTGCAGAGATTGCGTCTCAGGATCGTCGCATAACATGCTCAATGGATGCCAATCCACGCGGATCAAAGCAAACGTGTCCATGCTTTATATGACGCATGGACAACAAACCACACTCCCCGAATCGGTGGTTGCTTGCGCTGGGCTTCAGCGTTGTAGCAACCGTGTCATTTTCAACCGCAACCGCAGGCACACCCGTCGCCGCGAAGAATCCCGCCGCTGATCCGTTTGACTGGAAGGAGAACACCATCTCCCCGGTCACGAATCCGATGTACTTCGAAGATCCGGTGATCCGTTCCGAGATCCGCCCGATTTTCATCTACCACAACTTCGACAACCAGTTCGTCACGGGGCGTGGCAGCGCTCGTGTGGGAGCTGTGCAGTTCCGTTACGCGATCACGGACCGCCTCGCCTTCATCGCGACGCAGGACGGCTATCTGAACATCAATGGCACCGGAGTGAAGGGCAGCGGCTGGATGGATCTGGCCGCCGGTTTCAAATACGCATTGATCAATGACGTGCAGAATCAGTTCATCCTCACCCCAGGCTTCACCTTCCAGCTCCCGACAGGAGATAAAAAGGTGTTCAATGGTCGTGGTTCAGGCCAGTTCAATCCCTTCATCTCGTTTGCGAAGGGCTTCGGCGACCTGCACATCACCGGCAACATCGGTGCAGTCATCCCGATGCTGCGCGCCGAACAGAACACGATGGCACATTACAGCCTGATGGTGGACTACTACGTCAGCAAATGGTTCATCCCCTTCGCCACCGCGAACTTCTGGACCACGCTCAACAACGCCTCGAACATTCCCGGCCTGCGCAGCAACGGCTACGATGTGATCAACTTCGGCGCGGGCAATGCCAGCGGCGTGACCCAGGGCATGCTGGGCATTGGTTTCCGCTCACGCATTCAGAAAAATCTCGATCTCGGCTTTGCCTATGAAATGGCTGTCGTGAAGCCCTACGGCCTTTCGAACAACCGCTTCACCATGGACATGAGCATCCGCTTCTGATTTCGGATTTTTGGTAGGTTGAGTCAGAAGTTGAGTCCGGAGCGCACGGGGATGAAAGTCCCCGTGCGTTTCTGTTGTTTTGCGATTGGTGGGGCGGGGGAAAATGATCTAAGTTGCCGGTAAGGGTCGCCGTTGCATCATGATCCCCCCGACAACCATGACACGCCACCCTCTTTCCCATGCCGCCGGCGCATTTGCGCTGCTTCTCGCTCTCAACTCCTGTGGCAAGCAAGAGCAGCCTGCGGACGTGCCGCCAGCCACACCAGCGCCAGCACCCGTGGCGGCCAAGCCCGCCGCACCTGCTCCTGCCAAACTCGCAGATCCGGTGTTTACCGCCACACCCGTGGATCTGAACGGCTTCGGCAGTGACGAGCCTGTTCTGCGCGTCAATGAACCGACCCGTGGTGTGATCGTCATCGAGCCCAAGGACATCAAGCACACTTCCCAGCAGCATTGGGATCAATACGACTGCGTGAGCTTTAATGCCAAGCGCTGGGGCCACTACGAGGTGCGCGTGACCTACACGCTCAGGAATGCCACGCTCGGCACGCAGTTCCGCTTTGCCCAGCAGCCGCTGAAAAAGACGCTCATGGCCACCAGTCAGCCCAAGTGCGTCGTCTATGGGACGGTGTATGTCGAAAAGCCCACCCTGTATCCCTTTTCGCTCTATGCCGCCGCGACAGGAAATGAGCCGGGTTTTGAAATTCATGAAGTAGCTTTTGTCCCTGCGCCTGAAGGTCCCGCGCCGGTGCAGGCTGCGGATGGCAGCATCGTGCTCGAAGCCAGCAGCGCCACGACGTGGTCTGAAAGCATGCGCTTTGAACCAAAGTCCGAGAAAAACTGCCTCGGCTTCTGGACGAGCGAGGACGACTTCGCCGAGTGGGACTTTGAAGTTACCAAACCGGGCCGTTATAAAGTGACCGTGGTTCACGGCTGTGGCACCGGCAATGAAGGCAGTGAAGTCGCGGTGAAACTGGGTGAGCAGGAGCTTAAATTCACCGTCAAAGACACCGGTGGCTTCCAGAAGTGGTCTGAAGAAGCCGTTGGTGAAGTGGAGATCAAAAAACCGGGCAAGATGCGTCTGGTGATTGATCCGGTGTCGAAAACCAAGAGTGCCGTGCTCGACGTCAACAAAGTGTTGCTCACGCCGGTGAGCTGAGTTTCACACGCATGGACTGCGCACGCACCTCCACCCGTGATCCCGAGACCTGGCTCGATCTCGCGCCAGATTTCTCGCAGGCCATGGCGCGACAGGTGCGCGGGTGGATTCAGCGCTGGGAGCCGGATCTGACGGAGTCCATCAAATGGAACGTGCTGTGTTTCAGCGGGAGGAAAAACATCTGCGGTCTCAGTGCGTGCAAGAAACACCTCGGCATCACCTTCTTTCGCGGCACGGAACTGCGTGAGCTCACGGATTTGTTTGCGGGCGGCGAGGCCAACACGAGCATTCAGACCATCCGGGTTACCCAATTGGAGAAACTGAATGCCAAGACGTTTCAGCGCCTGCTGCATGCCGCCGTAGCTCTGGATACCGATGAAGCCGCCAAGCCGCCACCGATGAAGCAGCGCGCCGAATGGCCCATGCCTCTGGCACTTGCCAAGGCGCTGAGGCAAAACCCGGCTGCTGCGGCGGGTTTCAAGGCCATGAGCATTTCGTGCCAGCGCGAGTACAAAGTGTGGATCAGCAGCGCGAAGCAGGAGGAAACTATCCAGCGTCGTCTGGGCGAAACACTCCGTGCTCTCGCTTCGGGCAAAAAGTGGGCGCAACGCAAAGAGGCGTGAAGATTACGGCAGGTACTCCAGGCGATCCGGCACGCCGTTGTTGTTGCTGTCGAAGGGCAGGGGATCGTCGAGATCCTTGCGCTCATCCTCATCATGATCGTTGTCCGGTTGCAGCCAGGAATCGTCCTCATTGAGCCATTCGCCCTGCTGGCGCAGCGCATGCCAGAGCTGCACCACTGCATCGGCGCGCAAGAGCGGACGTTGGGCGACGTCTTTGCTGAAGAGCCCGGGATTCACGGTGAGTTTCAAGGCAGTGGCCCAGCGATAGAGCGTGGCCCAGTCGGCCTTGTTGTCGGGGTTGAAAGTCTTGTCCGTCGTCACGATGCCCCAGGAGCAGAGGGACTCGATGGCTGCACGATCTGCATCGTCCTGACCGACATCGCTGAAGCGCGATGTTGCGGCGACCTGCCATTCTGGCGGATTCGATCTGGCGCGGAGGACTCGTGCCAGCACGCGGGCGAGTTCGCGGCGGGTCATGACGTGCTCCGCATCGAAGAAAACGCTGTTGGCTTCTGCCGGCCAGATGCCGCGCACGGCGAGCATGTTGGCCGCTTCAAAATGCAGCGTATCGGTGGGGAGATCGTGCCAGGGCCAGAGCAGCACGCCGGGACCGCCGGTGCCTCGGGCGAGGCGTAGCTGAATCTCGCGCCAGTTTTTTTGCGACGCTGCTGCAGCGCGGGGCTGGATGCCATCGCGCAGGCAGAGCCATGCCAGCGTGGCGCTGGCCTGACCGACGTGCATCATCTGGCCGTGCAGACGCAGCGCGCTTTGCACCACACTGCTGACGCCGATGTTCTTCGAGCAGCCGAGCAGGCCGTTCATCTGCACTGGCACAAGGCCACGTAGCGGAAACATCGCGCGGTCGGTGTCCGTGTGCCAGCCGCGTGACGGCGTCTGCACGTACTGCCATGGGCCGTTGCGGTCCTCGGTGAGGAAACGGCGGCGCGTGGGATGGAAGTCGATGTTGAACTGAAAGCCGAAGAGGCCATCAGGCACCATCACCTTCGCCCACTTGGGTTCGCGGGACGCAGCGCGGATGTCCTGCTCGCGCAGCATGTAGAGTGCTTCGAGGCGCAGGCCTTCGCGCACGTAGGGCTTCGGCGGCAGCAGATCATGCGTGCCGAACTCGGTGGTGAGCTTCATGTCGCGGAACGTTTGCGGGAAATCGCCCACGCGATCATGCACCGCTGTTTGCAGGTGGTGGAGCATGCCCAGTGTGTGCTGCTTCGCGTCAGCAAAGATGATCTGCCGTTGTGCGGGCGTGAGATCGACGATGTTTTTCTTCGACGCACCGGCTTCGGTTTTTTCGAGCGCATCCACCACGCGCTGCGGAAGCTGGCACAGCGGATAATCCTGCACGGGCCAGTTTAGAAACGTCGCCTCCGTACCGGGGGCGAGATCGTTGTGCCAGCGGTCCACCAGACGTCGGTGTGTGTACACGCTCCAGCCTGACTGGCTGTAGGTGCCCGTGCTCATGTCGCTGTCCACCCACGGCGGCGTTTTATCGAGCTGCACAAAGGAACGGGGATCGTAGATCGCCGGTTTGGGGATGGTGCTGTTCTTGCCTGCTTCGCGCAGCACCACGCACCAAGAGAGAGGGTTCATCTCCTGCTGGCCTGCGTCATCGAAGGCGGCTGGGGCGCTGGCTTCGCCGAAGCGGGATTTCAAATCCGGGCCTGCGCTGTATTTTGCGCCGCTGAGGCGGATGACATCGCCCCAGTCGGAGGAGTCGAGGGTGAGGCGGGCTTTGACCGTGAGAGGAGAGCCGGACGGGCTGAGGCCCGAACTACGTACGAAGAGGCAGCCGATGACCTGGTTCTTTTCGACGGTCACTTTGTCCGGCTGCCAGCCGCGCTCGATGCGCAGTACTCCGGCATCGACGTACGGCTTGACGAGTTCCTCGAAAATCTTGGCTGCGGCGGCGGGTTCGATGGTTTCTGTGCCGCAGTAAGAATTGCCAGGAGCCGGGATGCCATAGGTCTGCGAGTTATGCGCGCGGATGCGCTGGATTACTTCGCTGTAAATCCCGCTGCGCGGAAAGTTCACGCGACGACCGTTCACACCCGTCCACTCATCTGGGCACCCCACGCCTTCCGCGCTGAACTGCCCGCCGAGCCAGTCGATGTCATTCACCAGCACGATCTTCTTCACCCCCAGGCGCGCCGCCTGCACCGCCGCAGCACAGGCCGATTCATTGCCACCGACGATGAGGAGGTCGGCTTCGAGGGTGGGTGAGTTAGCGGCTTGAAGGGAAATGCCAATGAAGGCAGAGAAAAGACAAAGTAAGTGCTTCATGAAAAAGAGTTAAGAACCTCGTGATGCAATTCAATCCAGCCAGTTCGCCACTCTCAGGCCCGGCACTTTTGCGAAATGAACCAAGTTGCGAGTTAGCACGGTGGCATCGTGGGCAAGGCCGATGGCAGCGATTTTCAGGTCTTGAGTACCGGCCTGAGGCAGATGTTTGCGCAGATCACGAAACACCGCAGCTGCCTGCTCATCAAAAGGAAGCAGCGTGAGCTCCATGAGCAGTTCGAGGCTGTGCTGGAACTGTGCATAGCCATGGATTTGCTTCTCACTTCCGGCCTTTTGTTTGCGAATGAAGGCGCTCCATCCCTCGCACACCTCCTGCGCTGTGATGACCGTGGTCAGCACTTCGGTACGGTGTTTGGTGAATCGTTGTTTCAATCGTGCTCCGCAACCGGTGTCATGCACGAGTTCGGCGAAGTGGTTGGTATCCAGCACCACAAACATCGGGCTACCAGTTTTCTTGGTTTGCCTGCTTCCGCCATTTGGCTCCAAGCCGCATGGCTTCGGCGAAGTGCTGATCGTCCTTGGCCGCGCCAGCGATCTTCTTCCAGCCACCGCGCGACGTGCTCATGCTGGCCTCGATCTTGGCAACACGACGCTTAAGATCGGTGATCGTCTTTTCGAGAACCTTGGTGCTCATGAGGGAACTTTGCCATGTTTGGAGGCGTTCGCAAGCAGGCTCACACCCCAGCCACACGCACTGTTGCGTAGCTTTTCTTGCCTTTGCGGAGGATGCAGAGTTTGCCGCCGAGGAAGTTTTCGGCGGTGAGCACGGGCACTTCTCCGGCTGGTACTTGGGCGTTGTTGATGTAGAAGCCGCCGCCTTTCATGAGGCGGCCCGCATCGCCTTTGGAGGTGGCGAGGCCGAGGGTGACGAGGAGGTCGGCGATCTGTGGGATGTTGGCGAGATCGACTTCGGTGCTTGGCGCGGAGGCGGTGGCTTCGATGAGCGTGCCGACATCGGCGGTGGCGAGATCCGCTCCGCCAAAGAGCGCTTGGGAGGCGAGGATGACTTTTTGCAGCTCGTCTTCACCATGCACCAAGCGGGTGACTTCGGCGGCGAGGCGTTTGTGACCGCTGCGCTGGCCGGGATTCGCGTTATGCTCAGCCTCAATGGCTTCGATCTCTTCATGCGAGAGCAGCGTGAACTGGCGCAGGAAGCGCGGCACGTCTGGGTCCTCGGAGTTCATCCAAAACTGGTAGAAGGCATACGGGCTGGTCTTGGTGGCATCCATCCAGATGGCACCGGCTTCCGACTTGCCGAATTTTTTTCCTGAGCTCGTGGTGATGAGCGGGAAGGTGACCACGTAGGTCTGCTGGCCGCGCATTTTGCGCACGAGGTCGATGCCGGCGGTCATGTTGCCCCACTGGTCGCTGCCGCCGATCTGCACGGTGCAGCCGTGGCGCTCATTGAGCACCACGAAGTCATACGACTGCAGGATCATGTAAGTGAACTCGGTGAACGAGATACCGCTTTCGAGACGGGAGCTCACGGAGTCCTTCGCTAGCATCCAGGCGATGGTGAAGTTCTTGCCCACATCGCGGAGCAACTCCACGGCGCTCAGCTTGCAAATCCATGAGGCGTTGTCTTCGATGATAGTCTGTTCAGGAATGAGGATGCTGCGGATCTGCACTTCAATGCGCTTGACGAATGCAGCCACGGTCTCCGGTGTGTTGAGCGTGCGCTCGTTGGCCTTGCCGCTGGGATCACCGATCAAACCGGTGCCGCCGCCGACGATGGCGATGGCCTTGTGTCCATGCTCCTGCACGCGGCGCAGGGCCATGAGCGGCAGCAGGTTGCCGATGTGGAGGCTGTCTGCGGTGGGGTCAAAGCCGCAGTAGAAGGTCTGCTGCGTCTTGAGGGATTCCTTGAGGGCTTCGAGGTCGCTGCACTGCTTGAGCAGGCCGCGCCATTCGAGATCGGCGATCAGGTCGGTCGTGGGCATGGGAAGAGAAGGATGAAAGATGAAGTATAAATGATGAAACGGCGGTGAAGAGCGACGTGCTTTTAAACTTCGTCGTTCGTCATTCGGGCTTTGGCCATTCCACCTTTAAGGTGTCGTTCCTGGTTCAGAGCGCAGGAGCTGGGAACCGTTGAATTTTTCGTTGGGCCTGAAGAGCCAGCCGGGGCTTTCATTGCGGACTTCCCAGCGGCGCAGTTCAAATTCCGGCAGGACGAGGTTGCTGTTGGGGTCAAACACTTTGCGCCCGGTGTAGCGGCCCCACATGGTGTACTCGGTGTTGTGGTCGTCACCGTAGGCATAGCCGCCGTCGCTCGGTGCTTCAGGCAGGCGGTAGGGGATCTTCTGGAAGCGCTCGTTCAGGATCACGAGCTTGGAGGTCTCCCAGCCCTGCCCTGGGCTGCGCAGGTAGCCCCAGAGATGCGTGTGGTTGATGTAGAAACGGCGGCCGATGTAGTAGTCCCCGCGCGGCTCCATGGCGATCTGACGGCGGCGTGCCTCGACCGCTGCAGCCTGCTGGGGAGAGAGGCCGGTGGTTTCACAGCCGGTGATGAGCAGGCTGGCAAGGCAAAGTAAAAAAGAGAAGAGAGCGCGGCGTGGCATGGCTGCGGGCACTGTGAAGCGTGCCGGAGCCGTCGCAATGGGAAAGGCGCAACTTGATGAAAGTCCGCCCGCGTCCTCTTCGTCAACGGGCCATGCGTTTTCTGCTCCTCCTCGCTCTCTTCGTTTCATCCGCTTTCGCCGCTGACACTCCGAACATCGTCATCATTCTAGCCGACGACTACGGCTATGGCAGCGCGGGATGCTACGGCGCGGATGGCAAGCTGGTGCAGACGCCAAACATTGACCGCCTGGCGAATGAGGGGCGGCGTTTCACGGATGCGAATACGACCTCGTCCGTTTGTTCGCCCACACGTTACTCGGTGGTGACCGGACGCTACTGCTGGCGGACCTCGCTCACGCATGAGGTGCTGGGCACGTTTTCCCCGCTGCACATCGAAACGACGCGGCTGAACATGGCCTCGATGCTCAAAAAACACGGCTATCAAACGGCGGCGATCGGCAAATGGCACCTGGGCTACGGCACGGATGACGGCTCGCTGAAATGGCGCACAGACTACACAGCAGAGCTTTCGCCCGGCCCGCTGGACATTGGCTTCGACTACCATTTCGGCGTGCCGAGCAATCACGGCGATCTCACCGGCATCTATGTCGAAAACCGCTTCGTCTATGGCCTGCGCAGCGGTAAAATCCCCGAAGGCATGAAACTGCACGGCCCCGATGCCGACAATCTGGACTTCAAAGCCACCTACGGCCCCGAGGACACCGAAAGCGGCAAAGCGAACATCCTCGACCTCGATGCGCCGCGCCGTGTGAATGAGCGCGTCATGCCGCTGCTTACCACCAAGGCGGCGGAATGGATCACTCAGCAGAAAAAAGGCACACCGTTCTTCCTCTACTACACGCCCGTGGCAGTACACAATCCCGTCACGCCGGACAAGGACCTCGCAGGACAGAGCAAGGCCGGACCTTACGGCGACTGGATTCACGAGCTCGACCGCAGCGTCGGCGGTGTTTTGAAGGCGCTGGATGACAAGGGCATCGCGCAGGACACGCTCATCATATTCACCAGCGACAACGGTGGGGTGTTCACACCTACGCGCGACACGGTGCAGACGCAGGCCTTCAAGGCTGGGCTCAAAGTGAATGCCGACCTCCGGGGCGGCAAACATGACGTGTGGGAAGGCGGCTTCAAAGTGCCCTTCATCACCCGCTGGCCCGCGCAGATCCCTGCCGGCACCGTGTGCGATGACATGATCAGCCTCGCCGACATCATGGCCACCACGGCCGCCATCGTCGGTGAAAAATTGCCCGCCGCTGCCACCGCTGCGGAAGACAGCTTCAACGCCCTGCCTGCATTCCTCGGCACCAAGGACGCCGCGCCCACGCGCGATCACATGTTCATTCACAGCTCCGATGGCGTCTTCGCGATCCGCCAAGGCCCATGGAAATGGATCGAAGGCGTCCCGGTCAGCGACATTAAACTCGGAGCGCGCAAAGCACATGCGACACAGTTTAAACCCCAGCTCTACAACGTGAGGGAGGATCCTGCCGAGACGACGGATGTCAGCACGCAGCATCCTGAGGTGGTGAAGGAATTGAGCGCCCTGGTGAATCGCTACCGCGACGGCGGCTACAGCCGTGAACTGCCGCCCATCGTTGAGAAATAGCCGCAGACGATGGTCTGGCGGATGGAGAGGCGTTTGTCATAAAACAACGTGCGCCCCAGCGTTACGTTTTGTCCTGTGCCAGATGAGATTGACGAAGAAGGAGGAGAAAGATTGGCGGACATTGAATCCATCGAGAGTGCCTTATCCGCGCTTCCACAACACCCATAGCTCCGGCGGTGATGCCGCGCGGTTGATGGGGCGCAGGTGCTGCACCTCATAGCGCCGGGATTCAAGCGCCGCCGCCCAGACCGCGATGCTGCGGCCCTCTTCGGCACCGCCTTCGTGGCCGGGATACACGGCGATGGTGAGCAGTCCGCCGGGCTTCAGCAGCTCCAGCGCCGCCTGCACGGCGACCATCGTCGTTTCTGTGTGGGTGATGAGCGTTTTGTCCGTGCCCGGCAGGTAGCCGAGATTGAACATGATGGCACTGATCTTCCCATGCAGCTCCGCCGGTACGTGCTCGCGCATGGTTTCGTGTCCGGAGTGGATCAGGGTCGTCATTTCTGCTGGCACACGCTTCGCTGTTTCCACCAAGGCGGTGGCCTGTACATCGAAGGCAAACACGTGGCCGCCGGGGCTCACACACTGGGTCAGGAAGAGGGTGTCATGGCCGTTGCCCATCGTCGCGTCCACCACGAGATCGCCAGGTCGCAGGCGGTCTTTGAGCATGAGCTGCGCCCACAGCACGGAGGAGGGCAGGCCGCCATTGGGGCTGGCGAGATGGGGTTTGGGTGGGAGCGTTGTCATCTGGCAGGGAGCATCCATGGTGAGGAATGGTGGGTTTGCATCTGCCATGTCGCGGGCATGGAACGCGATTGCAGTTTTCGAACAGCGCGAGAGCGTCCTGGAGTGCGCCGGTCCTCCGGCGCTTTTCGCATGCCCAGGGTCACTCGCAAAGCTCCAGCGGACTGGAGCACTCCAAAACGCATAGCGCACGCGGCTGCCAGCAGGCCTCCTCTCAGCGCGTGAGAAGTGGACTTGTCGCACGATTTAGCGGATGAAAGCCGCACACATGTCTGCGACTGCCCCTCTCACCCCCGGTTCGTCCGGCTGGAACCTGGATCATTCCTATGCGCACCTGCCAGCGTTGTTGCATGAGGCGGTGGAGCCGACGCCGGTGCGGGAGCCGCGCATGGTGGTGTTCAATCGCCCGCTGGCGCAGTCGCTGGGATTGGCTCTGGAAGAGCGGGCAGCGATCTTTGCTGGTAATGCACTGCCCGAGGGGGCCGCGCCGCTGGCCCAGGCCTACGCGGGGCATCAGTTCGGGCATTTCACCGGCTTGGGCGATGGCCGTGCGATCCTGCTGGGAGAACAACTGACGCCGAGGGGACAGCGCTTCGATGTGCAGCTCAAAGGCTCGGGGCCGACGCCCTATTCGAGGCGCGGGGACGGACGTGCGGCGCTGGGGCCGATGCTGCGCGAATACATCATCAGCGAGGCTATGTACGCGCTCGGTATTCCGACGACTCGCAGCCTCGCGGTGGTGACGACGGGGGAGAAAGTCTTCCGCCAGGAGTCGCTGCCCGGCGCGGTGCTCACGCGGATCGCCGCCAGCCACATCCGCGTGGGTACGTTTGAATGGGCCGCTGCGCATGGGGATCGTGAAGCGCTTCGGGCTTTGGCGGACTACACGCTACAGCGGCATTATCCCGAGCTCGTCACGGCGGAGGCACCCTACCTCGCGCTGCTCGAAGCGGTGATGGAGCGCCAAGCGCGACTGATCGCCCAATGGCAGTGCGTCGGTTTTATCCACGGCGTCATGAATACCGACAACGTGGCGCTCAGCGGCGAGACCATCGACTATGGTCCCTGTGCCTTCATGGATGCGTTTGATCCGGCCACCGTGTTCAGCTCCATCGACCGCCAGGGCCGCTACGCCTACGGCAACCAGCCGCAGATCGCCCAGTGGAATCTCGCCCGTCTGGCGGAGGCCCTGCTGCCGCTGCTGCATGCGGAGGAAAAGCAGGCCGTGGCGCTGGCGAATGCGGCAATCGAGAGTTTCAAGGCGACGTTTGAACGGCATTGGCTCGCTGGCATGCGGGCCAAGCTGGGGCTGTTTACCGAGGAGGCCGAAGATCGTGCGTTGATCGAAAGTCTGCTGGTGTGGATGCGCGAGCAGAAGGTGGATTTCACCAACACCTTCCGCGCCCTGAATCCCGCCGAAACCGTGCCGCAGGAAGATCGCGCATTTGCCGAATGGCATTCTCTGTGGCAGGCCCGGTTGAAACTGCAGCCGCAGACTGCGGACGAGGTTGCGGAGCGCATGCGAGGGCACAATCCGGCGGTGATCCCCCGCAATCACAAGGTGGAAGAGGCGCTCGCGGCAGCGGTGGAGCGCGGTGATTTGAGCGTCATGCAACGATTGCTGGAGGTGCTGGCGAAGCCGTATGAGGATCACGAAGAGCAGCCGGAGTACCGCGCGCCATCGGGTCTGGCACCGGGTGCGTATCAGACGTTTTGCGGGACGTGAGGCGGGGATATGGGCTGAAACCCTCAGCGCGACCGGGTTTCACACAACCTCTCTTGGAGCCTGGCAACCGCATGCGTTATGCGTTTTGGAGTGCGCCGGACCTCCGGCGCTTTTCGCAGGCCCACGACCACTCGAAAAGCTCCAGAGGACTGGAGCACTCCAAAACGCTCTCGCGCTTTCGCAGACTGCAGCCCTTCCCACCTCTCAAATCCCGTTCCGCTGCAGATCGAGCTCGGGGTCCAGCGCAGCACCATCGAGCAGATGCTCGATGAGGTGGCGGGCGAGCCAGGGGCTGCGGAGGGAGCCTTTGGAGCCGAGGCCGTTGAGGAAGGCGACGCGCGGGTGCGCGGGGTGCGTGCCCATGAGTGCCTGCTGGTTTTTGATGATGGGCCGCACGGCGGTCTGCGTGGCGGTGATGGTGGCGGGCACCTTGAGCAGGCTGCGCAGGTTGGCCTCTAGCTGCTGAAGCGGCTCGGCGGCGGGCGTGTGCGGGTCGTCAAACTTCCATTCGTAGGTCGAGCCGGCGCGCAGGGTGCCGTCAGGGCGGGGGAGGAGCCAGCAGGCGCGGTTGAGGATGCGCTGCTCGCCGTGGAGATCGGCCTGCACGGTGAGGATGGTGCCGCGTGCGGACTGAAACGGCACCCAGTGGAAGAGCGGGTGCTTTTCCGCACTCCAGCCCTGCGCCCAGATGACGTGGGAGAAGTGCTGGCCGTTCCACTCCACGCCGGTTTCGTCGTCAAGCACATCGGCGGGCTGCACGTCTGCCTGCATCCAGTTCCCGAGTGTGGCAAAGAATTCGCGGCTGGTCTGAAGGTAGGTGGCGGTATCCAGCCAGGCGGCGTGGCGTTGCTGGAAGCCGTTGGCGGGGTCGTGAATGACCTCCGCGTTCAGTTGCGGCGGCTGCGGGTGCAGGAAGGGCTGCATGTCGGGATCGCGCTGGCGCTTGTGCCATTTGGCGAATTCCGCCTCGTTTTTGAGCAGGCGCACGTAGCCGCGTGGGAAGAAAAAGCGCTGGTGCAGCCGCTGGCCGCAGCGGCGGTAGAAGCCCAGTGCCTCACGGTAAAAGATCGTATAACGCCAGCTCACCGTGAGCCGCATGCCAGTGATGGGTGTGATCAACCCTGCCGCCACTTTGGAGCAGGTGATGGCCTCATCGCGATCAACAATGACAAAGGGCACCTGGCGTTCCCACAAGCGCCAAGCCAGCGCCGTGCCGGCGAGTCCCTGGCCGATGATGAGGAAGCGGGGGGGCATGGGAGGAGAGGGGTTTTACCAGGGATTGGGCGTTGGGGACTCGTGGAATGACAGATGAGTAAATCTGAATGACTAAAGAATGGCAAAGCACGAATGACGAAATACTCGGCCTGGGGGGCTGTTGGCTGCATTGCCCTGAATGCGGAGCATTTTCACGGTGCGAGTGTGCGCCAGCCTTCGTGCTTCGTCATTGATGACCGGTGCCGCTTCTATTGCGCCTTCAAGGTGAGCACCGGGCTGCTTTCATTCGACAGCATTCTCCTCATGCTCACCTCACGTCTGCTTTTCCACCATCATCTGCATGATCTCTTTGAGCTTGTCATGCGTCTTGGTGACCTGCTCTTCCGTGGGCGCGTTTTGGGCGGAGCCTCTCCAGAGGGTGGTGATTTCTTCAATGGCGGCACCGATGTGCTTGATCATGGCCTCTTCATGCCTGGGCAGGCCGAGACGGTTGAAGTCATCGCGGATCTCCTGCAGGATAGCCGAGGAGCCGATGCAGAGTGGGCGTGTTTCCACGGTGGCGTTTTCCACGACCACGCTGGAGACGATGTCCAGCAGGCGCAGCCAGAGCCCCAGATCGATCATGACCGCTAGGTCGTCGTCCTTCTGTTCCCGCAGCATGCGGAGCAGCACCTGGTGGCTGTCCACGATCTCGCTGCGCAGCTCCTTCCACTCGTTGTTTTCAGCCATCTTGCCCTGGGCCATGAGGTGGGGCAGGAGCTTCTCTCCGAGGCCGAGCATGCGGCAGTAGCTGAGCACTTCCTGGTTGTTGTTGCGGAACTGCTGGGCATCCCCGGCCTGCCAGACGAGGAAGCTGTCCGCCATCAGGCTGCCGAGAATCAGGGCGGCACGCCCGCGATCCGTGGGCGGCGTGGGCGGCGGCGGGCGAAATTGGAGGCGCCAGCGCGCTTTCGTGCACTGGCCGATCGAGTCGAGAAAATCCGCCGGCGTCTCATCCGCGACGGCGGCGGTAGGCGCGTCTTCGGTGCCTTGATCATTCGCCCGTGCCGTCATCCCGCCCAGACACAGTCCCAGCGCTACGAGGCAAATCGTGCGGCGGGAATAGGAGGGGGGAGCGGACATAAGCGGGAGCTGAAGGCATACTTTACTCCACTGTAACGCTTTTGGCGAGATTTCTTGGTTTATCGACATCACACCCGCGTGCGACGGCAGTGTAGTAGGACAAGAGCTGCAGCGGGACGACGTTCAAAATGGGGGTCAGGTAGGACGGGCAGTCGGGCACATAGATCACATCATCGGTGATGCGCTCCAGCTCGGTGCGGCCTTCGGTGGTCACGGCGATCACGGGGCCTTTGCGGGCGCGCACTTCCTCGATGTTGCTGACGTTTTTGTCGAAGACGGCATCGTCCGGGGCGATGAACACGGAGGGCATGTCCGGCTTCACCAAGGCAATGACGCCGTGCTTCAGCTCCGCGCTGGGGTGGCCGCTGGCGTAGATGTAGCTGATTTCCTTCATCTTCAGCGCGCCTTCCAGCGCCACGGGGTAGTTCATCTGGCGGCCCATGAAGAGCATGCCCTCGGCATTGCAGTGCTTCTCAGCGATGGCCTTGATTTTGTCTGCCTGCTTGAGGATCTGGGCGATTTTGTCCGGCATCGCTTCAAGCTCGTCGATCATCTCCAGGCCGTCGACGCTGGAAAGGTGGTGGATGCGGCCGAGCAGCAGGCTCAGCAGCGTGAGGATGGTGACCTGGGAGGTGAAGGTCTTCGTGGCGGCGACGCCGATCTCCGGCCCGGCGTGGATGTACACGCCGCCGTCGCTCTCACGGGCGATGGTGCTGCCCACGGTGTTCACGATGCCGAGGCAGCGGATGCCTTTGCGCTGGCCTTCGCGCATGGCCGCGAGCGTGTCGATCGTCTCGCCGCTCTGGCTCATGACAAACTGCAGCGTGTTCCGGTTCGTGGGCACATTCCGGTAGCGGAACTCGCTGGCGATCTCCACCTCCGTGGGCACGCGGGCGAGGGACTCGATCAAATACTCGCCCACCATGGCGGCGTGGTAGGCCGTGCCGCAGCCGGCGAGGATGATGCGGTCGATCTGCACCAGTTCCTTCGGGCTCATGTTCAGCCCGCCCATGATGGCGGTGCATTCATCGCGGGAAAGACGGCCGCGCATGGCATTGCGCAGGGAATTGGGCTGCTCATAGATTTCCTTGAGCATGAAGTGCGGGAATTCGCCCTTCTCGGCGTCATCCGCGCTGAACTCCACGCGGCTCACCTTCACCTCGGCGGGCACGCCTTGGTGGGACTGCACGTCGTAGCTGTCTTTGGTGATGGTGACGATGTCGTAATCGTTCAGATAGACCACGTCCCGGGTATGAGCCACCACGGCGGAAACGTCGCTGGCCAGGAAATGCTCATGCTTGCCGAGACCGACGATCAAAGGACTGCCCAAGCGCGCACCGACGATGACTCCGGGGAGATCGCCATGCATGACGGCGATGCCGTAGGTGCCCTTCACGCGAGCGAGCGCGGATTTGAGCGCATTCACCAGGCGCAGCGTGCCGTCTGGCTCCGTGGAAGCGTCAAAGTAGGTGCCGACCAGATGGGAGAGCACCTCGGTGTCGGTCTGCGAGTGAAAGGTGTGCCCTTTGGCGATGAGTTGGTCGCGCAGCGTCTGGTAGTTTTCGATCACGCCATTGTGGACGAGCACCAGCTTGCCGGACTGGTCGGGGTGCGGGTGTGCGTTCACGTCCGTGGCCGGGCCGTGGGTGGCCCAGCGGGTGTGGGAGATGCCCATGGTGCCCAGCAGGTTAGCCTCCGTGACTGCCACTCGCAGGTTGTCGATCCGACCGGCGCGTTTCACGATCCGGAGATTTTCGCCACCGCCATTGAGGGCCATGCCGGCCGAGTCATAGCCGCGATATTCCAGACGACGCAGCCCGTCCAACAAGATCGAGCTGGCCTGACGATTGCCGATGTAACCAATGATTCCGCACATGAGGGGGTAAAAAAGGGGGGTAAAAAAGGGTCCTGCCACTTGGCAGGACGGTACGATACCGCCACACACCGCCCACGCCAGCAGTTCGTGCCGCCAGTTCTTTTTCTTTATTGGAACGAAGTCGGGGTTGCGTGCTGGGGTGAGGCACAGCTGCGGGGCTGGCATGGCCCGTGGGGCGTGGCACTGAAACTATCAAGGCGGGTCAATGAACACTGGCAGCGGTGGCGCTGTCATCATCTGCATGACAAACAAACCCAACCTGACCCCCAAAGAGAAAGAAATTCAGACCCTCTTCGCCCGCGGGAAATCGCCCGAAACCATCGCCATCCGGCTTGGCATCAAGATCTCCAAGGTGCTGATGGTGATCGCGATGATGCCCAAGCTGCTTTGAGCGAAGGGTGTATCAGCGATATGAAGGGCATCCAAGAATGCTCAGTTCATTTCATAGCGCCCTTCTCTGGGCGCTGTTCGTTGGTTATGATGCCGACCCGCCTTCTTCTTCCTTGCTACGCCGAAACGAATGGAAGACTGATGGCCTGAATAGACCGGATAGGATCAGCGTTGAAACATCTATGAAAACAAAACTTCTCGTTCTCTGTGCTGCAATCCTCACTCTTGCAGCATTGAGTTCCTGCATTGAGCCCTATGGTAACGGTCGCTCGTACCAACGTTCATCCAATAACGGTCATCGCTATCGCGGCAGCTTGGGTGGGTATCGTGGCGGCGGTGCGGGTGGGGGCTTTGGCGGCAGCTTTGGCGGCTTTTAAGCGGCCCGCGCCCGATCTTCACTTTCCGTTTCGGTGCTGAGGGAATGATCTCTTGGCGCGGAGGCCCGCCTCACTCCACTTCCTGTTTGGCCAGGGTGTGGGCGAAGGGGCTGGTGGAGGCGAGGTTGTACTGGCGGATGGCAGTGGCCCAGAAGGGGGCGAGCTCGTGGTCTGCGGCGCTCCAGATGCGGTAGTGCAGATTGGTCACGGTGTCGGTGTCGTGCATGAGGGCCTTCAACTCCTGTGCATTGAGTGTCTGCGGCCCCTGCGTGATCAGACGGTGGCTGATTTCATCGAGGTAGGTGTGTGAGACCTCGATGGTGCGGCGGCGGCGCAGCAGGCTGACGTGGAGACCGTTCACGTAGGGATCCAGGCAGACCTGCATGAGGCCGTAGTGGCGCTCCAGTTCGGGAGAGAGCTGGATGCGGTCTTTGATCTCCTCCAGATTCTGCTGCATGTTCTTCAGCACGGTGGGCGGCTCATGCTCCTCGGGCGTGAGAAAGAGGCCCAGGCGCCGTCCGCTGCGCCCGCTGGACACCATGGCCGCCACGAGGATGGAAACGACCAGGGAAAATAGGATGGGGCTGATCCAGATGAGGAAGGCCTTTGAGACAAACCAGCCCAGCACACCCCAGGCAATGCCCAGCAGGGTGACGCTGAGAAAGGTGAAGAGGATCTCGCTCCAGTTGATGCCGCCGTCGATCTTGCGGCGCTGCGTGACCCAGCTGACGCTTTTGCCGATGATGGTGTAAACGACGAAACGTGAATGGAAGATCATGAGCACCGGTGCCATGAGCGTGAAGACCACGGTGTCGAGCAGGCTGCTGATAAACGTCAGCAGGCGCAGCTTCAGCGGCTTGAACATGCGGCCTGTGATGACTTCATCCAGCAGGATGACCGTCTTGGGCAGGAAGATGAGCATGGCGGTGACGGCCAGGAGAATGTGCTCGGCCAGGATGGCCTGCGGCTGGACGTGCGGCGTGGGCGTGGCGGCGAGCAGGGTGGCCAGCACGAGGAAGAGGAACCATAGCAGCGAACTGACGTAGCTGAGGATGCCGTGCAGGAAATTGATGCGGCTCATCGGATGCCAGCCTTTGGCAAAGAGCAGCCAGAGGTGCTGCATGTTGCCCTGGCACCAGCGGCGGTCACGCTTGAGCATGTCCACCAGCGTGGGCGGGCCTTCCTCATAGCTGCCACGTGTGGTGGGCAGCAGGCGCACGGCGTAGCCGGCTTTGCGCATGAGCGCGGCCTCGACGAAGTCATGGCTGAGAATGTGCCCGCCGAAGGGAGCGTTGGCAGGCAGCGGCGGCAGTGCGCAGTGCTCGATGAACGGCGCGAGGCGCAGGATGGCATTGTGGCCCCAGAAGTTCGCCTCGCCGCACTGCCAGTAGTCGAGTCCGGCCATGAAGGGGGGGCCGTAGAGCGCCTGGGCAAACTGCATGACGCGCCCGAGCAGCGTGTCTGCGGCGATCTGCTTGGGAAACGTCTGCACGATGCCGATGGCGGGATTTTTCTCCATGATGCGCACCAGGCTGGTGAGCAGTGCGCCGGACATGAGGCTGTCCGCATCCAGCACGACCATGTAGCGGTAGCGCTTGCCCCAGCGGCGGCAGAAGTCGCTGACGTTGCCGCTCTTGCGGTTGATCTGCTTGCGGCGGCGGCGGTAGAAGATGCGGCCAAAGGCCTTGAGCTGGCGGCAGAGCTCCAGCCACGCGGTTTCCTCCTCGATCCACTGGCTGGCTTTGTCGGAGTCGCTCAGGATGAAAAAGTCAAAGTTGGCCGCCTGTCCGGTGGCCTCCAGCGAGAGGTAGATGGAGCGCAGGCCTTCATAGACGCGCGTCACGTCCTCATTGAACACCGGCATGATGATGGCGGTGCTGGCGGTGATGGGCTGCTCGAAGTCATCCGCATTGAGCGAGAGCCAGAGATTGAGCGCGTCCGGCTGCGGGCGGTTCATCAGCCAGACGCCAAAGAGCGCGGTCCAGAAGCCGACATTGAGCTGGTAGTAGAGCGGGATAAACACCAGCAGCAGCCCCCATTCGGAAAGCCGCATGCCGTTTTCCGAGAGGAAAATGTAGGAGAGCCAGGCCCCGACGATGGTGCCCAGGCCGACGAGGGAGAAGAACGTGGCGCGTCGCGTGCGGGAGACGTGCTTGGGCGGCATCCCGGCGGTCATCGCGATGTTCGCGGTCTGGCTGGCCATGGGTGTGCTCATCCGAAGAGGGAGTAAAGATAGCCCAGCACGCTGCCGATGATGACCACCAGCACGGAGTAGCGCAGGATGGGATGGCGGCCGAGGCGGTCAAAGGTGTCGTCCGCCACGTCGGTGAACATGCCGAGGTCGATGTCACGCGGGGTCATCTTGCTCACCTGCATGCCGGGGCCGGAGGTGCGGATGGCGGAGCGCATGGCCTCGGCCATGTCGTTGGGCATGTTTTGTTCATCGAGAAAGAACTGAGGCCAGCGCGAGGGGCCGCCGGCGAGGTGGAAGCCTAGACGCCCGGTGGCTTCGAGCTGCGCTTCGTTGAGATTGAGATCGCTGTAGATGGAGCCGAGCCACTCGCGCAGCATCACCCGCGCCTGCTCGATGGAATGCGCCGTGGGCGTGCGGGAGGGGTCCAGCGCATGCGCCTTGGCCGCGTTGCGCAGGGTTTCGAGAATCAGCTGCGTACGGCGGATACGGTTATGAAGCTGGTACGAACGAAAGTAATCGGCGAGGCGTGCATACGCCTCGTTCCACTCTTCCTCGGTGCCAGTCGCGGGGGCAAACTGAATGTTGACTGCTTCCATGTAGGTTCAAATCCGAGCCGCTGGAGAATGCGCAGTTTTGATGCCGTGGAAAGCGGATTCCACATTTTTGGTCTTGTCAGTGACCGGCATCATCCCGCATGGTTGGGCGTCATGTCCCGGCGATTGTTTATTCTGGCTTTGCTGAGCCTGCTGGCTGGCTCTCACGCGTTGAGTGAGCCGCGCCCGTGGACCAATGCGCAGGGAAAGCAGGTGCAGGCCGAGTTTGGCGGCCTCAAAGACGGGAACGTCAGCCTGATCATGACAGGAGGACAAACGGCTGCGGTGCAGCTCACCACTCTCTCGACGGAGGATCAAGCGTGGGTGCGGCAGAATGCAGCTAAAGCCTTGGCCAGCAGTGCTGATCCCGCCGATGCGGCCCGCATCTCATGGGACAAACGCCGAATGCCCGCCGAAGTGCGGGAGCCGATGTTCTACATGAACATCAAGGTGGTGAAGGAGGCGCCGGGGGAGTGCATCTACGAGTCCGGGCACTTCCAGTTCAGGTCCAGCGCGAAGCTGGGTGCCATCCTGATGAAAGATGTCTGCCGCGCCTTTGAGAGCACCTATGAACTGGTGCGTATGATGCCCTGGGGCATCGTGCCCAAGCCGGAGGAGGGGCGGACGAAGTTTCAAGCAGAGCTGTACGCCACGCGCGAGCAGTACCTCGCCTCCGGCGCCCCGCCGTGGTCCGGCGGTGTGTATGTGCGGAATGAGAAGGTCTTTCGCATTCCCTTTGAGGAGTTGGGCATCTCCAACACCGTGGGTGCCAACGGCGCGTACTATCGCAAAGGCGAGGTGAACAATGACACCATCACGCACGAGATCACGCACCAGATGATGCACGAGTACCTGCCCTACATGCCGGTGTGGCTGATCGAAGGTCTGGCGGAATACACCTGCAATCTGGCCTACAAAGGTGGCGTGTTCTCCGTGAGCAGCGACGGCGGTGCCTTTGGTGCCAAACAACCCGGTACATCCCGCAGGCGAGGCCTGATGCGCTCGATGCAATATCCGGTGATATGGATTGGCGCTGAGGAGCTGTGGGGCTACACCACGGACATCTCCACGCGCAACGAGATCCGGAGTTTCAAGCTGGCGGAAAACCCGACTCAGCGCGTGCGCGTGCTGAGCCAGCCACCCACGATGGAGGACCTGGGCAACCGCTATCACTCCGGCCACGTCCTCGCGTATTTCTTCGTGCATGACGCTGGCGGCAAACACCTGATGCGGTACTTCGACGCGCTGCATGAGGAAAAGAAAAAATGGCCCTTCTTTTGGGAACAGGTGAAGGTGCGCAACGAGAAGCTCAAAAAACTGCGCCCCGTCTATGACGCTTACCGCAAGGCGATGCAGCAGTTCATGCAGCAGCCTGGGGTCAAGGATCTCGGCGGTGGCCGCATCTCCTATCCGAAAGACCTCGCTCCGCCAGCACCCCCGCCTGACCCACCCCCGGAACCCGAGCCTCCCGATGACACCGACCCCGACGCCGTCTGCGTGAAGCATCTGGGGATTCTGCTCAACGACCGCACGCTGAAGCAGCTGGATGAGGAAGTGCGGGAGATGTTTACGAAGAACGGGTTGAGATTGTGATAGGGGGCTGGCTTGACCGTGGCCAACGGTAATCTGGCTCCTGACTGCAGCCCAGATCATGCATGAGATTGATTGCCTGCCGCCTGTTGAGCTGACCACGATGACACAACGCATGGTGGATGCGATGGACCCGGCGACAGCCCAGCGTCTCCAAGCGGACCTGGGCAAAGGCTTCTTAGGGTATGAGTGATATGACCTTCGCGACTACGCGATCACCTCATTGAGCAACCTGCCGCCGTTCACGATGTCCACAGGACGCACGTTTTCGACGATGATGCGCTTGCTGGCGTTGATGCCGAGCAGGCGGTACATCGTGCGGGCAAGGTCTTCGGGGCCCACGGGGTTTTCATCGGGCTCGCCACCGAGAGCGTCGGACTTGCCGTAAACAAAACCTTTCTTCACGCCGCCACCGGCCATCGCCACGGAGAAGACACGCGGGTAGTGATCGCGGCCATTCGTGCTGTTGATGCGCGGTGTGCGGCCAAATTCGGAACTGACGAGCACGAGCGTGGTGTCGAGCATGCCGCGTTCATCGAGGTCTTTAATGAGGCGCGCGAAAGCCACATCGAACTGCGGGGCCTGGCTTTCGAAGGCACCTTTGATGTTGGAGTGGTGGTCCCAGCTGCCGTAGTTCACGGACACCATACGCACACCAGCTTCCACGAGACGGCGGGAAAGCAGGAAGCGCTGACCGGCGGCATTGCGGCCGTACTCATCGCGCAGCTTGTCGGGCTCGGCGCTGAGATTGAAGGCTTCGCGGGCTTTGTCAGAGCTGATGAGCTTGTACGCGGCCTGATAGAAATTGTCCATGGCGCTGAGGCCGTCTGATTTTTCGGTGGTGCGGAAGTGCTCGTCCACGGCGGAGAGCAGGTTGCGGCGGCGGTCAAAGCGCTTGGCGTCGATGTCCTTCGGCGCGGCAAGATCGCGCACGGTGAATCCTTTATCGGCAGGATCGCTGCCCAGCGCAAAGGGGCCGTAGGCGCTGCTCATATAGCCGCTGCCCTGATCGGGGGCGACCATGTTGGGCACGGCCACGTAGGGCGGCAGATTGTTGCGCGGTCCCTGCTCGTGCGAGATGATGGAGCCGAAGCTGGGGAACTTGATAGCTGGGCTCGGACGATAGCCGGTGAACATGTTGTGCGTACCACGCTCATGCGCCGCCTCTCCATGCGTCACGGAGCGGATCATGGTGATTTTGTCGAGGATCTTGGCGATGTTCGCAAACTGCCCGCCCACGAACTCGCCGGTCACGCCTTTGATGGGGTTGAACGGCCCGCGGTAATCGGGCGAAGCAAAAGGTTTCGGGTCCCAGGACTCATGCTGCGCCATGCCGCCGGGCAGGTAAATGTGGATGATCGAGGTGGCGATGGGCTTGTAACTCTCCACCGCTGGCATGGCCAGATCAGCCGCCTGCAGCTTGAGCAAATTGGGCAGCGTGAGGCCCAGACCCGCCATGGCCCCCACTTGCAAAAAATCACGCCGCCCTTGCGCCTGAGCAGAGACGATGCATTTTCATGGGGCGGATTCAGTGGGGTTTACCCGTGAATCTACCCTGCGAGAGGGGGCCATGTTACGTCGGCAAGGCATTCTGCCAAGACAGGCACAATGATGCGCAAGGGAGGCATAGGGGTGGCGTTTTGGTTCCCTGATTCCACCTGACGGCGGCAATGAACTACTTCTCATCCCCCCGCCACTGGAGGCACATCGGGCACTGCGGCGAGAATGTCATCTAGATCCGAGAGACTGCCGCGCAGGGCGCGTTGTTCAACGGTGTCGCGGACGTTCCAGGCAGTGACCTGGGACGAGAGGGCGATGGCGATGATGGAATCCACGCTCGTTCCTTCACGCTTGGCGACATCCGTTGCCTGCTGGATGACGAAGTCGGGGGTGTTGGCTTGAATGGTCATGAGACAACGGATTGGGGGATATGCAGAACCTCTTTGGGCGACACCACCTTCACCTCAGTGTGCAAAAAACCACGACATCACGCCTTAACTGAGTGCCATTCGTGAGTGTCCCTCTATGCAGAAAAAGACCACTGCACATGCCATGCCGACAGGCGAATCCAGGCCAGAAACTCCTCGGCGTGCTGCCAAATCGACCCATTTCATGCTTCTCGACAATCCTGCCGCATGAGCGTATCTTCCGCGCATGAACGCTGCGTTGCCCTTCATTGACGAACTGCGCCGCCTGCCTGCCGACCGGCTGGAGGAAGCGGCGGATTTCATTCACACCCTGCTCGAAGAACGCCGTCTGCGCCGCGAATCCATGATCGACTCCACCGCCGGCAGTCTGGCGGGTGAAGAGGGCGAAGCGCTCGAAAACGCACTGACCGAATGCAGCACTGTGGATGAAAACGCCTGGTAGCCTCGCCCTCGACAGCAGTGTGATCGTCCGCCACATGCGGACGGCGGATGCTGCCATTGCCGCGCAGCTCAAAGCGGCCACGGAACTTTATCTTCCGCTCACTGCACTGGGTGAAATGCGCTTCGGAATTCTGCGCGCTGGCAACAGCCGCCGCGCCATCGAACAGTGGGAGCGATTCTCCCGCGAGGTCGTCGTGCTTCTGCCCGATGAAGCCACGGCCACCACCTACGCCGAATTGAAGCAGGCGCTCGCCATCAAAGGCAAACCCATCCCCGAAAACGACCTCTGGATCGCTGCCACGGCCAAAAGCAACGGACTTCCCCTTTACTGCAAAGACGCTCACTTCGACGAACTAGTGGACCTGATGACGATCATCCAAGCCTGAGCCAGACGAAAGGTCATGCGGCCTGCCTGCGATTGCGGAAGTGATTCATGAAGGCGTCACGGTCCATTTCGACGGAATCGCCGCGATCCAACTGGTCAAAGCCCAACGCGGTCTCCTGGCGTAACACCTCAAGCGATGATTCGCGTGATTCCATCTGCCGCAGGGCTTCACGGACTACCTCGCCCACATCTTCGTACCTCCCCGAGCCCATTTTTCTGGTCACGAGGGCGTCCAAAGCTGGCGGCAGGGTGATGGTCATGTCTAACTAATTGCCACAAAGTTGACCGACTACAACCGGGTCCAGATCTCCCATGAACGATCACCGCCTCTGCAATAAGCGGTCCACGCGGCCCTCGAAGATTTTGCAGAGGCCGAGCCTTTGTTGGTTGATGGTCTCGGGTTAGGAGATTCTAACACGGGAGAGTTTGGCGACCATTTCGGGGAAGGGGCCTTGGGGGCAGCCGTCGGATGAGAAGTCTTCCTTGTAGTTTACGGCGGCAGCTTTCGCCTCGTTCATCTGTGCCATGACGCCACGTTGCCCCCTTGCACACGCTATTCTCTGATCGACGTGCAGAGTTGACACGATCCAGTCAGAAGTCATTTTCTAGCAGAACAGACAAATGAATCCGAGGATAATGAGTTACTCTTAAATATCTGGTAAGCCAGAAAGCAGCACCACCTTTGTGGCTGATCAAATTTTATTTGACTGTCTAAAGTTGTCCATGAAAATACATGGTTCGCGTCAATCTAACCTCTAATATACTAAGTAAAATTATGTCATTCGCTGCCGGTAGCTGTATATGCACGTTTACGTTACAGAATAGTACAAATCAGGCTGTTACCCTGACGGGGTCTGGCTACCAACTGACCTTCAACCAATTACCGTTGACTGTTGCCGCTGGTGCCTCAGGAACCTTTGGGGTGGTAGCTCTACAGGGTACGGCATTCCCCGGAGACGACAGCGGGACGATCAGTTTGGCGTTCGCGGATGGAACTGCTGCAAGCATTCAGTGGCAGGGGCAGGGAATTTCGACGGGTGAGTCGCCATTGGCAGCACTTGGCTGGAATGTGGTTCCTGGTTCAAAATCACTTCAGTCCTTGGCTGGCGCAGTGGCAAATCCTTTAGGTTTGGATAGTCTAGTAACTTGGCTCAGAGATGGAACTGATGGTATTATTGGAGCCGTTGAAGTGTTAGGTGCAGAAACGTTTAGTGCAGCTCTGGCCGCAGCGGCTGAAGAGTTAGCCGCTGAAATTGTCGTCCTTGGAATGAACTGGATTTCCGAAGGATTACAGCCCGATGTCCCACTGTATGGTCAAACGACTATCACACTGACACCGGCTAGCTAAAAATTTGTATTGATGATCGAGCAAGGTACGATGGTGGGGTAAAACTCACCATCGTTTTTTGCTTTAGTGAGCAGAAGTGACGGATTTCTACATGAGATCTGCTTTGACTATTCTGTAAACGAAAAGAGCACGGTCGTTCACTTTAAAGTGTGTGGGCTGATACAGTGCATTGGGCACCATTGATATTTACGACTGGAGGCGGTGGAGCTTGGCTTGCGTGGTAACCCTCACCGCCGCTGCAACGAGCGGTCCACGAGGCCTTCGTAGATTTTGCGGCGTTCGTCGAGGCCGAGGCCTTGGTTGCGGAGGCCGAGCATTTGTTGGTTGATGGTCTCGCGCTGGGAGGTGCTGAGGCGGGAGAGTTTGGCGACCATTTCCGGTGGCGGGGCCTTGGGGTAGCCGTCTGAGGAGAAGCCTTCTTTGTAATTTACGGCGGCGGTTTTTGCTTCGTTCATCTGGGCGGTGCTCAACGGCGGGGCGGTGCCGCTGGAAATGCTGCCACCTGATTTTGTGCGGGCGGGTTTGGGTGGGGGTTTTTGGTAGCGGACGGAGATGACTTCGCCGCCGGGGATTTGGATCTTGGCGGACCAAGTTTGGATCTCGGCGGAGTGGCCGCCGACGCCGACGAGTTGCCAGCCTTGGAAGTTGGGCGTTTTGGAGACGATGTGGGACTCGAAGGTTTTGGTGTCGAGGAGGGTGGCGAAGGTGTCTTTTTCGAAGTGGGCGACTCCGGTGAGGATGAGGGAGTCGGACACGCCGAGGGAGCGGGTGAAGGGGGAGTTGGTCACGAGGGCTTCGAACTCCTCCATGTTCACCACACGAGGGATCGCGCCATCGTCATCAGGTGGCAGGGCCTGCGGGACTGACTCATCGGCACATAGAGGCGCAGCCAGGCACAGGCATACGACGAGTGTTCGATGCAACAGCTTCACGGGCTTCATATTGACTGATGAGGCAGACGGCTCATGGGTGAAGTACGGCGGGAGACTGGTGGAACCATCACTGCGGCCTCTGAAATTCCTTCCTGACGATGGCGAAACTTCCCATGCAAGGAATTCAGCGCTGGTTAGTTTATGATAGGCTCGCCCACCAACCCCACCTTTCATGCCCACACGTCGTCATTTTCTTCATTCTGCTTTGGGGTTTGCCGCCCTGCCACATTTCGCCCGGGCGGCAGCACCTGGCGGTGTCAACCTCGGTTTCAGCTTGTATGGCATGAAGACGCTGTCTTTGAGCGAAGCACTGAAGACTTGCGCGGAGATTGGTTATGCGAATGTGGAGCTGGCTTTGAATGCGGGGTTTCCGAGTGAGCCGAAGGTTTTTACGGCGGAGGCGCGGGCTGACGCCGTGAAGCAGCTCGCGGCGCTGAAGCTGGATCTGCCGTGCCTGATGGTGAACCTGAGCCTCACGGCGGATGACAAGGCGCATGCGCTGAACCTGCAAGGCATCAAGGATGCGGCACAGGTGGCGCGAGACATGAATGCGGCGCAGCCACCGATCATCGAGACGGTGTGCGGTGGAAAACCGGCGACGTGGGAGCAGCAGAAGGCGGGCATGGTGGAGCAGCTGCATGCCTGGGCGGAAGTGGCGGAGAAGGAGAAGACGACCATCGCGATCAAGGCGCATGTGGGCAGTGCGGTGAACTCGCCGGAGCGCCTGCTGTGGCTGCTAGATCATGTGAAATCACCGGCCATTCAGGTGACGTATGATTACAGCCACTTTGAGCTGCAGGGCATCGACATGGAGGAGAGCATGAAGCTGCTGCTGCCGCGCACGAAGTTCATCCACGTCAAAGACGCGAGTGGTGATGCGGCGAAGTTTCAGTTCCTGCTGCCGGGCGAGGGAAAGACCGATTATGTGAAGTATTTCACCGCGCTGAAACAGCATGGCTACCACGGGCCCGTGGTGGTGGAGGTGAGCGGGCAAATCTTTAGCAAGCCGGGGTATGAGCCCATGGCGGCGGCGAAGAAATGCTACGCGGTACTGGCCGGTGCGCGGGCGAAAGTGGGATGAAGCCAGCTACAATTTTGAATCGAAGATCTGTCAGCTTGCCTCGCCTGAACGAAGCGATAGCTTTTCCCATGACTGTCACCCTTATCGCGCCAGTCGAAGCTTTGCTCCGCGAACAAGTCGCCAGCGGACAGTTCAGTTCTGTCGATTCTGCTTTGGAGGCTGCCGTGCAGACCGTGTTTGGCCGCCGTGACAGCGAGGCGCTCGAATCCCTGCTTGATGATGCCCTACAGCATCCTGGACGTCGAGTGCCAGTGATGGAATTGCAGCAGAAGCAGGCATGAGGACGGTCGTCTTCAATCCGGTAGCCGTCGATGACCTCGACGAAAGCACGAGCTACATCGGCCAAGATAATCCCGATGCTGCGGACGAAGTCCGGCAAGACATTTGGGTCACGACTGAACGCCTGGACAGCATCCAGCCATTGGCATCCGACCTCGCTTCAGTGCTACGCGTTTCGCAGGGATTCGATTCCTTCCTGCCAATCACTTTCCCGCTTACCTTTTGTTCTATCACGAACTGGAGGACGAAACCGAAGTTTTAAGGATTCTGCATGCTGCCAGAAACCTTCCGTCTCTTTTTGAGTAACCCAAACGCCACGCCATCCCGCCTGTGAATCATTCGGTGCAGTCGTGAGATGGATTTTAAGAGATTGACGTTTCGCGGCTCGTTCGTCAGCATCACCGTTCCAATCACTCCTACTTTTCCATGACACGAAGCACCTTTCTCAAATCCACCGTGGCGGCCAGCGGGCTGGTCGGTGCCATTCAAGACCTGCATGCTGCTGATGAGCCCCGTGGCGATGCGCGGGAGTATTTTGAAATCCGGGCGTACACGCTCAAGAGCCCCGAGAAGCAGGGCCTGCTGGATGCTTACCTGAAGGAGGCGGCGATTCCCGCGCTGAACCGACTCGGTGTGCGCAACGTGGGTGTGTTCGTGCCGGAAAAGCCGGAAGCGACAGCCGTGGTGTATGTGGTGCTGCGATACAGCTCGCTGGATCAATTCGCCAAGAGCACGGAACTGCTGTCGGACACGGCCTTGCAGCAGCAGGGTGCGGCTTACCTCGATGCACCGGCGGCAGATGCTGTTTATGAGCGTGTGGAAAGCTGGTTGACGCAGGGCATCGCTGGCATGCCTGCAATGGCAGTGCCGACGAAGGGCAGCCAAGTGTACCAGCTCCGCATCTATGAAAGCCCCAGCGAGAAGACGGGGAAGAAGAAGATCGAGATGTTCAACATCGGCGAGCTGGCGATCTTCAAGCGCAGTGGACTGAACGCCGTCTTCTTTGGCGAGACCATCGTGGGCCCGCTGATGCCCAACCTGACCTACATGCTGAGCTTCAGCGATGCCGCAGCGAAGGATCAGGCCTGGAATACCTTCCGCGTTGATCCCGAGTGGACCAAGCTCAAGACCACGCCGGGTTTCACGGACAAGGAGATCGTGTCACGCATCACGAATCTCGTGCTGGTGCCGACACTGTATTCACAGATCTGAGGAGCCGGGGATGACCCCGGCTCCGAAATCCGTCCGTCGGATCAGGACTTATTCGCCTTGGTCAGCACGCTTTGGAGCGTTTTGGCAAATGCCTCAGAGGAGGTGCCGCCGATCTGTTTGTCGATCTCCTTGCCTGCGGCATTGAGGAACTCGATGTGCGGGATGCTGGTGACGCCGTATTTGGTGGCGGCGCTTTCATTGCGCGGATCATCAACGTCGATGTAGGCCCAGACGAACTTGTCGTGAAAGGCTTTCACCTCTGCGCTGGGATAGACGTCATGTTTCATGGTCTGGCAGGGCGGGCACCAGGCGGCGGAAAAGACCAGGATGACCGGCTTGCCGGATTTTTTCGCGGCACTCATGGCGGTGGCGCTGCTGGCTTGGAAAGACGGGCTGCCTTTCGGAAAATCGCTGGCCAGGGCGAGGCTCGTGGCGGCGGCGAGAATGAGAAGGATGGTTTTTTTCATGGTTTGGGGGGGTAACAAAGGAACGAACGGTGAGATGCGCTGGCGGCGGTTTTTATTCCCGGATTCTGCGTGTGATCGAAAACTCACAGTGGAAGCTTCCACTGTTTTTCGGTTTACCCTGGAGCACGGCGGCCCCCGATGCGCATTGACTTGCCGTCAGGCTGACTTAAGCCCTGCGCCATGAGCATCTCCCGACTTCCGGTCTTTGTTGTCAGTGCTTCCCTTGCACTGACTTTTTCGCTTCAACCCAGCCTAGCCAATGAGGCGTTCTTCTCGAAAGACGGCGGGACGGTGACGATGGGCCTCGGTGGTAGAAGCGGCTCCGGGCTGGTGCAGGTGGACATCGCCACGGGCAAGATCAGCCAGGCACCGTTGCCTGAGGAACTGAAGGATGAGAGCATCGAAAGCGTGGCCGCAGGCAGCGAGGGCGAAGCGCTGTTTTTGGCAAAAGATGGAGTGTGGGTGTGGACACCGGGTGCCGCCATACCGGTCAAACACGTCTGCGCCACCGCACCCGTGGTGGGTGCCACGGACCTGTTTGTAGCCACCGTGCCGGGAACACCGCTCACCGATTGTCTCTTTGTCACCGGCAATGAAACCGCCGACGCGACGAGCATGGGCAGTTTTTATGGCCGCAAACCGGGAGGCAAGCACACCTTTCTGTCCATTTTCTGCCGCCGTGTGAGCGATGCAACGGGCGGTGTTTTTTCCACCGACGGTCGTCTGTTCTTCGTCTCCCATGGCGATGTGTGGGAGGGGGGCATCCAGGTGAACGACGACACCGACATGGAGCGGCTGGGAACGCTCGTGGGCGCACGCATAGCGCCGCTGGGTATCCTGAATACGGATGAGGCCAATGGTGGCAGCATGTGGGTGCAGCATGTGGCCCCTGCAGGAAAATGGATCTACGCCCAACTGCGTGGGCGCCACATGGCCTGCATCATGCGCATACCGCTGCCCGTCAAACCACTCTACTCGCCCACCTCCGGCGATTCTCTCACGACAAAAGATCAGCTTGATGCCATGTCCGACTCATTGAACAAAACCGAGATCATCGCGGATGACATGGAATTCGCCGCCGGCTTCTGTGCCACCGAGGTGGGCGGCAAGCCGCGTGTGTTTTACTGCGGCGATGCGGAGGAAGACAAAGGCCCGGCCCTGATGCTGTGGGAAGGCGCGGGCAAGCCGCGTGTCATCGGTCACCTGCCGAGGGATTGAGGCGAATCAGCTCCAGAACACGACGCCCGGAGATGATCTCCGGGCGCTGACTCAAACCCATTCCCGTTCCTTGCCATCAATGCATGCCATGATGGCTGCTGCTGCGATGACCACCACTGGAGTGACTGGGCGCTCCTCCAGAACCACCTCCTGATGAATGGCTGCTGTGGTGGGAAGCACCGCCAAAGCTGGAGCCGCCTGACGAGCCCCCGGAATGATGAGAACTCCCGCCGTAGGAGCCGCCGCCATAGCTGCCGCTGGAGTGATGCTGCGAATGGCTGCTGGAAGATACTGGTGAATAGCTGTGGCTGGAGTGGTGTGAGGGCGCAGCCACAGTCCTGCCATTGTAACCAAAGGAGGAAGAATAAGAGCGGTTTGAATAGCCGGAATAAGGCCGCGAATTGTAGCTGTTAAAGCTGTTGTATGAAACCACAGGCCGCGAGCGGTAGCTGCTGCCATAGTAGCCGGGCCGGGACGAATAGGAGGAGCCATAGCCGGAAGCGTAAGGGCCAGCGAAATCGACACAGGAAGAGAGCGAAACGGCCACAGTCAGTGAAGCAAGCAGGAGGAGCGATTTGGTTTTCATAGTCCACATCTCCGACGCATAGGCGCGCAGCTTATTCATTCGTTTGTCGCCGGAGGCGACCTCCCTTTCTGGCAGTCATTACGCCGCCAGTTCAACGGCCAGCGCAGTCGCTTCCGCAAGGAAGGCCTCACCCAGCGGCGAAAGACGCCCTGTCCAAAGCGCTCCGAAGCACAGCGGCGGGAAATCATCCAACGTGAGCGCTTTCACATTCACGGGCAGTTTCATGCGCGGATGGCGCAGCACCAGACCGGCACCGAAACCCTCCATGACGTAGCGCAGCACGAGATCGAGGCTGCCGACTTCGAGGCTCGGCAGCCATTCGAGACCCCGCTGACGTAGGGCGGTCTGGAATGAACGCGACAGTACAGCTCTGGCCTCCAAGGCCACGAGCGGCAGGTCGATGCGGTCCTTTGCAAAAATCTGTTCGGCCTTGGTGATGCCGCTCTGCATGGGCACGAGCAGGGCCATCGGCAGCCGGAGCAGCTCTCGTGACTCGATGTTGGCCACCGTTTTTTCCATCAGCGTGCCGAATCCAATGTCGATCTCCTGTGCAGAAAGCAGGGCCTCAATCTCCTGCTGACGGCCATGGGTGAGTGTGAAATGAAAACCCTTCACCCGCCGGCGCATGCGCACAAACAGCTCCGGCAGGTAGTCCCGCTGCACGACCTCTGCAGAAGCAATGCGCAGCCGGTTTTCTCCGCCGCCACGCAGGCGGTCGCCCATCTCGGCCAGGCCACCGAAGAAGGGAGCGATGAAATCATAGAGCGTCTGTCCTTCCCGCGAGAGCTGGAACGGTCGCCGCTGGTACAAGGTGACACCCAGCGCATCTTCGAGCTGCAGAATCTGGGCGCTGATGGCCGGCTGCTGAATGCCATATGGCATGGCCCGCGCCGCCGCACTCACGCCGCCGTGACGCGCCACATAGTAGAAGAGTTCGAGGTGATGGACGTTCATGCCGACGAAAGGCTATACGGATTATCAATGATGCCACTTGGAAATATTCATTTCCCTTGTCTGCCGATCCTGAGAGACTGCCATTGAATCAGCCCACATTTCTTCTGAAACGAGCTAAAGCCCAGCACTGCTGTCGTTTTCCGTATCAACTCATGAAACCGCATCTCCTGGTCATCGCCCTGTGTCTGTCCACGGTCGTCAGCGTCGCTGATGTGGCCACCGCACCAGAAGTGGGCGACGTCGGTCCGGTGATCGATGTCTCCCCGTGGTCGTTTCAGCGGCCCGTGCTATTCAAGGAGGCCGGGGTGATCGTGGTGGAGATTGATCCTGAAGTACTCGCACGCACGGCCAATGATCTGCACGACATGCGCGTCGTTCGCGATGGTCATCAGCTCCCGTTTCTTGCCATCAAACCGGGCGTGGACCGTGAGCTCGACGTTGCCTTTACCGAAGTGACCGATCCCCAGGCCCCTGCCTGGTCGAAATGGGACATTCAGATGCCGTTTGCCAATTTCCCCGCCAGCGAACTGCTGCTCGACTCTCCCACGCCCTTGTTCGCACGCACGCTCACCGTCTCCGAGCAGCATGAAACGGAGAAGGGTCATTTCGAACGCATCCTGAGCAATGCCAACTGGCAGCACAGACCCGGCCAGCCCGCAAGCACCTTCCATCTGGCACTCTACTCCGCCCCGCGCGCCGGTTTGATCCGTCTCGCCACTGACAATGGCGACAACCCACGGCTGCAGATCACCTCCGCCCGCGTGGTGTATCCCGTGGTGCGGCTGCTCTTCCGCGTGCCCGACACCACCCCCATACACCTCTGCTACGGCAACCGCCGCGCCCCTTACACGCGCTACGATCTCCAGCTTGTGCGGCATGAATTTGAAACTGCCACCCAAGTCGCCGCCACGCTTGGCGACGAAGAAAAGCTACCCGGCTATGAGGCCGACCCAAACCACACCTCCGGCAACGGCAGCCGCTGGCGCTGGGCCGCGCTGGCGCTGGTGGTGGGAACGCTGCTGTGGGTGGTGGCAAAGATGCCGTCAAAGAAGGAATGACGTGGTACGGCACAACCTGCACTCTCGTCACGAAAGGTTTTTTTGTAAAGGAGTCGGCACATTGGTCTGAGTGGACATCACAGCACTCAACGCCTTGTTCTCGTATCGACATTTGCCCAAATGCTGCAAAAGTTCTTCTGATTCTTGGCTCGTTTGAAATCTATGCCCCGTGTGCGTACGCCATTTAAAGCGAGCCCGTTTTCTGCATCCTCATCCATTCATGAAATCATACCTGCTGCTCATATCCACCTGCCTCAGCATGGTCGCCAGCGCCGAAGAGACCGCCAAGCAGTTTGTCGGTGCGCCTATTGATGTGTCCTCCTGGTCCTATCAACGGGCATTGAAGTTCGAACATGGAGGAGTGGTCGCACTTGATGTTGACGCCGTGCTGATGGCACACGCGAGCAGGGATTTGCGCGATGTGCGTATCGTGCGCATGGGCCGCCAGATCCCATTTTTGGTCGTCAAGCCGGGTCCAGACCGTGACACCGCAGTCCCCATTTCCGAGGTGATCGATCCCAAGTCGCCTCTTTTATCCAAATGGGACATCCAGCTGCCGTCTGAGGATTTGCCTATAAGCGGGCTGCTGCTCGAATCCGCCACGCCCATGTTTGCGCACACACTCACTGTGAGCGAGCAGTACGAGACGCCGCAGGGCCGCCTAGAGCGCATCCTCGGCACTGCCAGCTGGCAGCACCAGCCCGGCGAACCTGCGAAGGCCTGCCTTCTGACATTCCGAACCGCCCCCCATGCCGCCACGATCCGCCTGGCCACGACCGATACCAACACACCCCGTGCGGAGATCTCTTCCGCACGCATCGTTTACCCCCTGAAGCGGCTGCTTTTTCGTGTGCCCGACACCGAGGCCGTCTTCCTCTGCTACGGCAACGCCCAGGCCATCAACCCTCGTTACGAACTCGAGTACAACCGTCGCGATTTCGATTCAGGAACCAAAGACACCGCCACGCTCGGCCCTGAGGAAAAACCCTCCGTTAGCAGCGCCAGCATCAACCACCTCGTGGGCAATGCCACCTCGATCTGGGACACCCTCAACATTGAACTTGCGAGGCTGCTGGACCTCTTTGACATAAGCAATCCGTGGCACTTGGGCGGCCTCATCCTGGGGGTTTTACTGCTGCTGACGATTTTGAAAAAGATTTTTTCGCGAGAAAAGTAGAGCGAGGGAGAGGCCCTGAAGTCCTGAAGGGAGAGACACCATCATGAGCTTGCCCATTCCCTGACGGGAAGCCCTTGCCCCCTTGCAACCCCGGCCCGCATGCGGACGTTATCTCATTACACCCCCACCATGAGCGATACGACGGCCCAACCTCCCAAATTTACCAACGCCCTTGCCAAGGAGCGCTCGCCCTACCTGCAGCAGCATGCCCACAATCCGGTGAACTGGCTGCCCTGGGGAGAAGAGGCGTTCAAGAAGGCGAAGGCTGAGGACAAGCCGATCTTTCTCTCCTCCGGCTACTCGACCTGCCACTGGTGCCATGTGATGGAGCGCGAGTCGTTTGAGAACGAGGAGACGGCGAAGCTGATCAACGAGAATTTCATTCCCATCAAGGTGGACCGCGAGGAGCGGCCGGATGTGGACCTGACGTACATGACCTACGTGCAGGCGGCGAGCGGGCATGGTGGCTGGCCGATGAGTGTGTTTCTCACGCCGGAGCTGAAGCCGTTTTACGGCGGCACGTATTACCCGCCGGAGAACTCGCCGGGGCGCATTGGCTTTAAGAACCTGCTCAATGAACTGCACAAGGTGTGGACGGAAGATCGCAAGGGCATCGATGAGCGTGCGGCGCGCTCGGTTGAAAAGCTGCAGGATCATTTGGATAACGAAAACACGGCGCTGGATGAGATCAATCACGAGACGCTGGTGCAGAAGGCCTACGATGACCTCTCGGGCTCGTTTGATTACCATGAGGGTGGGTTTGGCAGCGCGCCAAAATTTCCAAGGCCGACAACGCTGAACATGCTGATGCGGGTGCATCGCATTCTGGCGGAGCGGAAGGGCAACGACCGGGAATCCGAGAGCAACTGGGCGATGGAGATGACCGTGAAAACCCTGCGCGGCATGGCCAATGGCGGCATGCGCGACCACATCGGCGGCGGGTTTCATCGCTACAGCGTGGATGGCTACTGGCACATCCCGCACTACGAAAAGATGCTGTACGATCAGGCGCAGCTGCTTACCGCCTACACCGAAGCGTGGCAGCTCTCGCAGAATGCGCTGTTTGAAAACATTGTGCGCAGCACGGTGGCGTATGTGAAGCGGGATCTGCGGCAGAAGGATGGCGGCTTTTTCTCCGCTGAAGATGCGGACAGCCTGGCAAGTGCGGATGCGGAGCACAAAACCGAAGGGGCTTTCTATGTGTGGAAGGCGGCGGAGATCGATGAACTGCTGGGCAAGGAAAACGGCAGCATCTTCCGCTATGCCTACGGCGCACGCCGCGATGGCAATGCACGGCCGGAAAGCGATCCGCAAGGGGAGCTCAAGGGTCTGAACACTTTGTACCGCGCCATTTCCTTCAAGAAGACAGCCGAGTTCTTCAAGAAGACGCCGGAAGAGATCAAAGGCATCATCGACCAAGGCACGGCCACGCTGTGGAGATGCTGAAATGATCGCACTGGCTGCTGGGGCTGCGCAGTTCCTGCATGACCAGCTTTGCACCACACCGGGCAAAGAGCTGCACCGCTCCTGGCGTGAAGGGGAGCGCGGGCCGAGAGCCTTTGCCATCGACTACGCCTGCTTGATTCACGGCCTGATTGATCTCTATCAGGCTTCGTTTGAGGTGAAGTGGCTGCAATGGGCCACGGCTTTGCAGACCGAGATGGATGCACTGTTTCTCGACCCGAAACACGGCGGCTACTACAGCGTGCATACGGACATGCCAAACAGCGTGCTGCGCATCAAGGAGGACTATGACGGTGCCGAGCCATCGCCGAATTCACTGGCCGCTCTCAATCTCGTGCGGCTGAGCGCGCTGCTGGCCAAGGACAAGTGGAAGAAGGAGGCGGAGAGAATTTTTGCGCTCTTCGGATCCACGTTGCAGAGCAGCCCGTCGTCCGTGCCGGTGATGGCCATCGCGTTTGACATGCATCATCGCGGCAAGCAGCAGATCGTGCTGGCGGGGGATGTTGGGAGCGACGCGTTCAAGGCGCTTGCAGACTATGTGCAGCGGAGGTTTCTGCCGACGGCGGTGATTCTTTGCGCGGATGGGGGAGTTGGCCAGCAGTGGCTCGCGACGCAGAATGAGGTGCTCGCCGCGATGAAGTCGGTGAATGGGCAGGCTGCGGTGTATGTGTGCGAGAATTTTACGTGCCAGGCGCCGGTGACGACGGCGGAGGGGTTGGAGAGGGTGCTTGGGAAATAAATTTGTTATCGCACTTCCATGAACTTACTTACTGACATCCAAAATGCGGCCATCGACAATACTACGAGCTTGGAGACGTTACTTCGAAAATGCCGGGTACTCGCAAGCAGGCTAAAAAATGATCTTTTGAAAAACTGGGTTTTGTATGAACTGAATGGATATGGTGATGCTGAATTACCGTCATATCGCCAAGCAGTTGGCCATTGTTTCGGCAACTTCAATGGTCCATATGGTAAAGCGCTTAATTCTTACCCAATACCAGATGCAACCATTCCCAAGGCACATAAAACTACTCTCACCTGCATATCGATGCGTGAGGGGGTTGCGGCTTTAGAACACCTTTTGGCTGATAACAAAGACGGTAATGGGGAGTTCATGATTTCTTGGGATGCTAATGCTTCTATCCTCTTCGGGGATAAAATATATCAAGGCTATCAACTGAGGAGTGCTTGGACATCGGTATCAAGTTCATTCGTAGCAGGGGTGGTCAGCACTATAAGGAATCGAGTGTTGGACTTTGTTCTAGAGATAGAGGCGGAAAACCCAAACGCTGGAGAAGCTTCTCCTGACGCCATGCCCATCCCATCAGAACAGGTTACACAAATTGTAAACAATCACATCTATGGGAATGTCGGTAATTTTGCTGCTGGGCAAAAGTTTACTCAGAAATCGACTGCAACCATCGCTCAAGGTGATGTAAAATCCTTGGAACAGGCTCTTATAGATAATGGTATCGAAGAATCTGATGTCACAGAAATTAAGTCTGCGCTTGAAGAAGAGCCTAAAGCTAAAGGCGAGAATTTTGGCCCAAAGGTGGCTTCGTGGATCGGCAAAATGGTTGGTAAAGCTGCAGAAGGAACTTGGAAAGTCGGCACCACTGTTGCAGGAGTCTTGCTCACTGGTTATTTGAAGCAATATTACGGACTACCATAACCGGCAGGTTTTTCCCAAATGTATGTTCGATGGCGTAGGCTGCTATCGCATACAAATCCCGCACTGGACAATGTGACAAAACTTTGTGATATTATGACATCATGAAAACGGCTACCATTCGCGATCTTCGGTATGACTTCGCCAAACTCGAAGGCTGGCTGCGCTCGGGGGAGGAGATTCAGATCACCAAACATAACAAGCCAGTGGCGACGCTGCTCAAGGCGAAGCCGGTGAAGAAGGAACGGCCGCCGCAGCCGGATTATGAAGCCCGTCTCAAGCAAATCTGGGGTGACCGAGTGTTCAGCGCCAAGGAAGTCGAGGAAATGCGAGCCTTTGAAACAGGGGAGCCATGAACGACTATCCTGACACGAGTTTTCTGTGCGGGGTCTACCGCAAACAAGACAACACACCTGAAGCCCTGGCCTATCGAAGCAGCATGACCGAACCGCTATGCGTTTCGACCCTGCTGGAATTCGAGTTTCGCCAGGCCATCCGCTTGCAGGTATGGTTGCACAGCCAGGAAAGGAAAAAAGGCTACACGCAGGCCGAAGCCAATCAGATGATCGCCGACTGGGAGTCTGACATCGCCGCCGGTCATGTTGCCATTGTTCCTACTGACGCGGATGCTGTGCTGCGCATGGCGGAGCATCTTTCCAAAACGCATACGATGCTTACGGGGAATCGCACGCTGGACATTCTCCACGTTGCCACGGCAAAGCATCTCTCGGCGAAGAGTTTTCTCTCCTTTGATGAGCGGCAGAAAAAACTGGCGAAAGCGGCGGGGTTGAAGACGCCGCTTTAATTTGCGTGGTCGCGAATCTCGTGAGCGCCCGGTTGCCAGTAAGGAGCGTATCTGTACTCTCGCACCCCCATGTCTCGAGTTGCCAAAAAATCTGCTGCCAAGAAGTCGCTGAATGATGTCATCCGTATCCGGGGGGCGAGGCAGAATAATCTGAAGGGGGTGGATCTGGATCTGCCGCTGGGGAAGCTGAATGTGATCACGGGGCCGAGCGGGTCGGGGAAGTCGTCGCTGGCGTTTGATACTATCTATGCGGAAGGGCAACGGCGGTATGTGGAGACGTTTTCTCCGTACACGCGGCAGTTCTTTGAGCGCATGGACAAGCCGAAGGTGGATTCAATCGAAGGCATCCCGCCGGCGATCGCCATCGAGCAGGTGAACAACATGCGCAGCACGCGCTCGACAGTGGGGACGATCACGGAGATCAATGACTACCTGAAGATGCTGTTCCCGCGTCTGGCGGAAGCGACGTGCCCTTCGTGCCACCGTCCGGTGCGGCCGGAGTCGCCGGAGAGTATTTTGAATGAGCTGCTGAATGCGCATGCGGGGAAGCAAGCGCTGATTCTGTTTCCGGTGGCGGTGCCGAAGGATGCGGTGACCGCAGACTTTGCGGCTTTCCTGCAAGCGCAGGGCTTTCTGCGGGTGTGGCTGTATGGTAATGTGATTCGTCTGGATGAGGCGGACGCGCTCAAAGGACGCAAGCTGCCTGCGCAGGTGATGGTGGTGCAGGATCGCGTGACGCTGGAGGCGAAACAGCGTGCCCGTGTGAGCGAGGCGCTGGAGGCAGCACTACGCTATGGCAAAGGCAAGGTGGCGGCGAGCATCGAGGATGAGACACTGCATTTTTCCACGGATTGGAGCTGCGCGGACTGCGGCATCACGCTGCCGGCACCGACGCCGGGGCTGTTCAGCTTTAACAGTCCGATTGGGGCGTGTCCGACATGTCGTGGCTTTGGCCGCACGCTGGGGCTGGACATGGGGAAGGCGATTCCGGATGAGTCGCTGAGCATCAATCAAGGGCTGGTGCGGCCGTTTCAAGGGAGCACGTATGGCGAGTCTCAGCTCGACCTCGAAAAGGCGGCGCGGAAGCGTGGGGTGGACATTCACAAGCCGTTTGAGGATTACTCCAAGGAAGAGCGGAAGTGGCTCATTGAAGGCACGCGGGATGATCCTGAAGATGCGTACAATCGTGGCGAGTGGTACGGGGTACGGGGCTTTTTCAAATGGCAGGAGTCGCGCAGCTACAAGATGCATGTGCGCGTGTTCCTGAGCCGCTACCGCGCCTACACGGAGTGTGCGGATTGCGGCGGTGGGCGCTTGAAGAAAGAGGCGTATAATTATCGCATCGGTGAGCACACGATTGCGGATCTTTCGCGGCTCCCGGTGGATGAGCTGCACCCGCTGGTACAGTCGTGGCCGATCAAGGCGAGCGATCATGTCGCGACGATGCTGCGAGGAGAGATCGCCAGCCGCATCAGCTACATGGATCGTGCGGGCTTGGGGTATCTGAATCTGGACCGGCAAACGCGCACGCTGAGCGGGGGTGAGTTGCAGCGGGTGAATCTCACAACGTGTCTCGGGGCCTCGCTGGTGAACACGCTGTTTGTGCTGGATGAGCCGAGCATCGGGCTGCATCCGCGCGACATCGGGCGTCTCATTGGCGTGATGGAAGGTCTGCGGGACAAGGGCAACACGCTGCTCGTCGTGGAGCATGAAGAGGCCGTGATGCGCAGTGCGGACAACCTGATCGACATTGGTCCGGGACGTGGAGAGAAGGGTGGCGAACTGGTATTCAGCGGGCCGCTGGAGAAGCTGGGTGCCAAGGTGAAGTCGCTGACGGGGGATTATTTGTTTGGGAGGAAGAGTGTGCCGATTCCGGCGCAGCGGCGTTCTATCAAACGCGACAGCGTCCTGGAGTGCGCCGGTCCTCCGGCGCTTTCGAAAGCCTCGCGGTCCGCGAAAAGCTCCAGAGGACTGGAGCACTCCAAAACGCTGTCGCGCGATGTCGCACGCTTTCTCAGCATTCGCGGCGCGCGTCAAAACAACCTCAAGAAGCTGGATGTGGACATTCCGCTCGGCGTGTTTTGCTGCATCACGGGCGTGAGCGGTTCGGGGAAATCGACGCTGGTGCATGATGTGCTGTACCGAAACCTGCAGCGGCTGCGTGGTGAGGTGTGTGAGGAAGAGCCGGGGCGCGTGAGCAAGATCACGGGCTGGGAGCAACTGCATGAGGTGGTGATGGTGGATCAGTCGCCGCTGGCACGCACGCCGAGGTCGACACCGGCTGTGTTTCTGGGTGCGTTTGATCACATCCGCACACTGTTTAGCGAAACGGATGATGCGAAGGCGCAGGGGATCATGCCGGGCTTCTTCAGCTTCAATTCCGGCGAAGGGCGCTGCGAGCGCTGCGCGGGCAATGGCTTTGAGAAGATCGAGATGCAGTTCCTGAGCGATCTGTATGTGACCTGTCCTGAGTGTGAAGGGAAGCGCTACCAGCCGCCAGCACTGAAGATTTTGCTGCATGGCCAGAGCATTCACGATGTGCTCGGCATGACGGCGGAGGCTGCGGTGGAGTGGTTCAGCAGCCCGCTGTTTGAGTCCTCGAAAAAGGCGAAGCAGATCGTGGCGCAGCTGCATCTATTGAATGAGGCGGGTCTCGGCTATCTGAAGCTGGGGCAGCCACTGAACACACTTTCGGGTGGTGAAGCACAGCGTCTGAAACTCATTGGTCACTTGATCGAAAACCCGGCGGGTGCGGCCGCTGGCAGTCTGCTGCTGCTGGATGAACCGACGACGGGCCTGCACTTTGACGACATCGCGCTGCTGGTGAAGCTGCTGCAACGGCTCGTTGAAGAAGGTCACAGTTTGCTCGTGATTGAGCACAATCTGGAAGTCATCAAATGTGCCGACTGGGTGATTGATCTCGGGCCGGAAGGGGGAGAAGCGGGCGGCGGCTTAGTGATTGCGGGAACGCCGGAGGAGGTGGCGGAGTGTGCGGCTTCGCATACGGGGCGTTATCTCCATGAACTACTTTCGGGTTCGAAGGGACATGCAGCAAGTCGTGTTGAGGAGACTCCAAGGAGAGAGCTCAAGCTGCCGCGTGAAACCAGCAACACGATCAGCATCCGTGGTGCACGCGAGCACAATTTGAAAAACATCTCGCTGGATATTCCACGTGATGAGTTTGTGGTCGTGACTGGGTTGAGTGGTTCAGGCAAGTCGTCGTTGGCGTTTGATTTGATCTTTGCGGAAGGGCAGCGGCGCTTTCTGGACAGCATGTCTGTGTATGCGCGGACGTTTGTGGAGCAGATGGAGAAGCCGGAGGTGGATCTGATCACGGGTGTGCCGCCGACGGTGGCGATTGAGCAGCGCATCTCGCGTGGCGGTGGCAAATCGACCGTGGCAACGGTGACGGAGGTGTATCACTTCTTCCGGCTGTTGTTTGCCAAGCTGGGGACGCAGTACTGCCCGTCATGCAACGTGCCGGTGAAGAAGCAGAGCGTGCAGGCCATTTTGAAAACGGTGCAGCAGCATCTGCGCAGCGGTGGCGGGCATCTGCTGGCGCCGCTGATCAAGGCGCGCAAAGGTTTCCACAGCGAGGTGGCGGAGCATGCGAGCAAGCATGGTATTGAGACACTGCTGGTGGATGGCGAGTTCCGCGACACGGCGGGCTTCCAGAGGCTCGAACGTTTCAAGGAGCACACGATTGATGCGGTGATCGGCAAAGTGGGCAAAAGCGATGATGCGGAGAAGCTGCGACCACTGATCGAGACGGCGCTGAAGATGGGCAAGGGCACAATCAAGCTGCGGCTGAATGACAAGACGATGCACGTGCTGAGCACGGAGATGAGCTGTCCTTCCTGCGGACTGTCGTTTGAAGAACTAGATCCGCGCCTGTTTAGCTTCAACAGTCCGCATGGCTGGTGCAAAGACTGCCGTGGCTTTGGCCTGAAAGGCCACAAGACTGATCTGAGCGACCGACAGCCGGATGTGTCGGTGCTGGAGGCGGAACTCGAAGAGGAGCGGCGATTTGAAAGCGCGGATGATGAGGGAGAGAAGCCGCGCGAAATCTGCCCAAGCTGCCAGGGCAGCCGCATCAATGAGATCGGTCGTGCGGTGCAACTGCAGGGCACGAAGATTCAGCAGTTCGCGGGATTGACGGCAGGAGATGCGGGCAAGCTGCTGGCGAAGTTTAAGTTTGAAGGCACGGAGGCCATCATCGCGCTCGACATCGTCAAGGAGATCGCGCAGCGGTTAAAATTCATGCAAGAGGTGGGGCTGGGGTATCTCCAGCTCAACCGCAGCGCGGACACGCTCAGCGGTGGTGAGGCGCAGCGCATCCGGCTTTCAGCGCAGCTCGGCAGCAATTTGCGTGGCGTGTTGTACGTGCTTGATGAGCCGACCATCGGCCTGCATCCGCGCGACAATGAGAAGCTGCTCGACACGCTGATGGCGCTGCGGGACAAGGGCAACTCGCTGCTGGTGGTAGAGCACGATGATGAAACGATGAGGCGTGCGGACACGATCCTCGATCTCGGGCCGGGTGCGGGCAAATTTGGTGGTCAGATCGTGGCACAAGGCACGATGGCGCAGATCTTGAAGAACAAGAACAGCGTCACTGGCGCGAGCCTGCGCACGCCTCTGAAGCATCCGGTGCGTGGCTCACGAAGGCCGCTGCCAGCGCTGAAATCGAAGGAAGGCTGGCTGCGTGTGACGGGCGCGACGGCGAACAATTTGAAGAACATCGATGTGTCCATTCCGCTGGGTCGTCTGACCGTGCTCACCGGTGTGAGCGGCAGCGGCAAGAGCTCGTTCATGCATGGGGCGCTTTCGCCCGCGGTGCGGGAGAAGATCTGCAAGTCGAAGATCAAGGTGGTGAAGGCGTGGAAGAGCATCAGCGGATTTGAAAATCTGCAGACTGTGCATGAGGTGGATCAGTCGCCCATCGGCAAGACCAGCCGTTCGTGTCCGGCCACGTATGTGGGCATTCTCGATGACATCCGCGCGCTGTTTGCGCAGGTGCCGCTGGCGCGCACACGCGGCTACACGGCAAGCCGCTTCTCCTTCAACACCGAAGGCGGCCGCTGCGAGACCTGCGGCGGCAATGGCGAGATCAAGGTGGAGATGGCCTTCCTGCCGACCACCCGCGTGCATTGTGAGGCCTGCAACGGCCTGCGCTTCAATTCATCCACGCTGGAGATCGAGTACAACGGCAAGCACATCGGCGATGTGCTGCGCATGAGCATCACCGAGGCGGCGGAATTTTTCGCGCCGGTGCAGAAGATCGCGCGGCCGCTCAAGCTGCTGGCTGATACGGGGCTAGGATACTTGCAGCTTGGCCAGCCCAGCCCCACGCTCAGTGGTGGCGAGGCGCAGCGTATCAAGCTGGTCACTGAACTGCGCAGCGGCGATGGCCGCACGAACAAAGAGCGGCTCAAGGGCATCACCGTGGCCGGGAAGCGGAATCTCTACCTCATCGAAGAGCCGACCATCGGGCTGCATATGCAGGACGTGGCGCGCTTGATCGATGTGCTGCACCGACTGGTGGATGAAGGGCACACGGTAGTGGTCATTGAGCATCATCCGGATGTTTATGCAGAGGCGGATTTCCTTATCGACATAGGACCCGAAGCCGGACCTGAGGGTGGGAAGCTGGTAGCTGCGGGAACGCCGGAACAGGTAAAGAAGTGCAAGGGGAGCGAGACGGCGCGGTTTTTGTAATTATAATGCCCGCTTGTGAAAGATGCCTTCAGTGGTTCAATAACCTGAAGAGAGGCTTTAAATACAGTGTTAAAAAGGCGTTCGCCAACAATCTTCGACACAAGTACCTAAGTGCCAAAGCGTCCTCCAGATCCCAAAACAATAGGAGCGATAAACTTCAGCAGCGAAGCCAAGCCAAGCTGTCGAAGTTATAGGTAAAATTATCGGAGGCGTTCTCGGCGTAGGCCTCATTATCGGAGTGGTTTATGTTATTTTCTCCGCCGGCCCCGAAGGCACCTTCGTACTTATTTTTGCTATTGGGGGTATTATGTGTTTTTTCAAGAAATGAACAGTCCATTCATGCAGCCGTCACAGTCCTAACGCGGCTGGTGTTTGATTCCATGGACAAAAAGCGCTGGATTAGCGCCGGATAAATATCTGATGCAATGCCTGGCGAGCAGCATTTCGCACCTTGGCAGACATCCAGAGTGTTGATTGGTGCTCCAAGTCATCGAGCACTTTGATGGCCTTGTTTTGACTCAGGAGACTCGTCGCTGCCAGATATAAGACAACGCCAAGAGAACCGCGAACTTGGATTCCCAAAGACTCGCCAATGCTGCGGGCGGCGGTGTCATCACTCAGAAAAAGATCCGCACCTATTTCTTTGGCATGGGCAAGGGCTTCCGCTTCACCTGCGTCAAGCACGCCAGCCTGCAGCCATTCGTCTGCCTGTTGATCCGCCCCTGAGGAAGGCTGGATGAACCGAAGCCATGAAGGAACGCCTGTCAGCCGGAACGATGGCGCATGCCTTTGCAACTCGGACCAGACTTGCGGCGTCATGTAAATTTCACCCATGCCGGCGATCAGATCAACCGCTCCCGCTTGGTGTAGGTGTAAGAGCGGGCCGGTGTCTGTCACTACGACATTCATGACTTGGCGGCATTCAGCGCCCAGTCGATGTCGTTGAGCTGCTGCTTTTCGAGCAATGCCAGTTTGCGGCTGCTCATCAAATCTCGCACAGCGGCACGTACGGCCTCTGCCTTACTTTCAAACCAGCCGGATTGCACAGCGGCTTCGAGCTCTGCGGAGAGCGCCTCGGGGAGTTCCAGTGTCAGCGTGGTCATGACACAGCTTATGCCTTCATTGAGTATTCGCAAGGTCGTGCTCCTTGCATTCCAACGGCTCCCACCTTTGATTACGGTCTAACTTTGAACTGAAAGACACATCATGGGCGCACAATGGAAACAGAAATGGCGGGAAATGGCCGCAGACCAGAAGGGGAAGATCACGGGGAAGCTGGTGCGTGAAATCCAGGTGGCGGCGAAGCTGGGCGGGCCGCACCCGGAGTACAACGCACGCCTGGCGGCGGCGGTGGCGGTGGCGAAAAAGCAGAGTGTGACGCGGGACACGATCGAACGTGCCATCGCGAAGGGCTCGGGCACGGGGCCGGACGCGGTGCAGTTTGAAACGACGACGTATGAGGGCTTCACGCCGCACCGGGTGCCGGTGATCGTGGAATGTCTGACGGACAACAACAACCGCACGTCCTCGGACATCAAAGTGCTTTTCCGTGCGGGCACCATGAGCAAGGTGATGTGGATGTTTGACCATGTGGGCCTGATTGAGGCGCATCACGCGGACAAGACGCAGGACATCGAGGTGGCGGCGCTGGAAGCGGAGGCGGAGAACGTGGAGCCGATGGAGGTCGAGGATGAAGAGGCGGCGGGACATATTGGCGCGCGGTTTTTCACGCAGACGACGACGCTGGATGCGGTGACGAAGGCGCTGAAGGCGGCAGGCTGGCAGGTGACGACCTCGGAAATGAGCTACGTGCCGAAGGAATTTCCGGAGCTGACCGATGAGCAGCGTGATGAAGTGACGAATTTCCTGCAAACGCTGGATGGACACGATGATGTGCACCGGGTGTATGCGGCTTTGAAATGACGAAATCCGAATAACGAATGACGAACGAATGCCCAAGCCCGAATGAAAGATGGGAGAGGCATCGGCTCGTGAGGCGTGAGCTTCGAGCTTTATCCTTTGTCGTTCGGGCTTCGTCCATGTTGCTCCTGAGCGCAGTGCTGCTCATATGCGGCTGCGGGAAGAAAAAAACAGCCGTAAATCCCAAGGCCGAGGCGCTGGTGGTGGTCATCCCCACGCTGCTGACGGAGGCGGACAGGCTGGGGTTGGCGGGTCGCGTGGTGGGTGACGTGGAGTTTTGCGTGAGCAGCGTGCAGTTGAAGAAACACGCGGAGGCGCTGCAGACTTCGCGATGGTGGGGGCAGATGATGGCGTTTGTGGAGGACAAGGCACCGACACCTGAGACGTCTCGGGCGGTGACGGTGGATGAGGCGTTTCTTGCCTTTGGCAAAGACAGCGTGAAGAGCCTCGTGCTGCTGCGGCAGTTGAATGATCTCTACAACGAGACGGCGTATCGCGGCATGATGAGCGGTGGTATGCTGGCGGGTCTGGGCACGAGTTTTGATGCGAAAAAGCTGATGGAGGCCGCGCTGCGTGACCCCGCAGTACTGGAGGCGCTGATCCTGTTACTGGAACGCTTTGAAATGCCGCCAGTGATGGTCGGTGTGGCGTCGCCGGAACCCGAGCAGGTGCTGAAACGGATCAGCGATCTGCTACACCTCGCGGACTGGCTGGGAGATGCGCCGCAGTCGCGCATCGTGACGGCGCAGGGGGAAAAGATCACGGTGAATGAGATCGCGATGGATCAGGTGCTGACGGCGGAGAGGCGGCGGGAGTGGCTGGAAGTTTTGGCACAGGCTGTGCCGGGGATAACGCCTGAAATGAAGGACCGGATCGCGCGTGGTCTGGAGGTTCTGGCGCGCAAGAAATGGGTGCTGGCTCTGGGTCTGGGCGCTCAGCGTGCGTATGTGGCGGTGGGGAAATCGAAGGATCAAATCCGGCTGGCCAATTCGGTGGAGGATTCGCTGCTGGCGCGGCCGGAGATGCGCGCGCTGGATGCACATGCGCTGAAAGGCCTGAGCTTGATTGCGTGCTGGGACAGCGTGTTTTGGGATGTGCTGCAATCAGACCACCCGTTTCAGCCAATCGTGCGCGGACTGCTGGCGGGCTTGCAGACAGAGAAAACTTTTTCAGGCATAGCACGCGCCCTGGAGCCGCAGGTGATCGAGCTGGCGGCGGCGGAGCGTGTGTACTACGGCAGCGAACACACGAACGGCGCGGCAGTGGCGTGGTGGGACGGAGGTGTGCATGCGGAGATGGCTGGTGGTTTCTCGGCAGCAGACAGCGCAGTGCTGGCGAAGGCGTCTCAGTTCACAGTGTTACTGGATGAGCCTGAGCTCGTGTTTGGCATGAGCGGGCAGGGATCGGGCACGGGTGCCGGAAGAGCTTACTTTGAAGCGTGGATGCGCACGGTGCATGCGACGGCGCATGAACTCGTCAAGGCGGGTGTGGGTGGCGAACAATCAGCAGCGATGTTCAAGCTGGCAGATCAAGCGGTGCTGCCTGCCGTCATTGACCTGTATGACGGCACGAAAACGATCTGGCAGAAGGCGCTGAGCGGAGACGGGGCTTTCTTCCTTGATGTCGGCGGGAAAATGCCGCTGCTGCCAGGCCTGCCGCCTGGCGGTGAAGCGGTTCCGCTGCCACGCTTTGCCAGCGTGCATGAGATCAAGAACCGCGCTCTGATCGGTGTGTCATGGCAGAACATGGAAACGGCGCTGCTGCAGTTGTTAAAAAACGTGCCAGCACCACAACCGATTGCTCTGCCGAATGTCGTGGTGAAGCGGAGCGGCGATCTGACAAGTTACCGCTATGAGCTGCCGTTTGATTCGAGAGAGCTGGCACCGTGTGCGTCGCTGAACGATCAACTATTCATGCTGGGCACATCGCGTGTGCAGCAGAGTCACTTGGCGGAAATCCTCAAGCAGCCGGGTGCCAGACCAGCCGCAGGCATGCGGGTAAAGCTGAGCTTCGCGAAGCTGAGGGAGTTTCTGAAAGCCTTTGCTTCGGTGCGGGCGCAGAATGGCGGCGCGGGAGAATTGAAGGCGGCGTTGAAGTGGCTGGAGCCGTTTGAGGTGCTGGACTTGAGACTGTGGAGCGAAGAGGGAATGGGGAAAGGGCGTATGTCATGGAAGATGCACGATGTGCTGAGCTATGACTGAGGCAGTTTGATTCAACGAAAGCGAGGATCCCTCCACTCATCTCCTATGCGCATGAAAATGATCTGCTCCGCATTGATGATCTGCTGCCTGTCTGGCTGCTATGTGTTCGATGCGAATCTGCCTCGTCCCAAAGCTGAGTACGGTCAACGGACTGAACAAACCATCGTGGTGACAGCTGGTTCTGGCTTCAGGAAACCCGGGATTCATCATGTGCCACGAGGGACAACGCTGCGGCAATTTATGAAGATCGCTCAGATCCTGCCAAACCGTGATTGGGGCCCTGAGGAATGGTACTGCGGTTGTACGGTCAAACAAATGCGCGATGGAAAGGGAGCAGGGATTTTCTCACAAGCAGAACCCAGCAAGAAACAATACGAAACAAGACTGGAGGACGGAGCCGAGGTAGCTGTCCCCAAATGGAATTGGTGACGGGCTCACGGCCGCAATGTCACTTGGATGACGATGACACCGGAGTGGGCTCGGGTTGGGCACGCCAGGTGAGCATGCCTTTTTCATTCATGAGGTAGAGGACGGGGATGGACTTGCCCTTCGGACCATCGGGCAGGAGGCGGCCTTGGGCGTCAAAATTGGCGATGCGTGAGTCGGCGTAGCGTATCCAGCCCTGGAGTGCGCCGGAGGTGGGATCGTAGCGATAGACATCGCGCCATTGCTTGGGGGTGGTGAGACGTGGGCTGACGTAGGCAGGAGCGGTGGAACGGTCGAGGACATCAGGAAAGAGCACCTGGCTGAGCAGGGTGATGTTCAGGCCACGGAGCATGTAGCGCTCTCCCAATGAGAGCTTTTCCGGCGGTGACATGGTGTCGATCTGACCCGAGGCCTGCTCGATGAGGACACCCTGCATGATGAGGCGGTGGAGTTCGGCGCGGACATCGGCGACGGCGGATGATTTGGACGAAGCAGCAGCCAGGGCGTCGAGCTCACGCTGCGAGCCGAGATAGAAGGAATGAAAATTGGCGATGGCGTTGAGCACTTTGTCGATGGTGGCGCGCACCGTGAGATCGGATTTTTCCGCGACTTGTTTCTTCAAGGCGGCACTGATGGCCTCGCCCAATTTCGCACGCAGCCGGGTGGCCTCGTCTTTGCGCTGCTCGTCGTGTTCGACCGCGCTGAAGGCACTGAGCAGGGGTTTGAGCACGAGGTAGTGCTGCTGCAAACCGCTGCGTTCCGCAGGCTGGAGAATTTGATCGAGCATCCGGCTGCGGAGATTGGTGTCCTTCATGCTGAAGGCGAGCAGGATCTTCGCCCAGCGCGGGTCGGTGTCCGTGACGGGCAGGCCAAAATCTGGATTGTGCGTTTGGTAGTGGATTTCAGACACGCGGCCCTGCTCGTCGTAGAAGTGCATCTCGTTGGGCAGCATGTAAAAGCTGATGATGGCGGGGGCGCTGATGCTGGAGCCGTTGTCGGCAAAGATGCCGATGTCGATGCGATGGCTGAGGATGCCGGTGGCGGCGTTCATGG
>NCCR01000243.1 GCA_002279765.1 Verrucomicrobia bacterium 12-59-8 | reverse complement strand
CTGTCCTTGCCGGAGTTGCTGAAGGCCGAGGCCGAGGCGCGCACGGGTCGCAGCTTTAAATCCGTGATCATGATCTACATGTGCGGCGCGCCGCCGCATCAGGACATGTATGACTTGAAGATGGACGCGCCTCTGGAGATTCGCGGCCCCTACAAACCCATCAAGACCGCCGTCCCCGGTATCCACATCTCCGAGCACGCACCGCGTCTCGCCAAGATCATGGACAAGCTGGTGCCCATCCGCAGCATGTATGGCTCGCCGAATGGGGCGCACGATTCCTTCATCTGCTACACCGGCAAGGCTCCGCCGCCGAACGGCGGAGGTGCCCCTGTGGGCCGCTTGTCGGATCCACCCTCCTTCGGCTCCGTGGTTTCCCGGCTCAAAGGCCAGGCCGATCCTGCCGTGCCCGCCTTCATCGGCCTCGCCCCGAAAGCCGGTCATCCGCCCTATGGCTCACCGGGACATCCCGGCTTCTGCGGCAATGCCCATGCCGCCTTCCGCCCGAATGGCGCAGGCATGGACGACCTCCAGCTCAATGGCATCACGCTCGACCGTCTCGAAGACCGCCGCTCGCTGCTCACCGGCTTCGACAAATTCCGCCGCGAGATCGACTCCAGCGGCCTCGTCGGCAGCATGGATTCCTTCAATCAGCAGGCGCTGAATGTGCTGACCTCCAGCAAGCTGCTCACCGCGCTCGATCTCAATCAAGAGAAACTAAAGACCCGCGAACGCTACGGCAAAGGCGACCCGAAAAATTACGGCGACGGCGCCCCGATGAATCTCGAGCACTTCCTGCTCGCTCGCCGTCTCGTCGAAGCCGGTGCACGTGTGGTCACGCTGAATTTCGGCCGCTGGGACTTCCACGACAACAATTACCCCCAGCTCCTCCGCCACCTGCCCCTCTTCGATCAAGGCATGAGCGCCCTCGTCGAAGATTTGCATGAGCGTGGACTCGATAAAGACGTCGCCGTTGTTGCCTGGGGCGAGTTTGGCCGCACACCCTTCATGAACAAAGACGGCGGTCGCGACCACTGGCCGCGCGTCGGTGGGGCCCTCCTCGCTGGCGGTGGATTGCGCACCGGCCAGGTCATCGGCGCGACCGACAAACTGGGCGGCGAACCCACCGAACGCCCCGTGCATTTCGGTGAAGTCTTTGCCACGCTCTACAAGCACATGGGCATCGACACGATGAAGACCACGCTCAACGATCTCACCGGTCGTCCGCAGTTTCTGGTCGATAGCTGGTCGCCAATGCCGGAGCTGATTTGACCCGGAAGGCGACTTGCCCGTACCGCCTTCAGGCCTTAGGGTAGGGCCACATGTATCCCATCAAAACAACCATCCCTGAAGGGCTGGCACTCAAAGAAGGTGACGAAGCCGATCTTCGAGTGGTGATCAAGGATGGAGCACTGGTGGTGACCAAAATTCTGCGACTCAAGTCTGCCGCAGATTCATCCGCTGCTGACTACAAAGTCAAACTGGGTGCTTGGAATCGGAAATAGGAGGTTTGGAAAGGCTTGGCGGCAGCGTGCGTATTAAAAGCGCATGTCCTTTCCGCATCCAGCCCATCCTGTTTCCCGCCGTGAAGTGATTCAGGCGGGCGCCGTGAGTTTGCTGGGGCTCGGCATGAATCATCTCAGCGCCCTGCAGGCCATGACGGCGGCCACGCAGCCGGCGCGCGCGAAGTCGGTCATCTACATCTTTCTCTCCGGCGGGCTCGCGCAGCATGAGAGCTTCGACATGAAGCCAGACGCCCCCATGGAGATTCGCGGTGAGTTCAAGCCCATCCGCACCCGCACGCCAGGTCTGCACATCTGCGAGCATCTGCCCAATCTCGCGCGCATTTCAAAGAAGTGGTCGCTCGTGCGTTCGCTCACCCATGGCAGCAGCGATCATTCATTGGGCCATCACATCATGCTCACCGGTCGCACCGATGCGCCGCTCGGTTTTGATCCATCGAAGCCCAAGAAGTCCGACCATCCCAGCATGGCCGCGCTGGCCACCGCCCTGCTGCCAAAGCGGAAGGACAACCTGCCTCCCGCCATCGTTTTGCCAGATAAACTCGTGCATCGGGAGGGCCGCACGCTCGCCGGACAGTTCGCCGGCACGCTCGGCGCCAAGCATGATCCGTGGTTCTTGGAGATGTCGCCCTACCACCCCAAGCACTACGGCGCGTACCCAAAATTCCTCTTCCATCACGAGCGCGGCTTTGAAACGGACCCATCGCTGAAATTTCAGGCCCCGCATCTCTCGCTGCCACAGGGGCTCACGCTCGACCGTGTGATGGATCGCGTTTCACTTCGCAACGCTTTCGAATCCCAGGCAGACAACCTCACTGCACTCGCCGGCGATGAAGCCTTTGATTCCACCCGGCAGGCGGCCATCGGCCTGCTGAGCAATCGCAAGGTGCATGACGCCTTCAGCTTGGAAAAAGTCGATCCCAAGATGCTCGACCGCTATGGCCGCCACAGTTTCGGCTGGTCGCTGCTCATGGCCCGCAGGCTGGTGCAAAGCGGCGTGCGCATGGTGCAGGTGAATCTCGGCAACAACGAGACCTGGGACACACATCAGGCCGCCTGGGGCAATCTGAAAAACTATCTCCTTCCGCCGATGGATCAGGCCGTGAGCGCCCTGCTCGAAGACCTCGACGCCAGCGGCCAGCTCGATGAAACCCTCATCGTCATGGGCGGTGAATTTGGCCGCACACCCAAAATCAAGAGCATTTCCGCCACCGCCCTGCCGGGCCGTGATCACTGGGGTCACGCGCAAAGCATCCTCCTCGCCGGCGGTGGCATCCAGGGCGGTCGCGTCATCGGCGAGACAGACAAACACGGCGGCTATCCCGTCAGCGATGCCCAGACTCCCGAAAATCTCGCCGCCACCATTTACGAGACCCTCGGTCTCCCCAACGATCTCATGTGGCACGACTTCACGGGCCGCCCCCACACCCTCTACATGGGTTCGCCGATCAAGGGTCTGACTTAGTCGCGCCTGCGTCCTCGGAGCGCGGCGACCAGCAAGAGAGCTGTCATTGCACGCGTAGGTTTCCAAGTTCCACCACCCTTCATGCTCAATCTCTACTCTCATCCCAGCGGCGGCTTCTGCGATGGCGTGTCACGTCGCAACTTCCTGAAGATCGGCGGACTCGCCATGGGCGGGCTGTCTTTGAATGACGTGCTGCGCGCCGAGTCCGCACAGAAGACCGGCAAGTCGCACAAGGCGGTGATCATGATCTTCCTGCCCGGCGGCCCGTCACATCAGGACATGTTCGACATGAAGCCGGACGCGCCGAGCGAGATTCGCGGTGAATTCAAACCGATCTCCACCAACGTCCCCGGCATTCAGATCTGCGAGCACCTGCCGCGTCTTGCGAAGATGATGGACAAGTGTACGCTCATCCGCTCCATGGCCGACTGCGACGTGCGCCACGATGCCTTTCAGTGCCTCACCGGCCGCAACTCCAAGCAGCAGCCTCCCGGCGGCTGGCCTTCCTTGGGCTCCATCGTCTCCCGTTTGCAAGGCGGCACCAATCCCGCCATGCCGCCCTTCGTCGGGCTTGCGCCAAAGATGGGCCACATGGAATGGGCGCGCACCGGCGAACCTGGATTCCTCGGTGTCGCGCATGCGCCATTCCAGGCCAACCGCGGCGGTGGCACAGAGGACATGTCACTTCGTGGTATAACGCTAGATCGTCTGCGTGATCGCAAGTCTCTGCTCTCCAGCTTCGACATTCTGCGTCGTGATCTCGATGCCACCGGCCTCATGGGTGGCGTGGATGTCTTCAATGAGCAGGCGCTCAATGTGCTCACCAGTCCCAAGCTCCTGCACGCACTCGACTTAAGCCGCGAGGACCCGCGCGTCGTCGAGCGCTACGGCAAAGGCGAAAACCGCAATCGCGACGACGGTGGCCCGCGCCTGCCAGAGCACTTCCTCGCCGCACGCCGCCTGGTCGAAGCCGGTGCGCGTGTCGTCACGCTCGCCTTCAGCCGCTGGGACTATCATTCCAACAACTTCGGCCAGTTGCGCGAAGACCTCCCGCTGCTCGACAGCGGACTCACCGCACTCATCACCGACCTGCATGAGCGTGGCCTGGACAAAGATGTCTCCGTCGTTGTGTGGGGAGAATTTGGCCGCACGCCGATGATCAACGCCAAAGGCGGCCGCGACCATTGGCCGCGCGTCGCCTCCGCACTCCTCGCCTGCGGCGGCATGCGTCACGGTCAGGTCATCGGTGCCACCGACAAGCTCGCTGGCGAACCCACCGAACGCCCCGTCGCCTTCGGCGAAGTCTTCGCCACCCTCTACAAGCAGATGGGCATCGACGTCACCAAGGCCACCCTCACCGATCTCACCGGCAGGCCGCAGTACCTCGTCGATGGCCATCTGCCGATGCCGGAGCTGGTGTAAGAGGGAAACTCCTTTCCTTTTGTCCTTGAAGACAAGATTTCAGCTCCTGCCCCGTAGGTTTTATCCATCATGAATCTGAAACGCGCCACCCTCATCGCCGCACTGTCTGCCGCTACACCTTGTTTCGCGGCGGAAGCTCTGCGCCCGCTGAACTTTGCTAACGACATCGTGCCCATCCTCACCAAGGGCAGTTGCAACTCAGGCGGCTGCCACGGCAAGTCGGGCGGGCAGAACGGCTTCAAGCTCTCGCTCCTCGGCTTCGAGCCGCAGGAAGACTATGAGCACATCGTCAAGGAGGCGCGCGGACGCCGCGTGTTTCCAGCGGCGGCTGAGCAGAGCCTGCTGCTGACCAAAGGCACCGCCCAGCTCCCGCACGGCGGTGGCAAGAAGCTCGACCCAAAGTCCGAAGACTACGCCGACATCGCGCGCTGGATTCGCGAAGGCATGCCCTATGGCAAGGACACCGATCCCAAGATGGCCAGCATCAGCGTCGAACCCGCGAAGCTCACCATGCCGCTCAAAGCCGCGCAACAGCTCAAGGTCACCGCTCATTATACCGACGGCAGCACCCGCGACGTCACCCGGCGTGCGCTGTATGAAGCCAACGAAAAAGCGATGGCCGAAACGAATGAAACCGGCCGCGTGCAGCTCTTTGATCTGCCCGGCGATGTCGCCGTGATGGTGCGCTATCAGGGCAAGGTGTCCACCTTCCGCGCCACCGTGCCGCTCGGTGCTCCCGTGGAGCAGTTGCCACCGTCACGCGGCTTCGTGGACGATCTTGTCTTCGCCAAATTGAAGACCATCGGCATGCCGCCGTCTGGTATCGCTGACGACGGCACCTTCGTCCGCCGTGTGACCCTCGACATCACCGGCCGCCTGCCCACCGCAGCAGAGATAAAGGACTTCATGGCCTCCAAAGACGCCAATAAACGCAGTGTACTCATCGACCGCCTGCTCGACAGCCCGGAATATGCCGAATACTTCGCCAACAAATGGAGCGCTCTTTTGCGCAATCAGCGCACCCAGCCCAACTTCGCCCGTGGCAGCTACATCTTCTGGCAGTGGATCCGCGACAGCATCTCCGACAACAAGCCTTACGATCAGTTTGTGCGCGAAGTCGTCGCCGCCTCCGGCGATCTCGATCAGAATCCGCCCGTCGCATGGTATCGTCAGGTCAAGGAGATGAAGCAGCAGATGGAGGACGTCGCGCAGCTCTTCCTTGGCACCCGCATGCAGTGTGCGCAGTGCCATCATCATCCCTTCGAGAAGTGGAGCCAGCAGGACTACTACGGCTTCGCCGCCTTCTTCAGCAACGTCAGCCGCAAGCCCTCCTCCTTCATCGGCGAAGAGGTGATCTTCAACAAACGCGGCGTGGCTCAAAGCACAAACATCCGCACCAAGCAGGCCGTCATGCCCACCAGCCTGGGAGCTGCCTCCTTGAAGCTGAAACCCGAGCAGGACCCGCGTCTGGCCCTCGCCGACTGGATGAGCCAGAAGGAAAATCCGTTCTTTGCCCACACGTTGGTGAATCGTTATTGGAAGCACTTCTTCAATCGCGGCCTCGTCGAACCCGAGGACGACATGCGCGAAACCAACCCGCCGGTGAATCCCGAACTGCTGGGCGCCCTCGCCGCAGATTTCGTGAAGAGCGGCTACGATTTGCGGCAGCTCATTCGCACCATCACCAATTCCACCACCTACCAGCTCAGCGCCATTCCAAACGCGCACAATGCCAAGGATCGCCAGAACTTCAGCCGCTACTATCCGAAGCGTCTCAATGCCGAAGTCCTCTACGATTCCGTCAATACATTGCTCGATGTCCAGACCACCTTCGCCGGACAGGCTCCCGGCACTCGTGCCGTCGCCCTTCCGGACAACAGCTACAATCAGACCACCTACTTCCTCAGCGTCTTCGGCCGTCCCGACTCCTCCAGCGCCTGCGAGTGCGAACGCACCCAGGAGGCCAGCCTCGCGCAAAGCTTGCACTTGCTGAACGCTGCTGAAATCCAAACCCAGCTCTCCCGTGGCAATGGCCGCGCCGACACGCTCACGAAGGACGCCCGTCCTGACGACGACAAGATCACCGACCTCTACCACATCGCCCTCAGTCGCGACCCCAACCCCGCCGAAGTCAAATTCGCCCACACCCATCTCGACAAAAAGACCACAGGCAAGACTGGCGACGAAGCCTTCAAAGGCAAAAAGGAAGCTTATGAGGACATCCTCTGGGCGCTGCTGAACACGAAGGAATTT
>NCCR01000242.1 GCA_002279765.1 Verrucomicrobia bacterium 12-59-8 | reverse complement strand
GTTGCTCGCCGAAGAAAAGCAGCTCGCCTTAGACATCGATGCCAAAATGGCAGTGATCGTGGAGGGTGACCAGACTCGCCTCAAGCAAGTGGTGGTGAATCTCCTTGATAATGCCATCAAATACACCCCTCGCGGCGGCAGTATCTCCATCCAGGTATTCGCTACGAACACCAAAGCCCATCTCGAAATTCAGGATAATGGCGAAGGCATTGGCGAGGAAGCACTGCCCCATGTTTTCGAGCGTTTCTATCGCGCCGACAAAGTGCGCTCACGTGAGGCGGGTGGTGCTGGGCTGGGGCTTTCCATTGTGCGCTCCATCGTCATGGCTCACGGCGGCACCGTGGATATTACCAGTGCAGAAGGCAAAGGCACGACTGTCATCGTCGAGCTGGCCCTGCCAGAAAAAACGAGGATGGCATGAAGCGGCGAACGGTAAAATGGGGCGTGGGGTTATGTGTTGTGGCAGCGGTCATAGCAGCCACCATGCACTACAGCGCCAAGCAGCAACCAGAGAATGCCAGTGACGCAAAGGAACTTAAAACCGTCGCCGTGGCCAAAGTAACCCGCGAAGATTTGGCGCGCAGCGTGAATCTGACGGCGGAACTCAAGCCCTATCAGGATATTGATGTTCATGCAAAAATCGCGGGATATGTGAAAGAGATTCGCGTTGATATCGGCGACCAGGTGAAGGCCGGTCAAGTTCTCGCCACGCTCGATTTCGCCGAGCAGCAGGCGGATTGGGCGAAAGCGGAAGCGAGCTTTCAGGAGGCGCGGCTTGATTACCAGCGCATCCAGGGCGTCATGAAAAAGCGCCCCGGCTTGTTGGCACAGGATGAGGTGGACAAGGCCCGCGCAGCTTACGAAGTCGCCAAAGCCAACCGCGAACACGCCAAGGCATTCACTGATTATTCCATTATCTCCGCCCCGTTCAATGGTATCATCACCAAGCGTTACGCCGATAAAGGTGCGCTGATTCAGGCGGGCACATCATCCAACACCCAGCCCATCGTGCATTTGTCCGATAACACGAAGCTGCGCCTCGTGTTCCCTGTGCCGGAATCAATCGTGCCGCAAATCAAAATTGGTACGCCGGTCGAAGTTGGTGTGCAGGTGACGAACGATACGATTCAAAGCAAGGTCGTGCGCGTATCCGGCATGATCGATAACGCCACGCGCACCATGGAAGTGGAAGTCGATCTCGATAACCCCGACCTGCATCTGACGCCGGGGATGTATGCCACGGTGCAAATCGATTTGAATAAGCAGGCGGGCGTTCTGGCCGTGCCGGTGCAAGCCGTGGCGGGCAAGGAAAAGCCTACCGTGTGGGTGGTGAACGCCGAAAATGTCATCGAGGAACGCCCGGTGACTCTCGGCATTCAAACCCCCAACAAGGTGGAAGTGCTTACCGGCCTCACTGAAGGCGAAACCGTAGTGTTCGGCAGCCGCAATGTCGCCATCGGCGCAAAAGTGAATCCTAAACTGGTGGAAGGAAACGCATCATGACGCCACTCACTGCCTCCGAACTCGAAGCCTTAAGCGCCCTCGATAGCCCAACCGTTTCCAACGTCATCGAGACGTATAATCTGCGCCTGCGCAATGAAGGCTATACGGATGGCTCGATTCTCTGCCGCTTCCCAAAGCTGCAATCCATGGTCGGCTATGCCGTGACCATGCAGATGCGCACCACCAAGCCGCCAGTGAAAGGCTTAAGCTACCCCAACCGAAGCGATTGGTGGGATATCCTGCTTTCAATGCCAAGCCCCAAAATCCTCGTGATTGAGGATACGGATAAACTCGTCGGCCAAGGCTCGGTCGGTGGCGGCATTCACGGATCAATTTTCAAGGCCCTTGGATGCGTCGGTATTGTCACCAACGGGGCGTTGCGTGATTTACCAACGCTTGAAGCACTGCGGCTGCATGCGTATTCCGGCAGCATTACGCCGTCGCACGCCTATGCCCATATCGTGGATGTCGGCGTGCCGGTCACCATCGGCGGCATGGAAATTGAAACGGGCGATCTGCTGCATGGTGATATGCACGGCATTGTCGGCATCCCCCAATCCATTGCGCGCGATATTCCGCAGGCGTCGATCAGGGCAATAAATCACGAGCGCGAGATTGAAAATTTCTGCGCTTCAGAGAGTTTCTCGGTCGAGCGACTCCGCCAGATGATCGAAAAATTTTAGGGGATCATCGTGTCACGTTTTTCCATCCGCTATCCGTATTTCATCATCGTCGCCTGCCTTATGGTGTGCGTGGTAGGGATTTCAAGCATGATGCGGATGCCGGTCGATCTATTCCCGCAGGTGAAAATCCCTGTGGTGGTGGTCGCCACCTTCTTCTCCGGTATGCCCGCCGAGCAGGTGGAAAACAACATTACCGGACGTTTCGAGCGCTTCTTCACCCTCGGCAGCGGTATCGACCATATTGAATCGAAATCACTCCCAGGCGTAAGTCTCATTAAAGTCTATTTCCAACCCGGCACTGATCCTGATTCCGCCGTCACCAGTATCTCCAACCTTGCGATGGCGAACCTGCGCCGCTTGCCGCCTGGAACCTTGCCGCCGGTGGTACTGAAATTCGATGCGTCCAGCCTGCCGGTCTGCCTGATTACCTTGAAAGCGGAGGGCTTAAGCGAAACCAAATTGCGTGATCTCGGACAGTATGCCGTGCGCAACCAGGTGGCCAGTGTTCCCGGCGCATCCGTGCCGCAGCCCTTCGGCGGCAAATACCGGCAGATTATGGTGTATGTCGATCCCGCCAAGCTCGAAGCCTATGATTTAAGCGCAATGGATGTGGTGCGCAGCGTCAATGAATCTAGTCTGATCCTGCCTTCCGGCGATGTGAAAATCGGGCCGTATGACTATAATATTTTCACCAATAGCCAGATCGACAACATTGAGGAGATCAATTCAATCCCCCTCAAATCGATCAATAACTCTGTGGTCACGGTGGGCGATGTTGGCACCGCGAAAGATGCGGCAGCGATCCAGAACAACATCGTGCAGATTGATGGCCAGCCCTCGATTTACCTGCCGGTGCTGAAACAAGGCGGCGATTCCAACACCATTGCTATCGTCGATGGGGTAAAGGATGCCGTAGCGCATTTGGCGGATGTGCCGAAGGAACTGGTGACCAAGGTGGTATTCGACCAATCCATCTTCGTCAAAAACGCCATCAACAATCTCCTGCATGAAGGCGTGATCGGCCTCGTGCTTACGGGGTTGATGATTCTCGTGTTTCTCGGCAGCTGGAAAGCAACGCTGGGCGTATTCCTCTCCATCCCTCTCTCGGTACTAACCACTTTCATCGTATTGGCGATGGGTGGGGATTCGATCAACTCCATGATTCTCGGTGGGCTGGCCCTCGCATTCTCGCGTCTGATTGATAACTCGGTGGTGGTGCTTGAAAATATCTTCCGCCACCTCGAAATGGGTGAAACGCCCGAAGTCGCAGCAGAGATTGGCGGGCGTGAAGTAGCGTTGCCGGTGCTGGCGGCAACCCTCACCACGGCCATCGTATTCTTCCCCGTTACGTTCCTTTTTGGCGTCAGCAAATACCTGTTCAGCGCCCTTGCCGTGGCGGTGGTGCTGGCGCTCTTCGCTTCCTATATCGTCGCGCTAACTGTGGTGCCGCTGTTTTGTTCACGCTATCTGCGAGGCCACGAGCATCACCCCATCGAACCGCCTGCCATTGGCAAGAACCACCCGAATGCCAAGCTATGGGGCCAACGCTTCCAGCATTGGTTCAATGCCAAATTCGAAGCAATGCTGGCACTCTATGATATCTGGGTCGCCAAGGCACTTCGTCGTCCAAAGTTCACACTGATCGTATTGCTGGGCATGTCGCTTGCCACGCTAGTCTTCATGCCATTCCTGAATACTGCGTATTTCCCGCGCACCGATCCGGGGCAATTCGTCATCAATTTGAAAGCGCCCACTGGCACACGGTTGGAACTCACCGCAGCGGATGTGAAGAAAGTCGAAAATATCATCCGTGAAGTAGTAGCGCCAGAGGAGCTGGATGTGATCGCCTCCAACATCGGCGTTACGCCCGGTTTCTCCTCCATGTACACGAGCAACACTGCCTCTCACACGGCTTTCGTGCAGGTCAGCCTGAAGGAAAAGCACAAAACCGGCAGTTACGATTACATGGATAAGGTTCGCACGCGCGTGAATCAGGAATTGCCGCAGCTGACGACCTATTTCCAATCCGGCGGGCTGGTAGATGCCGTGCTGAATATGGGCCTTCCTGCACCCATCAATATCCAGATCAGCGGTTCAAACCTTGAAAAGAACTACGAAGCTGCCTCCAAACTCTCCAAAGAAATCTCGGCCCTGCCGGGTGTGAGCGACGTATTTGTGCCGCAGGATATCGATGCCCCAGCGCTGCGCATCAATGTGAACCGCCAATATGCAAGCGATATGGGGCTATCGCAGAAGGAAGTGGTGAGCAACGTCATCACCGCACTGACCTCCAATTCCATGATCGCGCCGAGCTATTGGGTCGATCCCAAAAGCGGCAACGATTACATGCTGACGGTGCAATATCCCGAAGGCAAAGTAGAGTCGCTCGATGATGTGAAGGCCATCCCGGTGCGTGCGGCCAAACAGGCCAGCTCCTCGCGGCTAGATGCCATCACTACCATTACGCCAATGCTCGCCCCAACTGTGGTGAATCATTACCAGCTGAAGCGCGTGGTCGATATCTATGTATCCCCCAAACACGAAGATTTAGGAACGCTGGCAGGTAAAATCGACGAGCTGATCGCCAAAACCGAATTGCCGGAGGGTGCCAAAATTACCGTGCGCGGCTCGGTCGATGCCATGCACGCCTCCTTCCATAGTTTCGGCATGGGGCTGCTGCTTGCGGTACTGCTGGTCTATCTCGTACTGGTCGCGCAATTCAAATCTTTCGTCGATCCCATCATGATCCTGCTCGCCGTGCCGCCCGGATTGGCAGGTGCCATCACCATCCTACTCGTCACCGGCACCTCGCTCAACGTCATGTCGCTGATGGGGATTGTGATGATGGTTGGCATCGTGGTGTCCAACTCTATCCTCATTGTCGAATTCGCCCATCGCCTGCGTGAAGAGGGTTACAATGTGAAGGACGCCGTTGCCACTTCCTGCCGCGTGCGCCTGCGCCCCATCCTGATGACCTCGCTCGCAACCATCTTCGGGTTGATTCCGATGGCGCTGGCATTGGGCGCAGGCTCGGAAGCCTACGCCTCACTCGCCCGCGTCATCATCGGTGGGCTGACAGTATCGGTAGTGCTGACAGTGTTTATCGTGCCTGCCGCCTTCCTGCTCATTTACCGCAAACAACAATTCATCCCGGCAAAGCAGGCGGAGGTGGTAGCATGAACAGGTCATTATTTTACGCGTTAAGCATTACCCTCCTGTGCAGCAGCACTGCATATGCGGCCAAACCCTCAACGCATAAAACGACAGCGCATAAGTCATCCGCTGCAAAACCTGCCGTAGCTAAGCCAGTGGCAGCTGCTGCACCTAGCGCCGCCAATCCGCCCGCTGCCGACGCAGGCGAACCGCTCACACTCGCGGAGGCCCAGGCACTCGCTCTCAAAAACCACCCGCAAATCATGGCCAGCGATTTGCAGCTTGAAGCCGCCAAGCAAAGCGTAAAAATTGCCCGCTCCAATTACCTGCCACAGGCCACCGGCAATGCGGTGAGTGCCTTCGCTGACGATAATACACGCGTGATGGCCGGAAACGGCATCAGCAACCCCACCATCCTTGATCGCGGTGCCTACGGCGTATCGCTCAGCCAGCTCATCACTGATTTTGGCCGCACCAGCGATCTGGTCGATGCTTCGAAACTGCAAGTGGATGCACAGAAATCCCGCGCAGATTGGACACGCGAGACGGTGCTGCTCAATGTCACCCGCGCCTATTACAGCGTGTTACGCGCCCAAGCGCTGGTGAAGGTGGCACAAAGCACGCAGCATGCGCGCGCGACCTTCCTCGATCAGATGACTTCGCTGAAAGAGGCGCGCATGAAATCGAACCTTGATGTGAATCTCGCACGGCAGGGCGTTCAGGAGGCAGGGTTGCTCAAACTAAGGGCCGATAGTGCGCTTAACGATGCCCAGGGAGCGCTGGCCGAAGCATTGGGTTATAGCGACACCCACCATTTCGCGCTGGCCGATGAAGCTGCTATTACGCCTTATCCCGCGACCCTAGAACCGTTGCTGGACCAGGCATTGCAAAGCAACCCCGAAATCGTGGCCCTGCGCGCCGAATGGGAAGCCGCCCGCAAACAAGCCGATGCCGAGGAAAAAGCGGAATACCCAACCGTCAGCGCCATGGCCTATGCCGGCGATACGCCTTTTTACGATAGCGGGGCCAGCATCAACCGCACCTATGGCGTTGCGGGGGTGAATGTCAGCATCCCGCTCTACACCGGCGGCAGGTTAAGCGCCCAACGCAAGAAATCATCCTATCAGGCCGATGCTACCAAGCAGCAGTTGGATGCTAAAACCAATGTCCTATCCCGCGACATCCGCGCCGCATGGAACAATACGCGTACTGCGTTCGAGAATATCGAGGTCAGCAAAAACCTGCTCAGCAATAACCGCGAAACGCTCGATCTGATTCAGGCACGCTATGAATTGGGCAAAAGCTCCATCGTCGAACTGGCACAG
>NCCR01000241.1 GCA_002279765.1 Verrucomicrobia bacterium 12-59-8 | reverse complement strand
CGGGTCCGTGATTTCGGGTCTATAGCGTCTCAGGCGATGAAAAAGGTCCGCCGTCCTTGGCGCACTGAAAGGCGGAGGGGCGTTGGCCTTGCGTGGACGATGAAAGAGGCCCGGGCTATTCGAAAAGCGAGAAAGTACGATGGGCACTCCTGCCCGTCGATCAGCGCTCCCGTCCGCTCCCCGGTACCCGCGCGCCCCTTAAAGACTTCGCAAGGCTCGTCACTTTCATGGAAGCCGGGGTGGCCGATGAGGCAAAGCTGCGCGATACTCTACAGCGGCACAACCTGAGTGCCACATGGAGCCGGTTCGAACAAAACTACCTCAGTCCCTCATGAGCCCGCTGTTTCAAAAGACGCTGGAAAGCAAGAGCGCCCGCCGCCAGCGGCTCATGGCGCTTCCTTATCCTGAGAAAGTGCGCATCGTCGAACAGATGCGCGCCGCCGCCCTCGAGATCCGACAGGCAGAAAGCAGAACACACATTCTGCGCGAAGAGCCGCCACCTTATGGCGGCAGCGACAACGCACCTTGATCTCCCAGCGCGGCGTAGTCCGCACTCTCCGAGTGCGGTGTCTGGCCTTCAGCAGCCGCGCAAAGCCTTTCTCAAACGCATCAGGGTCCTTCCAGTTCGAGATATCCGGAATGAAATACGCCCGCACCTCCACCGCCGCTTTTCTACCAAAATAAGGTTGACGAAAGGTTGACGAAAGGTTGACGGCGTGGCTTCTTATCCCACAAGCCAAGACCCAAAAACATGCCTGAATCCATCGAACAAGTGAATGTCATGCTGGAGGGGCGGATGCCCCATCTGCGGCAGGAGGTGGAGCAGCTTTCCGAAGCTCCGCGAAAGTTCAAGGCCAAAGACGGTCAGATTTATCAGTTCACGTACATCCTTGACTCCGAGGCGTCCGTGGCCACCACAAATGCCCCTGACCTCAGTCTCGGAAATGTATTCGTCGTCAATGCAGGCACTCCTGCCAAAGCCGAAAATTTCCTCGGCAGGATATTGGACGGGGATGAATTTGTTGACGCCCACATGCTCGCCTTCACGAAGGCCAAGGTCTTCAACCAGCCACGTTTGCAGAACCTCGTTCAGTCCATGGGAGCCACCACGCGGTTTGGCATGGTGGTGGAGGATGAACCGGAGAAAATCACTCTCTCCAAAGTAGAGGCCGTCTTGAAAGAATGGCTTCCAGTCTGGAGCAGGGAGCTGAACAGCGAGGTCAAAGATCATTCCCCTTATCTGGCCATTCGCCACAGGCTCAGCGACGAAACCACCGGCAGGCTGGATGCCAGCAAGATCGCCAAACTCTTCAACCTTAGCATGGCGGAGATGGGCACGCTTTGCGCCGTCTCCAAGCAGTCCATCCATGCCAATCCCACCAGCAAAGGCATCCAGGAAAAACTGGAGCCGCTGGTCAAAGCAGCGCGCGGAGTGCTGTGGTGTGGCGGCGATGAATCCAAGTTCAAGACCTGGCTCAATCAGCCCAATCCGGACTTTCCTGAGTATGAAGGCAGGCAGCTTACACCGCTTGATCTGATCCGCATGGGTCATGCCCAGGTCATTGCGGACAAAGTACAGAACCTCCTCACCGGTCATCCCGCCTGACATGGCCGCGAAGGCTCGCTTTGATGAGGCGCTCCAGAAGATCCCTGGGCGCATTTTCGAGGAGACGTGTCATCGCATCGTGTCGCTTCAGGCTTATGAAGCGGCCAATCCCAAAAGGCTGCTCTATGATCTGGGGCCAAAGCTGAGCGCCGGCGGCCAGCGCTTCAGCCCACCCGGTGATCATGCCGGTCTGTATGTGGCCGTGGAACGTCTGACCGCCGGGGCAGAGTTCACGGGTTCCGTGGAGCAATGGAACCAGTCGGGTGGCGGGACAACCGTGGTCTTCAAGGTGGATGTGAAGCTGGGTCGGGTGCTCGACCTCACAGATCCCAGCATTCTAAAGGCTCTGGGCCTGACGCCTGCGGCGGTGCAGAGCGCCTGGGAAGGCTATCATGCTTTGTTTGGCACGGAGCCGCTCACCTGGATTCTCGGTCGGGCCGTTTTCGCCAGCAGCCGCTTCGACGGCATTTTGTTTCCCTCCAAGAAAAACTCACCCGCTGGCCGTTGCCTCCTCGTCTTCACCGAGCGTCTGGCGAAAGGAACGGCGGAAGTGGTGCTCTTTACGGACGATGGAAGCGTCAGAGAGCGACTGCCTGCGTGACTGCATGGATCCCGTCAGCGGTTTGGCGGAGGGGGATCATCTTGATCCCCTGTTTGGAGCGATGGGTTGAGCGAGAGCTGGAGGGATCAGGATGATCCCTCTCCATCTCCGGGATCGCATGAAGTGAAGCTCTCAAAGTGCTGCTACACCCACCTCACTCCGCCGCCGCCCCAATAAAAATCTCCACCACCTTGCCATCCTCAAACGTGAAGATCACACCGCCCACCATGGAGCCAGCCACGAACGTTTTCCCCGGCTCGGTCTCCTCTCCCTTCAGCTCTCCATAAGCTTTCACGACTTCCTTCTCAGTGCTGCCGATCTGAATGCCGCGCGTAGTGGCCAGCTTGCAGGGCTGGGTGGCGCTGATCATGAAGACGGATTGCTCCCCGCCTTTTTTCTCAGCGGACATCTGCAGCTCCAGTCCAAGCGCGGAGTATTTCCACTCTTGCATATGCAGCCCCACCGCCTCCCACAGCTCCACCGCGCCTTTGGACGCCGCTTTCCCGCACAGCTCCACCACCTCCTTCGCCTTCATCTCATAGCGCAGTTTTCCCAGACGCTCCGCCTCCATCAGTTTAAAGCCCGCTTCCGCTGATTTCGGCCCTTGTTCAGCACCCCGAACAAGCGGCCCTGCAACCAATGAGAGAACGAACAGACTCACGATGGCTGGAGATGTTTTCATACGCTTGAAGGTGTTTGGCACAAAACAGAGCTTTTCATGGAGATCACTTCCCATGGAGGCACGCACAAACTCCACTACAAACCGGATCGCCCGTAAAGCACAATGTAGCATGAGCGGCACTCCGATAAGGACGTGCATCGTAGATCTTGGAGGCTGGCGCGCAAAGAAAAAACTCTCTGCCACCTCTGCCTCTTTGCCTCTTTGCCTCTTTGCGGCAAACCGAATGTTCCCAAGCCAGCACCAAGCACCAAGCACCAAGCCTCCAGCCTCCAGCCTCCAGCCTCCAGCATCCAGCATCCAGCACCGAATCACACACGCACGCCCCCCGCGCCATTCGAATCCCTCATACCCCTCCTCCGGCCAGCCAGGTCAGCTTCGAAGCTTGCCAAGCGAAGAAGGACCGTCAACAGTCGCCACTTCCTCCTCGTCCCTCGCTCCCACTCACCATGAAAACCATCGTCGCCCTCGTTGATCTTTCCGATCTCACCTTCAAAGTCCTCAAGCAGGCGCACCACCTCGCCAGCGCGTTCAAGGCCGAGGTCATCATCCTTCACGTCGTGCCCAAGGAACCCGTCGTCATCGACGTCGGCATCATCTCGCCCACCGTCATGCAGGACCCCAGCGCCGAGACCGTCAAAAAGCAGTACGCCCAGCTCCTGGAAATGCGCGACTCCCTCATCAAGTTCGGCGTCAGCGCCACCGTCCAGCAGTTCGAAGGCGCGGGCGTGGACACCGTCCTCACCGAAATCAAACGCCTCCACGCCGACCTCGTCATCCTCGGCTCCCATCACCACAGCACCTTCTACAATCTCCTCATCGGCAGCGTCACCAACGACATCCTCAAACGCGCCTCCTGCCCCGTCCTCGTCGTCCCGAGCGATGAAGAGAGTGAGAAGTAATCCTCCTTCGCTCTGCGAGCTGCGGAGGACAAAACGGCTGATCATGAGTAAATGAAGCTCGCATAATTCTACTTTGGTAAGTCATCAGGGGCACAGAATCCATGGTCGGTTGTCGCCGTCTTTCGTCATCCCACTCCGCTTGACACTAGTCCCAACGGGACTGCGCATCATAGCGAAGGGTTGCCGAGCCTTGGCGAGGCTACCCTGGTACAGGGCACAACCCGATCGGGAAGCAAACCGAGCACCTTCGCCACACACCACGCCCACCAGCAGCGTCTGCAAGGCGCCCCCGCCGCACGCAGAACGTACCGCCAGCTCTCAAATCCCGCTAACTTACCAAAGTAGAAATAACAGGCTGACAGCAATGTGGGCCACGTACATCTTCTTCACCTCTCCTGGATTGGCTCCCGGCGGGAGCTGAGAGATCAGCCGGTGGTGAAGCGAAACCGCGAAGCGGTGCAGCGGGAACCACCGGACCTCGCACACAATCATCCCCGACCTCTGAATCGCATGCCGAAGGTATGCGAGAAGCCTTCAACCACCCCTCGTTCACGCGGAGTCTGCGCCCGCCTCTCGCATACCTCCGGCATGCCGCCTTGATCTTGTGCGCAGGGATTGCGTGATCCGGTGGTTCCCGCTCGGCAAGCCTCGCTTCACCACCGGCTAATTTCCACCCGCCCTCCGGGAGCCGCCCGAACTAAAAGCCGCCAGGGAGCGCGGACTTCAGTCCGCAGCACTCCGCAAGCCCCAGGCTCCGCAATCACTCCATCGCATCTTTTCGCGAAGCCCAGCTACTTGCTCATTCATTCCACATTCGTCATTCCACATTCGTCATTCGTCATTCCACATTCCCCAACTTCCCATTCCCCTCGGCATCATTCCTGCATCCGCCACACTCAAATCCCTCCGCGTCGTGCCATGATCCCTCTTGCTGCCCTCGAAAAAATGTTCACCAGCATGCGTCGCGACGCGCCCTGGTATGTCGAAGGCGATCTCCTCTGGGACTACTCCTTTACCGACCCCGACCAGCAGCGTCTCGCCGACCTCGCCGGCCGCCTCGCCCTTGAAGGCTACCGCACCGTCAGCATCTCACTCAACGAAGACGCCTCCAGCAGCATCCTCCACCTCCAGCGCATCGAGACCCACACCCCCGCCACCCTCCACGCCCGCAATCAAGCCCTCGAACACCTCGCCGCCGAACTCCACATCGCCTCCTACGACGGCATGGACGTCGGCCCTGTGGAGTAAGCAATGATCACAGCGCGTGAAACACGCCATGCAGGGCCTGGCGATAGTCGCACAGAGCATCTCTACCAGCCCATGCGCGCTGCGGTCCCAGAGCGTCCTGCGCGGAAGGTAGGGAACCGCTGCGCCGGGTCCCTGATCTCGGGTCTGTCGCATCGCAGGCGCTGAAAAAGGTGCGCCGTCCCTGTGGCGATGAAAGCCAGGAGATGTGCGCCGCGCCGGCACAAAGCACCGCCCCAAAATCCCCCTTGCTCTCCCCCCGCCTGCTCATACACTCACACTCCTCCTCGTCATGCCGACGCCCCTCACCCGCACACTCTCCACGCTGGCAGTACTGCTGGTCGCGTGTGCGCAGATCTTCGGCCTGCAGCGCGGTTACCAGTGCCATCATCAGGCTCAAGACACCGCCGTACTCACCGCCGCCGAGCACTGCCATCGCCTCAGCACCGGCTTCGTCCCCTGCGCCACCGCCCACGCTGACGAATCCACCGAGCATCACGACCACCACGCCGAAGAAGGTCAAGAGCAAGACCAAGACTCCGAGCGCCACGCACCGCTCAAAGTCTCCACCACCGCCGCCACCGCATCTCTCGCCAGCGCCACCGCTCCCGCTTTCATCGCGCTCCTCCTCGCCGAACTCCCTTCGTTCGATCCCATTCTCGTGCACAGCGGCCCCGCCGCCCATCCCCTGAAGCTCCCGCTGCATCTCAGCGCAGCGCGACCGCCCCCCGCGTCGCTTCAGGTCGCCCGTTGCATCGTCCTCCTCGTTTGAAGCAGCAGGGCAGGGGAGCCACGCCACCGTCTCGTCGCGCCCAAGCAGACCGGTCCTAGCGCGTGCCTCCCGCCAATCCTCCTCTTCCTCCTGCTCCTCCTCCCTCAAGGCGCACCGCGCACCGAAGGACAAGGAAGTAAAGAAGAGCAGGAAGCCCACGCCGAAGCCACCAGCCCCCGCCCACCCAGCCCAAGTACGTAGTTCGGGCTTTCGCGTCCTCCGTAGCTCGCAGAGCGAAGGAGGAAGCCCGTCCGGCCCTACCACCCATCGCCCCCTCAATCATCCACGTGTCCTCCGAAGCTCGCAGAGCGAAGGAGGAGCATCCAGCATCCAGCATCCAGCATGAAACTCCTCCTCCTCACCATCGCCGCCCTCTTCTCCCTCACCACCCTCGTTCCCGCCGCTGACCCCGCGCCGCACACCCACGAAAAAATCAAAGCCGGCCCCACCGGCGGCCGCCTCATCACCGAAGTCGAACCCCACGTCGAATTTTTCGTCAACCAAGACAAGAAAGTCGAGATCCGCTTCATCAACGACGACCACAAAATCGTCCCCCCCGCCTCTCAAGTCATCACGGTCATCCTTGGCGACCGCTCCGCACCCACCAGGCTCGCCTTCACCCAGGATGGCGACAAACTCATTAGCGACAAACCCATCCCCACCGGCAACGACTACCCCACCGTCGTGCAGATCCGCGCCAAAGAAGGAGCCAAGCCCCTCAACCAAAAATTCAACCTCAACCTCGAGCAATGCCCCACCTGCAAGTACAAAGAATACGCCTGCATCTGCGCCCATGGCGATGAAGACAAGAAAGAAGACAAAAAGTAACCAAGCTCTTCTCCCGCCCGAAATGAGGCTGCGTTTGAAAACATCCA
>NCCR01000240.1 GCA_002279765.1 Verrucomicrobia bacterium 12-59-8 | reverse complement strand
GGTGATCGCGCTGCTCGTGGACAGCGAGCCCGTCGTGCTGCCTGCGCCGATTTGCAAAGTGCCCCCGCTATTGATCGTGGTGGCTCCTGTGTAGGTGTTGGCGGCGGTGAACTGCACCACGCCTCCGGCGCTGCCGGTACTCTGAATGGTCAGCCCAGCCGACCCGCCTATGGCGGACTGGATGATGAGAGTTCTCCCGGAATTCTGGGCATCGAGAGAGGAGTTAGCCGCCACGGTCATGTTCGTACCCTGAAGGGTGGCTGTTGCCTGGGTACCAGCCTGGGCAATCGTGCCTCCATTCAAGGTCAGGTTGTTGACGGTAATGAGACCATCTGTATTCATGGCCAGTGAGCCACCGGAATCAATGGACAGCGAGGCTCCGGCAAAGGTCTGCGCCGTCCCGGCAACGTTGGTGGTACGGAGGGTGTTGGCTCCTGTAGCATAGGCATTACCGGAGGAGGGGGTGGAACCAGCGTTCCACTGCCCGGCGGCGGCAAACGAACTGGCACCGCTCGCATCACTGGCGGCCAAGGTGACCAGTGCTGTCTGCAAGGTGATGGCATAAATGTGGTAAGTGTAGCCCGCACTCTGCGGCGTGATCGTGATGGCCTGGGTGGTCGCACTGGCGGTGAAGGTGTAGTCCACGCGGATACCGTTTTTATTGCCGTAGAAGTCCTGATCCACGGACAGGCTGTCACTGCCTGAAGCAAAGGTTTGGACTCGAACGCCTGCCGAAGGGTCAAAGCCGACACTGAGAATGGACACAGTGTAGCTCAGGCCGGAAGTCAGGCCTTTGAGCGTGACCGTCGCAGGGCTGCCGTTATACATGAAGTTCTGCGCGATCAAACCGCTCCCGGAGCCCCCGAGAGCGGTGAGGTTGTTGGAGTCGCCGTTGAAGGTGCTGTTGACCCCCGACACATCCACCTGAGCAGTCGAGACGGGAGCACCAGTAACCCCTGTGACGCTGACACCATTCACCGTGGCGGTGGCACTTGAGCCGTAGTGTTGGGCCCAGAGGGTGCGCGTGCCGATGTTGGTGGAAGAGTCGCCAGTCCAGGGCGAGAAGGAAAAAGTGCCCGCGTGGGCGGCGCTGGTGAGAGCGAGCAGGCCGACGACTAGGAGCGAGCGAACGGCTGAGGGAAGATTCATGACGGCCACGAGAGTGATGTTCATAACGAAGAAGCGAAACTAAAAGGGATGTGGGTAACCGGTCCAGACAGGGTCAATGAAAGCGTGCCAGCGGTGGGGCTGGCCAGAGACGAAACCGCGCCCGTGGGGCCGTTTTCGATCTTCCTGCCACTGGTGATATTAAGTCCGCCACCAGAAGCATTATCCCGAGTGCGGGTGGTCGCACCCACCGGCAAAGGGTAGTGTGGAGTCATGAGAATGGCGATGAGCACTGCCGTCCAGCGAACCAAGGCTGGCAAAGCGCCAATAAGGCGAGCCAGACTGTTAAATAAAGGTTTAGTAATGTGATCGAAAAAACGGATAAGCATATATCATTTCAACTGACCGCTTGGGAAATGCGATGAAGTTTTGTCCTGAAAAAGGACCTGAACTGTTGCAAACAGGCGCAATACAGGTGCCAAATGCCCCAAAAACAGCCCTTTTCATCGAAAATTTCGATATCAAAGCAATACCGCCGCTTAGGCCGGGTGGAGAATATTGCTTTGGAAAGGGTTACGATCATAGGGGAAAGCCAAGCAAAAGGATGGGCTTATCGGGAGTCGCCTAGTTCTTTAATTTCCAAGCGGTTCAAGCTATCTTTTCCTAACCATGCAACACCCTATGGGCAAGCAAAAAAGCCGTAACTTCAAGTAAATGCGCCACTAAACCCACCCGCGCCAAAGATAAACCCAGTGCCCGACGATCTCGTGCAGCCAGCCATTGAAGCTCTCGAATCCTTGCACATGAGGCAGATGCAGCCAGCGCTGCTCTCCCACGCGGTTCAGACTGCTGGTGTAGTTGCACGGCACCGGAATGGGGTTGATGCCGGCTTTGCGAAAGACCGCCAGGGAGCGCGGCATGTGGCTGGCGCTAGTGACGAGCAGGAGCTGCTTGAGCCCGCGCTGCTGCATCAGAGCGGCCACTTTGACGGCCTCATCATGGGTGTCGCTGCAGACGCCCAGGCTGTGGATGTCTGCCTTCAGACTGAGATGAGTACGGAGGTAGTCACCCACGGCATCGGCCTCTGAATAGAGGCGTCCGTCATGCGGGAAACCGCCGCCACCCAGGATTAGCAGCGGTGCCTTGTCTGCAGCGGCCAGGGTCAGGGCTGTGGCCAGTCGATCTGCCGCAGACTTCAACTGGATGCCCATGGGCTCGACCAAGCCAGGCTCCGCCCCGCCCCCCAGACAAAGGATGGCGTCGGCGTGGGGCAGTTCCGCCAGCTTCACTTTGGGCACTTGGTTCTCCAGCCCTGCCAGCAGATACGAGGGCAACGGCGTGCAGGTCATCAGAGTCAGGAGCAGCCAGGCCGCGCCGGGGGCCAGCAGGCCCAGGCTGCGCTGCTTGATGACCCTGCTGAGCAACCACAGACCGAGCAGCAGCCAGATGAGGGAAAGGGGCTGGATGAGGTGCAGGAGGGTCTTTAAAATCAAGATCATGCAGGACGCTACAACGCGCCAGGGAGTGTCTGCAACTGCCGCCATGTGAAAGTTCCTCCAGCCATCCATGATCTGGCATGCCTCCTGCAAACAAATGTGCGCACTCTAGCCCTGCGCCTGAATTTTGAGTTTACCGATTGGATCAGCCCTGAGATTGGGATTGTCCCGCCCCGCTCTGCTCGTAAGCTGCGCCCGCCAGGCGTGCGCCGGAGCGCTGCTGGGTGGCCGCCTGAGAACAGTAGCTAACAGCCGTTTGGCCCTTCGATTGAACCGCCCGTCCACCCACACTCTCATCTTCCTGGCCATTCTCGGACTGGCATTCACGCTCTTTCTGCTGCCGCTACCCCAGGGCTGGTCGGCGGGATGGCGCGGCGAGCTGACCAACCGCCTGCATGCGCCGCTGATGGGCCTTTGTTTTGCCGCATGGACGGCCCTGCTAAGCAAAGCCGGCCCTCCAAGGATGCGGAGCCTGCTGCCTGCGGCCACAGGGACGGCTGTGATGGCCGCGCTGGTGGAAGGGGTGCAGCCATGGTTTGGCCGCACCGCCAGCCTGGAGGATTTCCTCTGGGGGATGGCGGGAATTCTGGGCGGCTGCCTCTGGCTGCGGGCCGGGCTGACGCGGGCGGCGGTCATGCGGCATGCCACCCGGCTGCTGGCCGTGGCATGTGTGCTGGCCCCACCTCTGCTCTGGCTGACCCAGATGACTCTGATCCAGGCGGAAGCGCACCGGCTGTTTCCCGTGCTGACTGACAGCTCGCTCCCGCGCACGCACCCGCTTTTGACCATCGAGCCAGCGCATGTCGGTTCGGGGTCGGAACCTGACGCTCTGCTTCTGGCGCGAAATGCTGACCATCCTGCCAGCCTGCACCTGGATACGCTGGATGGTGACTGGAGTGGCTTTGCTGGCTTGGAAATTTCCGGCACATTGCAAGCGGCAGCAGCCGTCGAGGTCGGTGTCAGGGTGGATCTGGGGGACCCCGGCACCAGCCGCCTGCGCGCTGGCGGCTGGATGCAGCCAGGAACCAGCCAGATTCAGATCTACTGGACCAAGGATGCCCCGACAACCCGTGTGCATCAGTTGGTCGTCTTCCTAGCGGCCGATTCTGCAGCAGCCCGGCTGCAGATCCAACGCCTGCGCTTGATCCCGCGCCAGAACGGCGCTCCTGCTGCGGCAGTTCCCGCACCCGAAGGGCCACCCGGCACAAAAAAAACACTGTCTGCGGGTTTACAAGGGTCTGGGATCGCCCAATAAGCAGGATTCTCCATTAACCGCTTTTCTCCGCCGTCGCATTACATATGAATATTTCAGTCTTTGGTCTTGGTTACGTTGGTGCTGTCACCGCCGCCTGTCTGGCGAAGAAAGGGCATCGCATCATCGGCGTGGACCTGCATGCAGCGAAAGTGGCGGCCTTCAACCAGGGCATCTCGCCGATTGTGGAGCCAGGATTGGACGAATTGCTGAAATCTGGCAGCGAAAGCGGGCAGATCACCGCCACCCAGGATGCAGCAGAGGCTGTGGCGCAGTCTGATGCCAGCATCATCTGCGTGGGCACCCCTTCCCTGCCCTCCGGCAGCCTGGACCTGAACTTTGTGCTGTCGGTCACCAAACAGATCGCCCAAGCATTGTCCTCCTTGCCAAAAGATCACGTACTCATCTTCCGCAGCACCATGCTGCCGGGCAGCACCCGCAGGATCGTTGGTGAAGTGCTGGCTGATCTGGTCCAGGCCGGACGCCTGCAGATCTACTACTGCCCCGAATTCCTGCGTGAAGGCACTGCGGTACGCGATTTCGACGAGCCCTCCCTCGCGGTCGTCGGCACCGAAGACGGCACCACTGCTGTGCCGGCGGCAATCTCCGGTCTGCTCGGGGGCAAACCCGAACTGCTGCGCTGGGAGGGGGCCGAGATGATCAAATACTCCTGCAATTACTTTCACGCGCTCAAGGTGGGCTTTGCTAACGAGATCGGCCGCCTTTGCAAACAACTGGGAGAGGACGGCAAGCGCGTCATGCAAGTCGTGTGCGAAGACCGCAAGCTGAACATCTCCAGCTACTACATGCGGCCAGGCGCGCCCTTCGGCGGCTCCTGCCTGCCGAAGGATGTCTCCGCCCTGCATGCCTTTGTGCGTCAGCAGGGCCTAGCCCTGCCGCTGCTCGAAAACACGCTCGCCACCAATGCCGCCCATCAGCAGCTGTTTGTACAGCTCATTGAAGGCAAGCAAAAGCGCCGCATCGGTTTTCTGGGCCTGGCTTTCAAAGCGGACACCGACGATCTGCGTGGCAGCCCCCTGGTGGCTGCGGCGGAGACCTTGTATGGACGCGGGCACGCGATCAGCATCTACGATCCGCAGATCAATCTCTCGCGCTTAATTGGCTCCAACGAGCAGCAGATCCAGCAGCGCATGCCGCACCTGGCCCAGCTGATGAAAGCCACCCCCAACGAAGTGCTGCAGAACAGTGACGTCATCGTGATTTCACAAAAATGCACCACCCTCGACGCGCTGCTGCCAGATGTGCGTGCGGACCATTTCGTCATCGACATCAATGGCTGGGAAGATTTGAAGACTCTGCCCTGGCAGTACGATGGCATCTGCTGGTAAACCATGACTGCGGACCGCCACCGGCGGCCCAACTCCAGTCCATGACGGATTATCTCCGTGCGCTATAATTCAGTGTTTCGACAATCCACTGAACACTGCACTCACTGTGCCACGTTTTTACCACCTAGCCCATTTCCTCATGTCTTCACTGCGCTCCATCCTCTGCATCAGCCTCGCGGCAGTCACTCTTCCCACTCTCGCTGCCGACAAACCCAAGAAGCCGGAGCGTCCTACGCCACCGACGCGCCCCCTCGATGCGCCCAGCGCGCCGAAATTCACGCGGCTCGACGGCAAGCCCGGCGCAACTCCGCCGGTCAACGCTGAGGGCGACTTCGTCATCGGTCCAGAGTACACCCCAGCGCCTGAAACCAAGATCGCCGAAGGCGTGCCTCAGGGAAAGGTGCAACAGTTCCAGATCGACTCAAAAGATTGCAAGCTCTTCAACCCCGGCATCGCACGCGATGTGTTCGGCACGGTCGATCCGAACAATCCCAAGACGCTGATCGTCGAAACCCATCCCATCGACTACAAACGCACCATCACCGTCTATATCCCCACGCAGTACGCGGCAGGCACCGAGGCCCCGTTCATTGTCACGCATGATGGCCCCGGCATGGGCAGGCCCGACATGAACCTCGCCCACGTTCTCGACAACCTCATCGCTCAAAAACGCGTGCCCGCCATGGTTGCCATCATGATATCCAGCGGAGGTGGCGACGCCCAGGGTCACGAGCGCGGCCGCGAATATGACACCATGTCCGGACTCTACGCCGAGTTCATCGAAAACGAAGTGCTGCCGCTGGTGGAGAAAAACTACGGGGTGAAACTGACCAAAGACCCAGAAGGGCGCGCCACGATGGGTAGCAGCTCCGGGGGCTCCGCCGCCCTCGCCATGGCCTGGTATCGCCCCGATTTGTACCACCGCGTTCTCACCTTCTCTGGCACCTTTGTAAACCAGCAGTGGCCTTTCAACCCTGAGACCCCTGATGGCGCGTGGGGTTTCCACAGCAAGATCATCCCAGAGAGCCCCGTGAAGCCGCTGCGCATTTGGATGGCCGTCGGCGACCATGACCTGCTCAATCCCAATGTCATGCGCGATGGCATGCATGACTGGGTGGACGCCAACAACCGCATGGCCAGGGTCTTGAAAGACAAAGGCTATCACTATCAATACGTCTATTGCCTCAACGCCGGCCACGGCATCGGCCCCGCCAAACCCCAGATCCTCCCACAGGCGCTGGAGTGGCTGTGGCATGGGTATCCAGCCACGAAGTAGTTCTAGCAAGGTAGGTGCTGAGCTCCCAACCCGACACGTGCGGTTTTTAAACCACCGCAGGAGCACGCATTCGCCGTGTGTGAAACGTCCTCGTCGAACTGTTTCGAGTCGCAGCTGTGGTGCAGTGGGCGGGAGTCGTTGAGCGCCGAGCGGGTTGAGGAGAGCGCTGCCCTACGTCGCGCCGAGCATGCGAGCGCCCAGCGCGGGAGGGGCGGCTAGTC
>NCCR01000239.1:6935-20107 GCA_002279765.1 Verrucomicrobia bacterium 12-59-8 | reverse complement strand
CCGGTGGCGAGGATCTGGCCGCAGGCCTTGTGCACGAGGCTGCGCATGTCGGCCTTGTGGTCTTCGTTGGGGCCATAGACGTTGAAGTACTTGAGGCCGACGATGCTGGGCAGCCAGCCTTCGCGCCGGGCGTGGAGGTCGAACAGGTGCTTCGAGTAGCCGTACATGTTCAGCGGACGCAGGTCGTGGATGTCGGGCATCTGATCGTCCATGCCGTGGGCACCGTCCCCGTAGGTGGCAGCGGAGGAGGCATAGACGAAGCGGGTCTGATTGGCGAGCGACCACTGGCAGAGCTGCTTGGTGAACTCGTAGTTGTTCCGCATCAGGTAGTCGGCGTCACGTTCCGTGGTGGCGGAGCAGGCACCGAGGTGGATGACGTGGTCAAAGTGACCGAGCTTGGCGGGGCTGTGCTGCACGGCCTGGAGCAGGTCGTTGCCGTCGATGTAGTCGGCAAATTTGAGCGGGACGAGGTTCTTCCATTTCTCATCCGTGCTCAGTCGGTCGCAAACAACGATGTTTTCGCAGCCCCGGCGGTTCAGTTCCCAAACGAGAGCGCTGCCGATGAATCCGGCCCCGCCGGTGATGAGGATGCGACTTTCCGTGTTTTTCATGAGCCCGTCTGGTAACGGGAAAAACAGCGAGATTCAAGCCGGAGCTTGAGATAGCTGGCCGACGAAACAGGTCCTTTTGAAAATGAACAGCTTACGCTGCCATGGCCTCGGGCTGCTGGGCGGAGTGCATGGGGAGCTGCTCGCGCCAGAGTGCCGGATGCAGGAAGGTGCTCCTGGGGTCACGGTCCCATTCGCCTTCCCAGCCGATCACTGTCTCCATGACGATGGGATGAGGGCACTGGATGGCCGGATAAAGCCACTGCTGATCTGCGACTATGAGCTTGGGAATCAATGCCTGACCGTGATATTCGATCTCCCAGCCCAGAAGCAGGGGCTCTTCATCTGTGAAACCCGCGAGTCCCCTGGGGTGCTCCACCCAGCCAACGAGACCACTGCTGTTCAGGGCATCCCACACTTCGCGCATTTCCAGGTCCACCTGGACGGCAAAACCCTTGGTCTTGGCCTGCCCGCCATTGACGGGGTCACGGCTGACGAGGCCAAAGAGAATTCGGGTGGGGCAGTTGTCGGGAACGATGTCCACCTGGAATCCAAAGCGAATGGGGTGATCCGGCAACACCAAGCTGCCATAGCTTTGAAGCTGGAAGCCTGAGAATGCGGGATCAGCAGCAGCACTGGCGATGAGCGATTCCATAGTTTTCTAAAAAATTCAGGTTAGTTTATCAAAAATGCACTGAGTTATTGAAATTTCAAACATTTTATTCAAATCTTCTTAATTTGTCACCAAAAATCTTAAAAAGCCCATTCTTAAGGTTAAGCGGAAGGGATGCCAGCTGCCCCAAGAATTCTGTCAGACTAGCGGATTCCTTGCCGCCACGCTATTGACGAAACTGTTGCGCGGGATACCAAGTATCACTTGTGGCACCTGCTCCATCGATCAACTGCGTCGAAACCGATCTGACTGCGGATTTTCGCGATCAATTTCTTCTCACCTACCAGCACATGTTGCTGTCCAGAGTGCTGGAGGAGAAGCTTGGTTCGCTCTATCGGGCGGGCGGGCGCATCGTCGGCGGGGTCTATCTGGGCAAAGGCCAGGAGGCTTTCAGCGCCGCGCTCGGGGTACAATTGCGGAAAGGCCGGGACATCTATGGCCCCCTGATCCGTGACCAGGCAGGCCGCATCGCCTTTGGGGAGCCGATCATCGACTGCGTACGCACCTACCTCGGTGCGGTTACCGGTCCCATGCGCGGCCGGGATGGCAATATTCATCGGGGCCGTCCGAAGGAAGGGCACCTGGCCATGATCAGCCACCTGGGCAGCCTGCTCTCCGTGGTGGCCGGAGGGCTCTTCGCCCGGCGTCTGGCGGGCACTTTGGCGGACAGCATCGGCGCCACCAGTATTGGCGATGGTGGCACGTCCACCGGGGCCTTTCATGAAGGTCTGAACATGGCGGCGGTGGAAAAGCTGCCCATCATCGTGAGCATCGCCAACAACCAGTACGCCTACTCCACCCCAAACACCCGCCAGTATGCCTGTGAGAATCTGGTGGATCGTGCAGCCGGGTACGGCATTCAGGGCGTGACGGTGGACGCCACCGACCTCGCCTCCTGCCTAAAGGCCTTCCGGGCGGCGGTCGTCAGAGCACGCGAAGGCGGCGGTCCGCAGATGATCGTGGGCACGCTGCTGCGTCTGGCCGGGCATGGCGAGCACGATGACGCCTCCTACATTCCAGACACCAAGCGGCAGGGCCCCTCAGCGCGGGACTGCCTCCAGGTGGCGGAAGATTTCGCCCGCGATCATGGCTGGATGTCTTCCGCAGATCTGCGCGAGCTCAATGAAGAGGTGCGCCGCAACGTCGATCAAACCGTTTCCAAAGTGTCCAAAGAACCCGCCCCTGATCCCTTCAAAGAAAACTGGCAGGCCCTGTCCTGCGCTGAGCTTGTGGAGGGACAGCACGAAGCATGAGTATCACCTATCTCGAAGCCATTCGGGAGGCCCAGTATGAAGCCCTGCGCGAAGATCCCTCTGTGTTCCTCTACGGCCAGGACATCGCCACCTTCGGCGGCGCGTTCAAAGCCACGAAGAGTCTCAGCAAGGAATTTCCCAACCGCGTTTTCGATGCCCCCATCAGCGAGGACGCGATGGTCGGCATGGCCATAGGCGCTGCGGTGGAGGGCGCACGGCCCATCATTGAGATGCAGTTCGCTGATTTCTCGTCGATCGGGTTCAATCAGATCGTCAATCAGGCCGCCACGCTCTACTGGCGCACGAATGTTCCCTGCCCCATCACCATCCGCCTGCCCTCCGGTGGCACGGCTGGCAGCGGCCCGTTTCACAGCCAGTCGATGGAGGCCATCTATGCGCACTATCCCGGCTTGGTCATTGTGACGCCTGCCACCGTAGAGGATGCGTACTGGATGCTGCTGGACAGCGTGAAGCTGAATGACCCCGTCATCTTCTGCGAGCACAAGTTCCTCTACTACCATCTCAAAGCCGACCAGATCGGCGACCGCGAGTTGCCCATCGGCAAGGCGCGCATCGCCCGCCCGGGCCGCCATGCCACCATCGTGACCTACAGCGCCATGGTGCATGAAGCCCTGCGTGCTGCTGAGGAACTCCAGCTCGATGGTTATCAAATCGAAGTCGTCGATCTCCGCTCAGTCAAGCCCATGGACACGGACACGATCCTGGCCTCCGTCGCCCGCACCGGGCGTCTGCTGGCCCTCGGCGAGGCCTTCCCCTGGGGCGGAGTCACGGCGGAAATCATCGCCCGCGTCACCACAGATGGCTTTCATCTGCTGGACGCGCCGCCGATGCGGCTGAACTCCAAGGACACGCCGATTCCATACCACCCAAATCTCTGGAAGTCGCATCGCCCCACCACCTCCACCATCGCCGCAGCGCTCCGCCGTCTGCTGCGTAATTAATCCAGCATCTAGCTTTCAAGCATTCAGCATCCAGTCATGCGCACCATTCCCATCTTGATGCCCCAGCTTGGCGAATCCATCGCCGAAGCCACCATCATTCGTATTTTGGTCGAGCCCGGTCGTGCGGTCGAAGCAGGCTGCGATCTCTTTGAAGTCGAGACCAACAAGGCCACCATGGCCGTCACCGCCCCCTGCGCCGGCACCATTGGCCAGATCGTGGCCACCACGCAGACCAGCTACGCCGTCGGCTCCACGCTCGCTGCTTTTGAGATCACCATGGAAAATGCCCAGTCTCTGGGCCTGATAGATGAACCCAAGCCTGCGACCTCAGCCCCGAGCGCAACCCACACAGGCTCTGAGGAAGTGGAAAACCTGCATTTCAAGATCAGCGACAACGACGTCATCTCCACACGCCAGCCCACCGTCGAGCCCGTCGTGGGCGGATTGCCGGTGCCTGCTGGCGCCACGGGTGCGAGCTACATTTCCCCACGTATGCGTGCCCGCATGCTGGAGCTGGGCCTGAATGCCTCCGACCTCGCTGGCGTACCCGGCACAGGTGCGGGTGGTCGTGTCACCGTCGAAGATTTCGAGGCCTTCCTCCGTGCGCTGGAGCAGCACCGCATGACGCCCGCGTCGCCCATGCGCATCGCCGTAGCGGATTCCATGCGCCGCAGCTGGACGCGACCGCTGGCGACAGTGGGTAGCCCCATCATGCTGGATGCCATGCTCGCACATCGCAAAAAGACCGATCCCAAACCCGGCCCCGCGCTCTACGTCATTCGTGCGCTCGCATTGGCGCTCGCTGAAAACACCGCCTTTGCGGGGCGCTTGGTGGGCAATCGCATCGTGCATCCGCTGGCCATTGATATCGGCTTCGCCGTGGAAGTCGATGACGGCGTCATGGTCCCCACACTGCGCGAAGTGGAAAAGACCCCGCTCGTCAAACTGGTTCCCACGTACAACAAACTCGTCGAGCAGGCCCGCGCGCGCCGCCTGCCGAATGATGTCAAACGCCCCGGCATCGCCACGGTCACGAATTTTGGCACCTTCGGCATTGTCTGGGCCACGCCCATTCCGCTGCCTGAGCAGAATCTCGTGCTCGGCCTCGGTGCTGGCAGCAAAGTGCCGCACTGGAGCGAAGAGGTGAATATGTTCATCCCTGTCACCGAAGCCGAACTGACGCTCAGCTTTGACCATCGCGTGCTCGATGGTGGCGGAGCCGGACGCCTGCTCAGGCGCGTGGCCGAGCTACTGCAGAAACCCGAACTGCTTTAATAGTACGACAGGCACTCCTGCCTGTCGGCCAGCGCATCCGCCAGCATCTGCGCACTCACTTCACTTCATCCCTGTCGAGAGGCTCATGCACGACAAACCCACGCTGCGTCAAGTCATGCGCGAACGCTTGCGTGCCATGGATGACGCCACGCGCCATGCAGCGAGTGTACACATTGCAGCGCACCTCAAGCATCTCGCTGCCACCTGGCCAGCCGGTGTCACTGTCGCCCTCTTTGGAGGTTTGAAAAATGAGCCTGATCTCGTGGCCCATCTGCTGCCAGCCCTCCTGGCGCAGGGAGTGAGCGCCTGCTTCTTCCAGATCGAGCACCAGGCACTCCAGCCGAGGCAGGTGCGCTCCGTGGAGGATCTCCACCGTGGCCAGATGAACGTCTGGGAGCCGAAGCCGCACTGCCCGAGCATCGACATCGCCGCGCTCGACATCATCCTTGTTCCAGGTCTCGCTTTCACCCGCGTTGGGAAACGTCTGGGCCGTGGCGGTGGCTACTACGACCGGCTGCTTTCACAGCCAGACTGCCGAGCCCAACGCATCGCTGTCGCCTTCGATGTCCAACTCGTGGATCACATCACCGTCGAATTTCACGATGAGCACATCCATCAAATCATCACGGAATCCGGCTTGATCCAAGCGTGAGCGTCTTGAATGAGTGATCATCTACGGTGGCTGATCCAGGATCTCCGCCATTCGTCCTTTTCCCTCATGAAGCTCATTCTCGAAATCGTCAGCTCTGGCACTTCCTACCTGGAGAAGCGCAAGATCGACGAAGCCCGGCTGAATATGGAGCACCTTCTCGCACACGTCCTGGGGTGCCGTCGGCTTGATCTCTACCTGCGCTTTAACGAGACCGTGCCCGAAGCGGAACTCGTCACATTGCGCGAGCTGCTGCGCCGTCGCGGGGAAGGAGAGCCGTTGCAGCACCTGCTCGGCACCGTCGAATTCTGCGGCCATGAATTTGTGAGCGACCACCGCGCCCTGATCCCGCGCCCGGAGACGGAAACGCTCGTCGAACTCGTTCTCAAAAAATCTGCCACCGCACCCGCGCGCGTGCTCGACATGGCCACCGGCTCCGGCTGCATCGGCCTCAGCCTCGCCAAAGCCTGGCCGCTCAGCGAAGTCATCCTTGCCGACATCAGCGAAGACGCCCTCGATCTCGCCCGCCTCAATGCCTCGCGCCTCAGCGCCAACGTCAAACTCCTGCGCAGCGATCTCTTTGAAAAGATCACCGGCAGCTTCGATCTCATCGTCGCCAATCTGCCTTACATCCCCAGCGCCGAAATCCCGACCCTCAGCGCCGAAGTCAAACGCGATCCCATCCTCGCCCTCGACGGCGGCCCCGACGGCCTCCGCATCGTCGAGCGCTTTCTGAATGATGCCCTGCCCCATCTCAACTCAGCGGCGCTCATTGCTCTTGAAGTGGGACATGATCAGGGTGCGCCGGTTGCAACGCGCTGCACAGAGCTGGGGTATTTGAATGCCACCACGGCGGCTGATCTCACGGGGATACACCGGTTTGTGTTTGCGGTGGCGCCTCCAAGTCATCTTGCAGAGACTGTGTCTTGATTTGTGGCGATGCCATCTGCCTGGCACGCACACTCACTGTAAATGTGGCGCCCGTGAATTTGCGTAGGCCCAAATGAATCTAGATTCATCATACAGATATGATTTCGAAGCATATCATTCAAAGCATGGTGAGTATTCAAAGAATTAACCAAGAATTGCTTCAATATCCGAAATATCCGAAGAGGGGTTGGATCGGAGTGGACCTTGATGGCACCTTGGCCAACATTCGTCAAGGGTAGCCAAAGCTTGAAATCAACAATCGCAAAGACCACAAAATGATCGCCTTGTAGGATGACCGTGCCGTCGGCGTTGTGAAGAACACTGGAATCCCCATTTTGCCGGTGTCGATGTCCCTGTGGCAGTCCGTGCGGATGCGCCTGGCGCAGATGATAAGCGGCAGTGTTTTTATGGAGGCTGATCGCCGCCAGTTGAAAGACCATTATCCAGCGGCGAGGGAAGCCAGACGAGACTTGTTCGAAGTTGGAGGGTAGGTTTTCAATGCAGCCAAGAACGTGGAGCCTCCTCACGGCGAGAGCTGGTCGGCGATTCCGACGTTTTGCGAATCTTTGAGCACTCTTTGAGTGATATGCTCCCGCACCTCAATTCAGGGGCGATCATTGGCTGGAAGTGGGGTCTGATCAGGGGGCACCTGTGGCCAAGCGTTGTGAGGAGCTGGGTTATTTGGATGATATTACGGCATCAGACCTAGTGGGGATTAACTGGTTTGTGTTTGCGAATGCTCCTGAGGTGCTTGCAGACGCAACTTCAAGTGGCGATGATTTCAGTTGAACCACAATTAGCATAAGGACACGCGGTTTTTCTGGAGCAGTAGGCACGTCGGCACGCTGCGCAGATCAAAATATCGATGGGGATGTGCATGTTGAGGACCTTAAAAGAGAGCCGAGATTTATGCTCGCTTAGGAGCTTAATGGCCCTGGCGCTGAACCTCTTTCCAATGAGAATACCTCGAATGTCGGGATGCTCTGGTGTGAGAATGTTGATGTAGCGCAGAATTTGGCGAACGCTGTGGATGTCGCACAAATCCGCCTTGATCTCGACGACTAACGGTTTTTCTCTGGCCGAGAAAATGAGATCTACGCGGTCAGTTTCTGAAATCCAAATCTGTCGCTTGGGTCGGGGCAGCCCCTCTTCAATGAGATAAGGATAGGTGGCCAGCAATTGCTCAACCGCGGATTCCAGGCGCTCCCGCTGAAGATCCTTAGTCGCCTGCGTTCTCTGCGTAGCGTTCGCCATGTTGCATCAACTTGGTCACGAGGGATGTAGTGGAGACGGGCTTGCGAGCTTTGCCGGCGGTCGTGGAAATACCTGCCGCATCGCAAAGTTCATTTACCTTGTCAGGGGCGGAGAGGAGCCATGTTTTTGCGGCTTTCTTCGCGGAAAGGTCCATTCTGCCGAGCTTACGAATTTGCTTGAGCAGTTCATACTTATCGCTGGAGGAGACGTCGAAGATGACACGATTGACGTATTGCTGGATCAAGGCAATCGCTCCTTGAGCCTTGCCTTGGCGCACTGCGAGTTCTGCAATACGTCCTAGGTTCTCTTGTTTGGAGAGTTTTTTGCTGGCCAGAGGAAGCTTGCCAAGAAGTTCGGTGAGCTTCACTTTGAGATGTTTTTCATCCGCAGGTGTGGCACTATTTTCTTCGAGAAGCCGCACGAGTTCAAGAGCTTCCGGCGTGCGGCCTGCGGCTGCGCTTTCAATGAGTGCAATGGCAGTGGCCGTGGCGGCATGAACTTTATCGAGCGCCTTCACGGCATCTTTGGTTGATGCCAGGGACGGTTGAGATTGCAGCAAATCTGCCAAAGTAAGGAGTTGAGAAACAAGAGGGTGACTCATGATTAAATGGATTGTAATTGATGGAGAAAGTCGGCACCCAAGGCGAGGTAATCTTCGGTGCTGATGGCGGACTCGCTGTGAATGATGACGGGCAGGTGCTCGCTGGGACACTCCGCCATTTTAACGCAGTCTCGTATGGATGGAGTGAGGAGTCGTGCTTTGGGGTGGATGAGACCTTTGGCTCGCAAATCGCCCAGTTCGAGTTCGAGTTCTCCAATGGCTGCCAGTCCCACGTTTGCATGTTTTTTGAGGCAGTTCACAATGACGGCTGCGATCAGAGGCTGTGCGTGCCGTGGCTTAAAGCCGCTGATCTGATCCTGAAAACGCCTAACCACGGAAGCGAACACCCGGAGTCCTGAAAGTGACAAGAAATCAGGCCGGTAGGGAATCACAAAGGCATCGGCGAAGAAGAGAGCGTTTTTCGCGACATTGTAGATGTTGGGCGGACAGTCGAGGAACACGAAGTCATACTGCTTGGCATGCGGCTTCAATGTCTTTTCCAGAAAGCTGAAGTATGGAAGGAGGGTTCGTGCGCCAAGGCGATCTTCCATGTCCAGAAGGTTCACATGAGCACCTAAAAGGTCGAGCGTGGCAATATGAGGATTGCCCGCTGCTGAACGGGGAACGGCACGAACCACCGCTTGGTCGAAATCAAAGATCTGCGTTCCAACTAAATGATCGAGGAATATCTGGCAGGTGGTATGCTGAGGAGCTTCATCGAGTGCCCGGCGTTCCTGATGTCTCAGCAGCCAGTAGGTGGAGTTGCACTGGGCGTCCAGATCCACAATCAGGACGCGCTTGCCGAAGTCACGGGCGAGGACTGCGCCAAGATTGACCGCATTGGAGGTCTTGCCGACGCCTCCTTTGAAATTGATAAACGCAATCACCTTGGCCATGCGTACTGGTAACGCAGTCTAAGGATAGCGACAACGCCTTTCGCGAAAAAGCTCTAAACGAAAAGGCTTTTTTACCTGTAAATGGCAAGTGCTAAAGCCTCACAATTCCCCCATCCCACCTCGCTTGATCCAAGCGTTCAGCGGTTCGAATTGGGAAACGTCGAGGGCGATGCCGCAGCCGAAGGGAGCGGCGTTCACGGTTTGAATATCCAGCATGCCGTTCTCGATGCGTAGGGTCGCGAAGCCTTGGGCGTGGCGCTGGTACAATCCGGCGTGCGTGGTGAGCATGGCGTCCTGGGTGGATTGTGAGTGCCTGCTGAGGCCGCAGAAGTAGTGATGGCCGTTGCGCTCGACGTGGGTGACACCGAGCAGGGCCATGACGCTGAGGTCCTGCAGCAGGGACACGGGGCCGACGTTGGCCAGGTCTTCGCCGCTGAGGATGGGACCGCCGCGAATGACCGGGGCGCGCTTCTTGAGCAGGGCGGCGTTGGCGAGGCCTTTGACGATGCCTTTGCAGTTCTTGTGGCTTGTGCCGCGATAGCCGAGGTCGAGTGCACGCGGCAGATCAGCGAGGGAGCCGTCGCTTTCATCAATGATCATGCCGGGGCCTTCAGTCCAAGAACTCAGGGTGGCGGCCACGTCATCGTTCAATGCCTGCGAGCGGTGCAGTGGTTGCTCGATCAAGAGCAGGTTCTGGAACAGCGGTGCCAGCGCGGCATCGGCGCTGAGCGTGGCGTAAAATTCGCGGAAGGAGGCGAGGTCGTAGAACTGCTCGTTGCCATCGAGCGTGGCGTGGAAACCAGCGGGGCAGTTCTCGATGATGATGCGGGTGATTTCGCGCAGACGTGGAAGATCGATTTCGGGTTTGCCACAGACCTTGATCTTGAAATAGCGCAGCCCGTAGGCTCGGATGTTTTCCTCCAGCGTGTAAGGAAGTCCATCGTCCAACGAGCCATCGGCGGCGCTGAGCGGATCGCCAAGGCCGACAGTGTGGCGCGCATTCACATGCGACAACGGAGCGGGTGCGATGACATCGGCCACGCGCATGCCGCGCAGTTCTTCACGCACAGCCCCCAGGTCAATGCCGAGAACATCGGAGCGCAGCACAGCATGCAGGGGCTGGCTGAGGGCTTTGCACAGGCCGTCGAGCACCGCACGTTCGATCAGGCTCACGCCGAGATTGGCGAGCAGGGAGGGCACCTCTTTGACCTTCGCCCAGTTGCTTTGTTCTGAGTAGAGGTTCTGCCACCAGGCGAAGAAGCCCGTGGCTTTCTCTGCCGCGAGTCGTGCGATGCGTGAGGCATTTTGAATGACGGCGATCATCTCCGCGAGATCGAGCTCGAATGGCGTGTCCGGATTCTTCGTGAACCACTTCGGCGGCAGGCCTTCACTGGCGAGTCCACTGACGGCCTTGCCATCCACAACCAGATTCACAGTGACGAAGAGGTGCGGCAGTGCATTCATGCTGGCGATACCGTACTTGAACGGGAATCGCGTGTGCATTGGCAGCACATGGAAGTGAAAGGACTCGATGGTGAAGGTCATGGAAGAAAAGACCTTTCAAAGGTCAAGAGGTCAAGAGATGACACTACTGCAGTACGCATTGGTCATCTTGACAGCTCGATCCCTTGACGGCTTTAAACCAGCGCCGCTGGAGTCTGCTCCTCCAGCTCCTCAATAGCGGTCAGGCGGGCCTGTTCTTCATCGAGGTCTTCGTTGACGAGGACTGCATCTGAAGAGTCGTCAGAGGCGTCGTCCTCGGCCTTCTTCTTGCGATTGGGCTGGTTCGGGGCTTCGAGGGCGAGTTCCTGGACGGTCTTGTCCATGGTCCGGGTGTCTTCCGTGGTCATGCGCACGCCGACGGGCTTGCTGACGCCGAACTCCTGCATCGTGACGCCATAGATCACATCGGCGCGGCTCATGGTGCGCTTGTTGTGCGTGACGATGATGAATTGGGAGTTGTCGATGAAGGCGTCCAGCATCTTGAGGAATCGGCCGATGTTGGTTTCATCCAGCGGGGCGTCCAGCTCATCCAGCACGCAGAAGGGGCTGGGCTTGACCTGGTAGATGGAGAAGAGCAGCGCCACGGCGGTCATGCTGCGCTCGCCACCAGAAAGGAGGCTGATGGTCTGCAGCTTTTTGCCCGGGGGCTTGGCGATGATTTCGATGCCGGTTTCGAGTGGATCGTTTTCATCCACCAGCATGAGGTCGGCTTTCGCAGCGGGGCCGAAGAGCTCGCGGAAGTTGTTGTTTCTTCGTGGTCTCGTTGATCTTGGCGATGACCTGCAGCAGCTCGTCCTTGGATTTGACGAGATCATTGTGCTGGGTGTCCAGGAAGTTGTGGCGCTCTTCGAGTTCTTCGAACTCCTGGATGGCGTCGAGATTGACGGGGCCGATGCCTTCGAGCTTCTGGCGCAGTTCATAGACGACCTCCATGACGAAGGCCCAGTCGGGCTGCGCTTCTTCACCGGGAATGACGACGTCATCGATGTCCACAGCGTCGTCGTCACGATTGGAGACGGCACGAATTTCAGGAACTTCGTTTTCTTCGGCGACAGGTTCTTCAGGATCTTCGTTGCTCGCTTCAACACCTTCGGCAGATGCGCTGGACTCCGCTGCATTGGACGCGCCCTTTTTGCCACGGTTGCGGTTCTTTTTCTGCTCTTCGATGGTGACCATCAAGACGTGGTAGTCAGGCTCAAAAGCTTCGATGTGGAAGCTGTAACGCTCCTGCACCTGGTTGATCAGGTTTTCGAGGCGAAGATCCACACGGGTGAGAGCGACTTCGGCGCGGTTGCGCGATTCGTTGAGGCCATTGAAGCTCTGACGCAGTTGCGTGAGCTGGGCTTCAAGCTGGCTGACCTGCTCAAACAATCCGGCGCGCTCTTCGGTCTTGGATTGAAGGTGTTCTTCAATGCCACTGATGGCATCGCGCTGAGATTCGATCTGCTCCTGGAAGCGGGCGTTTTCAGCCTCGCTCTGCTGGATGCGCATGCGCCAGGTGTTCATCTCTTCGGAGAAGCGATTGATGCCGGCCTGAAGCTCCTGCAAACGAACACCGAGAGGCGCTTTCTGGCGCTCGATGGAATGCAATGCGCTCTGCTCCAGGGCAAGGGCGGTGCGCAGCTCGTTAAGGCGCTCACTGGATTCGAGCTCACGTCGGAGGAAGGACTCCATCTCGAGTTCGAGTTCGTTTTCGAGGGCGCGTGAGGTGGCCAGTTGCTCCTGCGCGATGGCTACTGCTTCGTTAAGCTGCTGGATCTGGCTTTCAGAGCCGCCGATGCGCTCCTGAATCTGATTCTGGTCCCACTCGACGCTTTCGAGCTTGGTGGTGGCCTGCTGCAGCGCGCGCTGCACGACGCTGATCTTGCCCTGGAACTGGGAGAAGCCTTCGCGCGCACGCTGGGACTGCTCGCGCAGGGAGACTTCCTCGCGCTGCATTTCTTCGAGCTGCGCGGTGACGTTGTTCACCGCGTCTTCCTTCTCCATGTACTGGAATTCGAGCGCTTCGACTTCGGTGCGCAGCTGGCGCACTTCGGCCTCACGACGCAGCGTGGAGGAGCCTTCTTCCTTGGTGGCACCACCGGTGATGATGCCGTCATGCGTGATGAGTTCACCGCGCATCGTGGCGATGGCGAGGTGCGGCATTTCGCGCTTCATGCGCAGGGCTGTGTGCAGATCGTCAACGATGACGACGTTGTGCAGGAGGTGGTCGATGAGGCTTTGCACGCCGGTTTTCACGCGCACTTTGTCCGTAGCCCAGGCGATGGCACCCGAGGGCAGGAGCTCGCGATCTGAGGCGCTGCGCAGGTTGCAGAAATCATGCGGCACCAGGGCGGCGCGGCCCATCTTGTGATCGGTAAGGCGGTCAATGATCTGCGCGGCGAGTTCGCTCTCGGTGAGAAGCACGGCCTGCAGGTGGTCTTTGAGCGCGGCTTCGATGGCGGTGATATATTCGGGCTCCACTTCGATGCTGGAGGCCAGCAGGCCACGGACGCCGACGCTGTACACGTCCGGGTTGTCCAGGCCACTGATGACCTTCTGCGTGCCGGCGGAGAGGCCTTCACCTTT
>NCCR01000239.1:5218-6871 GCA_002279765.1 Verrucomicrobia bacterium 12-59-8 | reverse complement strand
CTGCTCGATGATTTCGAGGCGTGACTTGCGCTGCGTCAGATTGCGCTGGAGGTCATTGAGCTCGTTGTTCATCGCGTCGCGCTGGCGGCGGCGTTCGATCATTTCGCGGGCGCAGTCCTTGGCCTTTTCGTCGAGCTGATTGCGGGTCTCCTCGAGTTCATGAATGTTGCGCTGCAGTTCATCGAATTCGATCTGGCTCGTCTCACGTGCCTGCTGTGCGTTTTGACGATCATGAGCGAGCGATTCATGGCGCTGGCGGTCGCCGGAGATCTGGTTGGTGAGGGACTGCGCACGGGCTTCGCTAGAGGCAATCTGGCCTTCAAACTGGCGGATGGACTCGCGGATGGCGCGGCGGTCGCTTTCCAGGCGGTTGCGCTCCGGCAGGATGTTCTGGTGCTGTCCGGCATGCTCATTCACCGCAAGCTGGCGTGTCTGGATGTTGTCGGTGATGGCAAGCAGCTGCTCATCGGCATTGGCGAGATCACGGCGTGCCTGATCCAGCAGTTCTTCGTTTGCGGCGATCTGCTCTTCGTTCTGGCGGATGCGGCCTTCGAGTTCCTCGCTGCGTTCACGGTTGAAGCCCAGACGGCCTTCAGCGCTCTGCATCTGTGAGCGGAGCTCCTGCGCCTGCTGGCGTGCCTGGCTGATCTGGGACTCCAGCGCGTGGTAGGCCTCGCGCGTCTGCGCGGCTTCGTTCTCGGCGATTTGCAGCTTGGTCTGCAATTGCTCGATCTGCTGCGCCATCATGCGCACCTGATTTTCGGATTCGGACTTTTCACCGGCGAACTCGGTGTACTGCTTGTGCGCGAGGTGGGTGTCCAGCAGGCGGGTGTCTTCCAGCAGTGTCTGGTAGCGGCGCGCCTTGGCGGCCTGACGCTGCAGTGTGCCCATCTGGCGTTTCACTTCGGCAACGATGTCAGCGACGCGCAGCAGATTGGCCTCGGTGTAGTCGAGCTTGCGCAGCGCTTCACGCTTCTGCGATTTGAACTTGGTGATGCCTGCGGCTTCTTCGAAAACGGTACGACGATCTTCGGGCTTGGAACTCAGAAGCATGTCGATCTGGCCCTGCGCCATGATGGAGTAAGCCGCACGGCCAATGCCGGTGCCTGCAATGAGATCGTGGATGTCCTTGAGGCGGCAGACGGTGTTGTTGAGGCGGTATTCGCTGCGGCCATCACGGAACACGCGGCGGGTCAGTGCGACTTCATTGAAGTCCACGTTCAGCGACTGCTCGCAGTCCGCCATCGTCAGCGTCACTTCAGCCAGACCCACGGGCTTGCGCTTGTCGGTGCCATTGAAGATGACGTCCGCCATTTCATCACCACGCAGGGCTTTCGCTGACGTTTCACCGAGCACCCAGCGGATGGCATCGACGACGTTGGATTTGCCGCAGCCGTTCGGACCCACGATGCCTGTGACACCTTTGTGAAACTCGAAATGGGTCTTGTCCGCAAAGGACTTGAAGCCGTGAAGGGTGAGGCTCTTGAGATACATGACGGTGGAGTGGCGAGAATGGAGATGACGGGTGAAGAAATCCGGATGACGAATGACTTCGCGATGAGTGCTGAGGAGGACTGAACCATTCCGCGCCACATGCCCGCAAGAGCGAACCCAAAATTCCACGCTATCTTGGGGGTATTTAAGATGTCTTAA
>NCCR01000239.1:0-5145 GCA_002279765.1 Verrucomicrobia bacterium 12-59-8 | reverse complement strand
GGATTTTAAGGGGCCTTTTCTCTGTGAATAAACGCAGTGCCTGTGAACAAGTTTTCAATAGCCCGTTTTTAGTTTAGCAGGACCCGCGTGAACCAAAGGGCCATGCCCACGATAATGTCACCTCGCCGCATCGCATGCGGGAAGCCTTCACACACCCATCGCCCACGAGAAGCCTGCGTGCCTGTAGATGGGTGTGGCGACAGCCCACCCGGCGTGAGCGTGTTATAAACGCCAGAGGGTTATCTGCCCCAAAGCCAGGCGGTATGTCGAGGCAGTCGCCAGATGTTGAAAAAACGCAGCTCACCAAACACACCCAGCCTACAAAGTAAGAGCGGCTCGATACAGAAATGAGTTTTGCGAGACGCTATATCGTTAAATCTCCCCCCGTTGTGGAGAGTGTCAGATGAACCTTCTCATCAGACCATCATCCGATGCCCCTTCCCTCCGAACACCTCTCCCCCGCAGGGCACGCACTGCTCGACCGCCGCCGCTTTCTTTCCAGCAGCGCCACGGCTCTCGGCTCCGTCGCATTGACCAATCTCCTCGGCCTCGATGGCCTGCTCGCGGCAGACAGCCCCATCATTGATCCCGCCCGCCCCTACGCACCACGCCAGCCGCATTTCCCAGCCAAGGCAAAAAACGTCGTCGTCATCTTCTGCGCCGGAGCCGTCAGCCAGCTCGAAACCTGGGACTACAAACCCGAACTCATCAAGTGGGACGACAAGCCTCTGCCCGGCGGCCCCGCCGTCACCTTCCAAGGCCCCGCAGGCAATCTCGCACGCCCACAGTACGCCTTCCGCCAGCGCGGCCAGACCGGCAAATGGGTCAGCGACATGATCCCGCATCTCGCGGAGCTGACGGATGATTTCGCCTTCGTACACTCGCTGACCAGCAAGTCGAACACCCACGGCCCAGCCGAAAACTTCCTCTCCACCGGTTTCAATCTCGATGGCTTCCCTTCCCTCGGCGCATGGACCACCTACGCGCTCGGCAGCGAGAATCAGGACCTCCCATCCTACGTCGCCATTCCCGATCCGCGCGGCGTGCCCCAGAATGGCGCGAACAACTGGGGCCCCGGCTTCCTTCCAGCCGCGTTTCAAGGCACCACCATGAGCTCCAAAGCCCCCGTGCGCCATCTCGCCGCACCGGGTGTCTCTCCCGCCACAGATCAGGCCGCGCGCTCCCTGCTCCAGCGCATGAACGCACGCCATCTAGAAGCCCATCCCGGCGATGGCAAACTCGCAGCCCGTATCGCCAGCTACGAACTCGCCGCACGCATGCAGCTCAGCGTGCCGGAGATCAGCGATCTCAGCACCGAACCCGCGCACATCCTGAAACTCTACGGTGCCGACGACACGCATAACGCCGACAAAGCCGCCTTCGCCAAAAACTGCATCCTCGCCCGTCGCCTCATCGAAAAAGGCGTGCGCTTTGTGCAGCTCTTCAACGGTGCCTACGCCAGCGGCGGCAAGCTGAACTGGGACGGCCACAACGCCCTCAAGGAACAGTACGACGTTCACGCACCCATCCTCGATCAACCCGCAGCCGCGCTCATTCGCGATCTCAAATCACGCGGCCTGCTCGAAGACACCCTCGTCGTCTGGTGTACCGAATTTGGCCGCATGCCCTTCTTCCAAAAAGGGGCCAAAGGCCGCGATCACAATCCCGACGGCTTCACCTGCTGGATGACCGGTGCCGGCGTGAAGCCCGGCGTGAGCTGTGGAGAAACCGATGAACTCGGCCAGAAGGCCGTCACAGACATCCACCCCCTCTACGACTTCAACGCCACCATCCTCCACCTCCTCGGCCTCGATCACGAGCGCCTCACCTTCGAGCACAACGGCGTCCAGCGCCGCCTCACGAACGTGGAGGGCCATGTGATCAAGCAGATGCTCGCGTGACGCCCAAGCCTGTGTGAAAGCAGCATTGCCGGAAATCATTAGTCATGTTAAACTACCACCATGAAAGCGGTGACCGCCACCAAACCTAGCGACGACACCCTCCTGCGCGAGTTGCTTGAGATCGGTCTCGAAATGCAGGATCGCTTCTCGGCAGAGCCCATCTACGCCAAGACAGGCAAAGGTTTCCTCAAGAGCGCGGGAGTCAATGAGCTGAAGAAGATCAAAGCAGCCCAGGCAGCAAAGAAGCCCTGAAAAATGAGCCGCTCACGACCGTGGCTCGCATCCTTCACTTGGGAGATCGTCACCACTCTGAACTGTGGTCTTTGCGAGGCCAAACATGCGCTGCACAAGCCTACGTCTGACGGACACGCCGCCACGAAAACATTCTGAGAGTCAGAACATTTGTCGGCGATGAGTCTGGCCGATGCTGTGACCTTGTGCCGTCGTTGCCACCGCATGGCACCCTTTTGCTTCTACAATGGCAACACCTTTTCCGCCATCATCGCTTTGGTGATCAAACGAATGAATCTGCCAGCCGAGCAAGCCTTCATCGTCCGCAGCCTCGCAGGTCATATTGTCGCCGGGTGGCCACGGAGGAGGAGGTGAAAGCCTTTCAAACGTTCTCGGACTCCCTGACATAGCGCAAGCAACTCTGGTCCGTTTGAGTGGCATCAAAACGTGATGCATTATTTTGGCACTGCACCGCCCCTCACCGGGAATACACTGTGCCCATGTCAGACTCGCCCACCTCCACCGAAACCCTCGTCCTCCTGCTCACACAGCATCAGGAGCCGTTGTTTCGTTACATCTTCAGTCTCGTCCCGCGCGAAGCAGACGCACGCGACATCCTGCAGGAGACGAGTCTCGCGCTGTATCGCAAATTCGCCGAGTACGACGCCACGCGCCCCTTCCTGCCCTGGGCCTACCGCTTCGCCTATCTCCAGGTGCAAAAACACCGCGAGAAATCCGCACGCTCTCCCCTCCTCTTCAGCGAAGACGTCATGGACCTCCTCGCCAGCGAGCGCACCCACATCGAACCCAGGCTCGACGAACGCCTGCGCCTGCTCGACGCCTGCCTGCAAAAACTCACCGCGCAGGATCAGGAACTCGTCACCAGACGCTACGCCATGCGCCAGAGCGCCGAGGAGATGATGCACCGTTTCGCCCTCACACGACGCACACTCTTCCGCAATCTCGAACTCCTGCGCCAGCGCCTGCATGAATGCGTCACGCTCCAGCTTCAATCGGAGGGCCTCGCATGAAACTCGACTCCCTCATCCACGCCGAGATCGAAGGCGAAATCACACCTGAGCAACACGCCCAGCTCGAAGACCTGCTGCGCTCCAACTGGCAGGCACGCCAGCGTTACCTCGAACTCGTCGATCAACACGCCCGCCTGCTCCAACAGCCGACGGTAAACACCGGACGCCTGCAAAAAAACACTCCCAGGCACTCGCACCGCCGCTGGCTTCCAGCCCTCACCGCTGCCGCCGCAGTCATCGCCTGCGCCTTCATCCTCTGGCCGCAGCGCTCCAGCGAAACCGAAGCCACATCGAACGGCGTCGCCATGCTCAGCCAGACCATGGATGCCAAGTTCACCGGCAGCGCTCTCCGCAATGGCGACACACTCAAGCCCGGCACCATCCAGCTCTCCCAGGGCCTCGCGCAGATCGAGTTCTACAGCGGCGCGACAGCGCTGATCGAAGGCGCTGCCGAGATCGAAATCCTCTCCGCCTGGGAGGCACGCTGCCTGAGCGGTCGCGTGCGCGTCCATGTGCCACCTGCCGCCAAAGGCTTCCTCATGCACGCCCCCGGCATGAAGCTGGAAGATCTCGGCACCGAATTCGCACTCAATGTGAAGGACAACACCAGCGCCGTGCATGTCTTCGAAGGAGAAGTGATCGCCCACACAAACGCTCAGACATCCGCCAGTTTGAAACAAGGCATGTCCTTGTCCTCAGCCAAGACCACCTCCGTCTCACCACAGGATTTCCTCTCCATCAGCGAGTTGCATGGCCTCGTGAAACAACGCGACACCCAGCGCTTCACTGAGTGGCAGCAGTGGTCGCAGCAGATGTGCAAAGATCCCCGCCTCATCGCCTACTACACCTTCAAATTTCTGGAGGACGATCGCTGGGACCGCCTTGTGAAAAACTTCACCGAACCACGCCATCCCCAGCGCGCCGGTGGCGCTGTCGGTGCCGCCTGGACTCAGGGCCGCTGGCCGGAAAAAACCGCACTGGAGTTCAAGCGCCCCGGCGACCGCGTGCGTCTGAATCTCGACGGCACCTATCAGGCCCTCACCCTCGCCTGTTGGGTCAAAGTCGATTCCGTGGACAAAAAATACAACTCCCTGCTGCTCACCGACGGCTACGACAACGGCGAACCCCACTGGCAGATCTACGAAGATGGCAGCCTCATGTTCTCCATCATATATCGTCCCGCAGAAACCGCGAAGAACGCCAAGCACAATCAGATCTACTACAGCAAGCCCGTCTTCACCGCCGACAGCCTCGGCCGCTGGCATCACCTCGCGGTGACCTATGACAACACCCATGGCGCGGTCATCCAGTACTTCGACGGTCAGCCCGTGGGCCACGAAATCTCCCCGCTGCACCAGCCCGGTCGCGCCATTGTTTTCGGCCCCTGTGAAATCGGCAACTGGGGCCTGCCCACCCAAGGCCACCAGTTCCCCATCCGCAATCTCAATGGTGCCATCGACGAATTCGCCATTTTCAGTGCCGCGTTGAATGCTTCTGAAATCAGCAACCTCTACACCCATGGCAAACCTGACTGACATGCATGGCCCAGTTAAGGTGCTGCTTCATTCACCTCGCACCTGCCGCTGCATCGTGCCCTCCGCCCAGAACTTGCCTGTCAGACCAGCGTCAGCTTTCGCCACCCCGCTCCGCCATACTCCAGCCCCAAAGGGGCTGCCAGCCCAGGGTCAGCCGAGCCTCAGCGAGGCGACCGTGGGTCACCAAACCAGCAACCGGAAAGCAAACCCAAGACTCCGCCGCATCCAATGCCCATCAGCAGCGTCTGCAAAAAGTGCCGCCGCACATCGGCACCGTGATCAGACAGCGCGCTCAGACTCTCGTAGGCCGCCCTTAACCAAGTCCGCTTGTTTACCTTTTATTCACCAGCCATGACCGGCAAAATTTTCATACTCTTCCTTCTCGCCGTTTCTTCCCTGCATGCAGAAGAAGCGGAAGCCCTCTTCGTCCGCCGCGTGTGGCCGCTC
>NCCR01000238.1:2029-8757 GCA_002279765.1 Verrucomicrobia bacterium 12-59-8 | reverse complement strand
GGCTGCATCGCCGGGGGTTGTGCGATGAGCGCATCCCCATTGACTGGGCTTCCAGCACGCCTGCGGAGATTCGTGCGTTCAGTGTGCAGACAGAAATCACTGATGCCGGCTGGGACAAACTCAAAGAGGCTGAGCCAGTGCAACCGCAGCCGAAGACCGAACGCTCACTTCAGCTTCCGGCCAAAGTGAACCTCAAAGTAAACGCCGAGTGAATCCGCCAGCGCTATGGCAAAGCGGCGCTGATTCTCAGGAAAGTCACGCACATTGTTCCAAGGGCACTCCACCTGGACCGCGCTCACCGTGCCGCCATTGCTGGAGCCGTGCGCGGTGATGTCATACACGCCGCTGTAGTAGCCTGCCAGAAAGGCCGGGTTCGCTTTGGACGGACTCGGCAGGCAGCGAAAGCCGCGGTACTCCAGCAGGCCTCCCAGGCTCTGCGGTCCGCGCACCAGTTCGGCAAAACTTTGGGGTGAGCGCTTGTCGAGATCGCGGATGCTGGTGGATGCGATCAGGGCCGCATCCGCGTTCAATACAGCATCGGACTGCTTCAACAGGTCCGCTTTGATCAGGTAGCCCAGTTCGACCCGCTGATCGAGATGGCGGTGGCCGTGGATGTCCAGCAGCAGGCCCATGCCGCTCTTTTTCATCACGGTGTTGCAGGCTTTTTGCGCGCTGTCATGAAAGCGGTGCCAGGCTGCCACTGCCGTGGGATCACCTTGCGCGGCTTCTTCGAGTTCGCGGTTCGGGTCGAGTTTTGTGCGGTGCAGGCGCGAGATGATGGCGTGCGGTTTGCCGCCGTAGCGCTTCTCCAGTTCTTCGATGATCATCTCGCTCAGCGGGATCGTGTTGGAATCCGTGCCGGTGACACCGTAGCGGCGCGCCAATACGTTCGACGGTTTCAAGCTGCCGCCGTGAGGCACCGTGAGAATGATGGGCAGTGTGCCGGAGCGCACCTCGATGTATGTGTCGAGCTCCGCTGTCTGAGCCTGCAGGGCGGCGGTGAAAACAAATAGAAAAAACAGGATGCGCATGGTCGCTGTCAGTGAAAGACAGTTCTTCCCGGCTTGCCACGTTTTTTCTTGCTCATGATCCACCGCTTATTACTCCCGCTCCTGTTCCTTGCTTCTGCATCCTACGCTGGCAACTGGCCCGAATGGCGCGGCCCTTCGGCGCAAGGTCAGGCCAATGCCTCCGGCCTGCCTGAAACGTGGAGCGAGACAAGCAACGTTGCCTGGAAAACGGAGCTTCCGGGGCGCGGCCACTCGACACCTGTCATGTGGGGAGATCAGATCTGGCTCACCACAGCCTTTGAAAAGACAGCGACACCGGAAGAAACCAAACGCCGTCTCGAATCCAACACGGGCGATCAGCCGGTTACCGTGCTGGGTTCCGTAAGTCTTCACGCTCTGTGTGTGGACCGCAGCAGTGGCAAAATTCTGCACGACATCGAACTGCTCAACGTGAAAGACCCGCAGTGGGCGCACCAGCTCAACAGCTATGCATCACCTTCACCCGTGCTTGAGGAGGGCCGGCTCTATGCACACTTTGGCTCCTTCGGCACCGCTGCAGTCGATACGAAGACATTGAAGGTGCTGTGGAAAAACGAGGAACTGCACGTCATGCACGAAAACGGCCCAGGCTCTACTGCGGTGCTGCATGGGGACAGGTTGATCGCGCATTTCGACGGCAGCGATCAGCAGTTCATTGCCGCCTTCGACACAAAGACTGGCAAGGTTGCATGGAAGACACCGCGCAGCGGCGAGATGGACCCGCGCCCGCAGCAGCGCAAAGCATACGGCACGCCGCTCGTTGTCAGCATCAACGGCCAGTCGCAGGTCGTCAGTTCTGCCGCCAACAACGTCTATGGCTACGATCCTCAGACGGGCGCGGAACTGTGGAAGATCCACTACGGTGACCTCGGCTTCTCCATGTCCACCGTGCCCATCGCCGACGACCAGCAAATTTACTTCAGCACCGCCTTCGGCAAATCGGCGGTAATTGCTCTCAAATACGCCGGTGTGAAAACGCCCGAGGTCGCATGGCGCAACAACAAGAACGCTCCCAAGATGTGCTCGCCCGTGCTGCACAATGGGCTGCTCTTTTACGTCGATGATGGCGGCATCGTGAGCTGTGTGGACAGCAAAACCGGCGAGGCTTTCTATCGCGAACGCATCGGCGGGAAGTTCAGCGCCTCACCGATCTTCGCGGATGGCAAACTCTACTTCTGCAGTCGCGAAGGTGTCGTAACAATCATCAATGCGGCCAAGGAATTCAAGATCATCGCGCAGAACACGCTCGATGGTTCGGTCATGGCCAGTCCCATCGCCGATGGCAGCGCCCTGTTCATCCGGACGGACAAGGCGCTGTATAAGATTGGGAAGTGAGGGCTATCGCGGGGCTTGCGCTGCGGCTGGTGATGAATAAGTTTTCTCCATGACAACGATCGCCCAAATCGAAGACTCGATCCGTGCTCTGCCGGCGTCCGGTTTCATGGAATTGATGGACTGGATGGAACATCGTCATGTTGAGGTTTTGCGTGAGCAAGGAGGCGAGCCGCCTGAACTCGAGGCTGCCATGATCAAGGCACTGGATGGCCCGTGGCATGTGTGGAACGACGAATTGAAGGATCGCATTCGGCAGAACTGGAAAGACAAAGCGGCCAAAGTGGCATGACCGGTTCTCGTGTTATTATTAGCGACGAGGCTTTCGCAGATTTGCAGCTTCAGTCATTGTGGTATGCAGAGATCGCTGGTTCTGATATCGCAGAACGCTATTTGAAATCTTTCGATGAGACGCTGGCTGCTGTTTCAAAACAACCCGACCTTGGAAAGCCGAGGCATTTTGAGCATGCACAGCTCTTCGGATTACGTTCTTTCTGCATGGTGGGTGCGTTTCATACGCATCTTGTGTTCTACCATTGCGAGAACGATCTCATTCGAATCTTTCGCGTGCTGCAAGGCATGCGTGACCTGCCCCGACGGCTGCTGGAACCGCCGGGGTCGGAGTGAGCCGGGCTACTTCAGCGCAGCACGCAGCACCGGCTCGAAAACTTCCGCCTGACGCAGGAAGCCGAGGTCGGTGCCGTGGGAGGCGTCGTTGGAGCCTTCGGTGTCGGTGCCGTAGAGGGCATCGCCCCCGATGTAGTGCAGGTTCGCGACTTTCTCGGCCTTGAGCTGCTTGTAGGCGGCTTTGAGGGCGGCGTGGTTGTCGTCATGAAACTTGGCTTTGGCGGGGGTGATCCATGAGTTCGTGTAACGGCGGTCTTCGACGAGGATGATCGGTGTCTTGGCATGCTTGGTGCGCAGTTGCTTCACCAGAGGCACGCACTTGGCGGTGACGTCGGCGGGACCCATGTTGGGCAGGCAGTCGATGACGATGGCAGCGGCATCGAGTTCATTGATGAGATCGCCCACGGCAGCATCCATGCGACCGTTGCCGGAGAAGCCGATGTTGATGACGGGGTGGTCGAGATGGCGCCCTAGGATGGCGGTGTGAACCATGCCGGGACGTGAGGCATTGGCTCCGTGCGTGATGGAGGTGCCGTAGAAAACGATGGGCTTTGCGCGTGGCTTCAGGCCTTCAAATTCTGCGCCCGCAGGCACGCCGATTTCGAGTTTTTCGATGCCATTGTAGAGCGGCAGGTAGGCGGCGAATTCGTGTTCGCCCGGAGCCAGATCGCTGATCATCACAGCTTGCACATGCTGAGCGCCTGGCTTGGTGCAGGTGACCCATTTCCACTGGCCTTTGGCATCACGCGCATACAGATCGAGTCCGCTCACGCCCGTTGCAGGCATGGCGGGCGTAGCCAGGTTTGCTTTGGAGAGATCATAACGGCAGTAGATGGCCTTCGCGTCCGTCTTGAAGCGCACCATCATGCCTGCGCTGTCGCGGCTGAGACCCCACACGGCAGGGGTGACTGTCTTTTCTGCCTTGGCAGGGAGGCGATCATACCAACGTTTCCGCTCCTGATCTCCCCAGCCCCGTCCTTCGACACCCCAGGACGTCACATCATTCCATTGGGCATCGGCGGGAACGGTGGGACCTTTGGGTTTGGCCGCAGGCGCAGGCGCTTTGGGAGCGGCGGTTTGTGCGAGCAGCGAAGTGCTGACAAAGAGAGCGAGGAGGATGGCTGGTTTCATGAGCGCATCAGTACGTTGGGCGGTGACGTGTTCTCACGGCAATCGCGCGGCGGCAGTTGCGCTAAAATGTGTTCCCTGCTTGGCCTTGCCGCTGTGCACATGGGCCCAATTTTTTGGGATGGGTCGCCACGCGATAAAACTCCTGCAACACTTGCAGCGAGATGAACTGGCCTGCGGGCTTGATCAAAGCTCGCGCGGTCGCTGATTTCCGAGCATCTGCCGCGAGTCGGCTGACGGCGTAAACAAGGACGTTGGTATCAAGAAACTCCACGCTCGTAAAGTTCGTCGCGGTTTAACGGTCCCACACTGCCTTCACGCAAAGGCTTCGAATCCGCCAGACTCCAGGCGGACTGCAGCACCGAAAAATTGCTTTCCACGGTACTGCGGTTGGAACCCCGCAGCACCACGACCAGTTCACGAAACAAATCGCCCAGCGATTTGCGGCGGCTTGGACGGCCTGCTCATAGACTTCGTCCTCCACGGTGAGCGTGATGGTCTTCATTATGCCGTTTCTTCCTCTATCCTCAAGCTAGAGTTGAGAGGATAACTTCGTGCTACCGCGCCAGCAAAAACTCTTTCGCATTCACCAGACTCCACGTGATGTCTTCCAGCGCGAGTCGGCGGTCTTTGGCGGAGGCGACAAGGGCTTCCATGACTTTGGCTTCGTCGGCAGTGGGGGTGCGGGTGAGGAGGGCCCAGTAGAGATCGCGGGTGACGGCGCCGTTGTCGGGGTTCTTGAGCAGCGAATGGAGGCGGTTGTATTTCTGGGACACGACGTTGCTGACGATGGGCCCGCTGATGAACTGGAAAATCTGGCCGATGGAGGTGTCGGCACCACGTTCGCATTCGCAGGCCAGTTCGCGTTTGGGGCGGCCGAACTGGACGAGGAAGGCTTCGGGGGACATGGGATCGGGACTGCCACGGCCATTGGCGGGGCCGGGGATCTGGCTGGCGCGGGTGCCGCGGCTCCAGTCCTTGAATTCAGGGGTGACGCGTAGCGCGGAGTAGAGCGAGTCGATGAGCTGCTCGGCGCTGAGGCGGCGGGGCAGGCGGTGCGAGTAGTTGATGAGATCGGCTGCGTTCGTCTCGTTCGGCGTGCTGTCCAGCTGATAGGTGCGGCTCAGCATGATGGTGCGGATGAGATGTCGCAGATCAAAGCCGCTGCGGATGAGATCCTGGGTGAGTTCTTCGAGGAGTTTTGGATGGCTGGCGGGATTGGTGAGACGCATGTCATCCACGGGATCGACCAGACCACGACCCATGAGATGATACCAGATGCGGTTGGCCTGCGCTTTGGCGAAGAGCGGATGCTGCGGGCTGGTGAGCCACGCGGCGGCGGCCTGCAGCTCGTCTTCTTTGTCGGCGAGCTTGGGCATGTCCGCACCGAGGAACCGGGCCTTGGCCTTGTCACCGGTGCGCGGGTTTTCGATGTTCAGCTTGGCATTGAGAAAGACAACCTGCTCGCCATTGAACTCATGCTTGTCGTTTTTATCACGAGGTTTGATGTTGCCGATGATCTTGTAGTCCACTTGGGCGAAGACGGCGGACCAGTTGTAGTAGTCGTCCTGCGTCCAGCGGTCAAAGGGGTGGTTGTGGCACTGCGCGCACTGCAAGCGGGTGCCGAGAAACACCTGTGCCGCCGTGGTGGCACGCAACTCGGGAGTACGGTTGGCGCGATAAAAATTGGTTTCAGGTTCGTGGTAGGTGCTGCCACGGGAGGCAATCATGGAGCGCACCATTTCATTGATGGGGCGGTTCTTCGCGATGCAATCGCGAATCCAGCCGTGGAAAGCCTGCACCCCGGTTTTGTCCAGCGTGCGGGATTCGACCTTGAGTACATCGGACCATTTCAGTGTCCAGTAATCGGCGAACTCCGGCCGCACCATCAGGCGGTCGATCAAGCGCGCGCGTTTGTCGCGTGTCTTGTCGGCATCAAAGGCGCGTGCTTCATCCGCCGGCGGGATCATGCCGCAGAGATCGAGCCAGGCGCGGCGCATGAAGACCTCATCACTGCACACCGCGCTGGGGTTCATGCGCAGGGTCTTGAGCTTGTTGAAGATGTGCGAGTCGATGGAGTTGTCGCAGCGTGGCCTGCTCCACACAAACGCCGGATTCGCTTTCACAAACGTCAGCCGCACAGGCACGGACTGATTCAGGAAGCGCACCAGCACGCCCGGTTCGCCAAACTGGAGGCGCTTCACCAGTCCGCTCTTGCTCACATCAACGAGTCCGTTTTGCAGCGGCTCATAGATCGCACGGTCCGTGATGTCGCGCTGCGTGCCATCAGCAAAAGTCGCCTGCACGGTGATCTGCACCTTGTCCTGTGGCTCATCCAAAACGAGTTCGGTGGGCGTGACGGTGAGTTTGGTTACTTTCGGTGCCGTGCTGTCGTCACGCGGCAGACCGGCGGCGATCCAGTCTCGCAGCACCTGGTATTCCCAATTTTTCGGATCCAGCTTCTTGCCGCCTTCGTGGGCGATTTGATTCGCGCCTTTGACCAGGATCAGGCTGCGCTCCGGAGCGAAAAGGTCCACGCGGCGGCCCGAGGCATCCCGGGCGAGCGCTTTGAAATCGAGATCAGGATCCTGG
>NCCR01000238.1:0-1987 GCA_002279765.1 Verrucomicrobia bacterium 12-59-8 | reverse complement strand
TGGCCGCGCAGCGAAAGCTTGAAGCCGCCTTTGCCCGTTGCATTGCCATGGCAGGTGCCCAGGTTGCAGCCGGCCTTGGAAATGGCGGCCATTACGTCATTACGAAAGGACACCGGCTCGCCGGCAAACGCCGACGACAAAGCGACGGCACTGAGCGCACCAACCAAGCTGGAAAAGTAATCATTCACGGGGCCGCAGATAACGGCTGCGAAGCACGTTCTCTTCCAATCAAGCAGGGCAAACCGCCTGCTTCATTTCTCAAAACGGAATGTCGTCGTCTTCCATGCCGTCGGTGATCGGGCCTTCACCGAAGTCATCGTTCTGCTGCGCTGGAGTGGGACGTTGGGCCGGGCGCTGTGCCGGACGGGCTTGCTGCGGGCGATTGTAACCGCCGCCACCCCCTCCTCCTCCTCCGCCGCCGCCGGAGTAGCCACCTTCTTCATCGTTGCCACCACCGCCGCCACCGGCAGGAGCGCGGTCACCACCGGGGCTGCCGAGAAATTGCATCTGCTCGCCAACGACGCGCATGCGGGTGCGCTTCTGGCCGGTCTGCTTGTCTTCCCAGGAATCCATCTGCAGGCGGCCTTCAATGAAGACCGGGCGCCCTTTGTGCAGGTATTTGCCGGCGAGTTCGGCCATCTTGGCCCAGAGGACGACGTCCACGAAGGTCACTTCCTCCACCTTTTCGCCGCTGTCGGAGGTGTACACGCGGTTCACGGCGAGACCGATGTCGCAGACCGCGCTGCCCTTGGGCGTGTAGCGCACTTCGGGGTCGCGGGTCAGATTGCCGATGAGCATGACTTTGTTGTAGGAGGCCATAATGAGGCATCTTTGCCGCCCGCCGCGCCTGAGGGCAAGAATTTTGTCATTCTCGTGACGCTCAAATCCGTGCCATGCTGGCGGCTGATGCTGGAACTCATCGATGGCTTCATCCTCCACCTGGCGACCGAGCGGGGTCTGTCCACGAACTATCAGCTCCTGGTGCGCCGGGTTCTGGAGGCGTTTGCCTCATGGTTCAAAACGAAGCACGACTCCGCCAGCGTGTCCGCCGTCACGACGGAGCACGTGAGCGGCTTTCTGGCCCAGCGGAAAAAGGACGGAATCGCGGCGTCTTCGGCGCGGGTGGAACTCATCGCCGTCAAAATCTTCTTCCGCTGGCTCACCGCACGCAAACACATCCCCTCTGACCCTGCGGACCCGATTCTGCCGCCCAGGCAGGAAAAACACCTGCCGGACTCCTTGAACGAGCAGGACGTGCGCAAGCTCGTCGAGTCTGTGAACGGCACGAAGCCGCTGGACCGGCGCGACCGGGCGATCCTGGAGCTGTTTTACGCCAGCGGCGTGCGGTTGTCGGAACTGGCCGATGCGCGGCTGGAAAATCTCAGCCTCGAAGAGGGCTGGATTCGCGTGACGGGCAAGGGCTCGAAGACCCGTCTCTCGCCGGTGGGGGGTGCAGCGCGCGAGGCGATTGCCGCGTATGTGGAGCATGCGCGGCCGGAGCTGGTGGGGCCGAAATCCCAGAGCCACATCTTCATCTCACGCAACGGCACGCGGCTGACCACGGCACGCATTCAGCAGATCGTGAAGGAGCGCGCTGCGTTGTGCGGGATGGATCCCTCCCGCGTGCACCCGCATCTGCTGCGGCACAGCTTTGCCACGCATCTGCTGAACAACGGCGCTGATCTACGTGTAATCCAGGAGATGCTAGGCCATGCGGACATCTCGACGACGCAGATCTACACGCATGTGGATCAAGCGCGGCTCAAGGACGTGCACCGGCGGTTTCACCCGAGGGCGTGAGCCGCCACATCGCCCATGCGGGCGTAGACTTCGCGGCCTGCTTGGCTGTGTTCGACGAGGTCGCTCGCGAACTGGATTTTGCCCGGTTCAAAGATCGTGATGAAACAGGAGCCACCGAAGCGGAAGTAGCCTTTTTCGTCACCTTTTTCGATGGCGGCGCCCGGCGTGTAGGTTTGGACAATGGTGC
>NCCR01000237.1 GCA_002279765.1 Verrucomicrobia bacterium 12-59-8 | reverse complement strand
TTTTGATCTTGGTCCGACAAGGCATAGCGCGTGGAATTCTGGAGGGCTGCCGCGCCCACTCTGAGTCGTTCGGCGAACTGCGCTTTTCTCTTCTTCGGTGGGTTGAACCTGCGCTTGCACAAAGGCGGGCAAGGAGAGGAGAACAGCGATGAAAGTCGCCGCAGCTTTCGGGAGGTGTTGCTGGCTCATGAAGTTAGAATTGAAGTCAGACGGATTGAATATCACCCAAGCGTGCTTCCATTACGGGTTACATGGCTCGGACTTGATAAATATGTGATTTAATACTAGTCGGAACCCTAATGAATAAAAGATAAAAATACGTAACAAATCATCAAATCACTCATTCCAAACCAGCTTTCAGGATGAGTTGGCAGGCAAGTTGCATGGTTCATTGATTAAGAACATTTTAAAAACTTTAGCCTTATCTCTGCCGAGGTGGCCATGCAGCCAACGCCAGCAACGCCTTGCGCCGCTCATGCCACACAAGAATGTGTTACCCATGTCCTGACCGCGCCCCGCCTCCGGCCAATTTACAATTCTCAGTTTTCAGTTCCCAGTTTACAATTTCCCCGTTCCCCATCTTGCCCTTCGCGCGCCCCACGCACCAACTAGCCACAACCTTCCTCTTGCCCACGCACGTATTCACGATACCTAACCCGCTAGAACCATAAACCCCACCCACCCATCCTACCATGGCCTTCACACTCCCACCCCTGCCTTATCCCACCGACGCCCTTGAGCCCACCATCGACCAACTGACGATGGAGATCCATCACGGCAAGCATCACAACGCTTACGTCACCAACCTGAACAATGCCATCGCCGGCAAGGCCGACCTGGAAGCGATGTCCATCGAAGACCTCTGCAAAAACATCTCCAAGGTCCCTGCCGACGTGCAGGGCGCCGTCCGCAACAACGGCGGCGGTCACTTCAACCACTCCCTGTTCTGGACCATCATGGGCCCGAACGCTGGCGGCGCTCCCACGGGAGCCCTCGCTGACGCCATCACCTCCACCTTCGGTAGCTTTGACGCTTTCAAGGAAGCCTTCGCCAAGGCTGGTGCCACCCGCTTCGGCTCCGGCTGGGCCTGGCTCATCGTCAAAGACGGCAAGCTCGCCATCACCTCCACCCCCAATCAGGACAACCCGCTCATGGACGCCAGCGGCACGCCGATCCTCGGCTGCGACGTCTGGGAGCACGCCTACTACCTCAAGTATCAGAACAAGCGCCCCGACTACCTCGCCGCTTTTTGGAACGTGGTGAACTGGAGCGCCGTCGCTGCCAACTACACCGCCGCCCTCGCTTGATTCCCGCTTCCTGACGAATCTCGTCTACTCACAAAGCGCGGAACGGCCACCCCGTCCCGCGCTTTGTCGCTTTAAAAACATGTCCATGGTTCTCCACCGCCTCCGCTCCGGCCTGATCTATTCGCAGGCCTTCGCGGATTTCTTGGAGTCCAAGCACAACATCGAGAGCATTGGCCATCCCGGCGATGTCCTCCACCTCGACTACGTACGCTGCAGCCAGGGGGAGCTCAGCGGTCAGGAATGGTGCCAGCTCACTTGGATCAGCGGCGCCCAGGCCGCCACCGAGAACCGCCATCAAATCGGCGGTACCGAAGTGTACATCCACAAGCAGGCCATTCGCGGGCTGAAGAACCGCCTGCTGCATTTCGACGGCACGAATGTCGTGGTGAAGCAGTGATATCCAGCGCAACTCACGGCATGAATTCAAATGGAATGGGTTCTCCTTTCCGTCTGTTCCGTGTATTCCGTAAGCCCTTCTAAAAATGCCCACCCTAGCCGACATCGGAGAAGACAACCTCATCCGCAAACTCATGCGCGGTGTAAAGCTCGACGGCGATGTCATCGCCGGGGCAGGGGATGACTGCGCCGTCGTCCGCAGCACCAAGCACGAGCACACCCTTCTCAAAACCGACGCCCTCGTGCAGGACGTGCATTTCACCCTCGAAACGCCTCCCAAACTCATCGGCCGCAAGGCCATCGCCCGCGTCGTCAGCGACTTCGCCGCCATGGGTGGCACACCACGTCATGCCATGATCACCCTCGTGGCACCGCCCACCATGCAGGTCGAGTTTCTCACCGAGATCTATCGCGGCATGCGCGCCATCGCCAAAGAGTACGGCATCAACATCGTTGGCGGCGAGACCTCGCGCGGCCTCGTCCTCATGCTCTCCATTTCCATGAGCGGCACCGTCCCCTCCAAGCGCTGGCTCTCCCGCAGCGAAGGCAAGGCGGGCGATGTCCTCCTCGTCACCGGCCGCCTCGGTGGCTCGATAACCGGCAAGCACCTCAAATTCCAGCCCCGCCTCGCAGAAGGCCGCTGGCTCTCCGAAAACGCCCATCCGCATGCCATCATGGACATCAGTGATGGCCTTGCCAAAGACCTCCCGCGCCTAGCCCTCGCCAGCGGCACCCACTATCAGGTCAACGTCGCCTCGCTGCCCTGCAACCCCGGCTGCACCTTCGATCAAGCCTGGGGCGATGGCGAAGACTACGAGCTCCTCCTCGCCGTCAATTCCCGCAGCGTGAAGTCCCTGCTGCCCAAATGGCGCGCCGCCTTCCCCAAGCTCCCCCTCACCATCATCGGCAAACTCGTCCCCCCCGGCGAAGGCCGCCCCCCCGACTTCGAAAGCACCGGCTGGGACCACTTCGCGCTGAGTGCCGACGCATGACCACCCTGCAGACACCTGACGACGCCTACGGCTGGGGCACACAGCTCGCGCCAACCCTCGCCGCAGGCGATGTCATCGCCCTGTGTGGCACCCTCGGCGCAGGCAAGACCCAGATCACACGCGGCATCGTCGCCGGCATGAACTCACAGGCCGCCGTCACCAGCCCCACCTTCACTCTGGTGCATGAGTACCTCGATGGCCGCCTCCCCATTTTCCATTTCGACTTCTACCGCATGGAATCCGCAGCCGAAGTCATCGGCATTGGCTGGGACGAGTTCCTCACCGAACCCGGCGTCATCATCGTCGAATGGGCCGACATGTTCCCCGACCTCCTCCCACCCCACACCCGCTGGTTCCAAATCGAACCCCAGCCCGACGCCTCCCGCACCGTGATTGAGCGTGCCTAGAAAACAAACCCTCTGTAAATTTTGTTAGTCCTGCCATCCTGTTAATCCTGTCCAAACTGGCTTCCTAATGCCTGCCACACTCCTCGCCCTCGACCTCTCCACCGCCCACGGCAGCATCGCCGTCGTGCGGGGCGATGACGTGCTCTTCCGCTCCACCTTCCAATCCGAACGCTCACACAACGCCCAGGTCTTCGCCCCGCTCCGCGAAGCCCTCGCCGCCGCTGGCGATCAACTGACAGGCATCGTCATCGGCAACGGCCCCGGCTCCTACACCGGCGTCCGCATCGCCATCGCCGCCGCTCAGGGTATCGCCCTCTCCCGCAATGTCTGGTGTGTCGGCTGGTCCTCCCTCACCGCGCCGGACATGGATGCTCCCGCCAGTTACAACATCATCGGTGATGCCCGCCGCCAGAGTTTCTACCTGGCCCGCGTCGAAAATGGCAGGCTGCTGCCAGACCTCGACATCGTTTCCGCCGAAGTAGCCCGCGAACGCACCGACAATGGCCAGACGTGGTACACCTTTGATCCCAAACCACCGCTGGCGCTGACCACGCTGCACTCTGCAAAACCGGATGCCGCTCACCTCGCTAAAATCGTGCAATCCTTGAGTGCCGACGAGCTTGCCGCGCTCATTGCGCAGCCCCTCATCCCGCACTATCTCGCCGAGGCTTTCATCACGCTGCCAAAGCGCCCAGTCCTTTCTCCTACACCATGACCCCCGAACCCATCACCAACCACGTTTCCGCATGGGGCGAAGGCCCCATCTGGCACGGCGATCGCCTGTTGTACGTTGATATTGAAAACCATAAGATCATCTCCCTCACCCCATCAACGGGTGAAGAAAAGATCTGGGATGTCGGCCAGCGTGTCGGCACCGTGGTGCCCCGCGCTAGCGGCGGCCTTGTCTGGGCCGGGGACAATGGATTCTTCTTCCTCGATGAAGCCACCGGCCTTAGCACCCCCATCGCCGATCCTGAGCCCAACCTTCCCGACAACCGCTTCAACGACGGCAAATGCGATCCCTCCGGTCGTCTCTGGGCCGGCACCATTTGCCTCCAGAAGCGCCCCGATGCCGCCCTTTACTGCCTCCACAGCGATCTCCGGCTGGAAAAGAAATTCGGCCCCGTCACCAACTCCAACGGCATCATCTGGAGCCGTGATACTCGCACGATGTTCTACATCGACACCCCCAGCAAAAAAATCCGCGCCTTCGACTTCGACAACGCCACCAGCGCCATCAGCAACGAACGCGTGGTATGGGATACCAGCGCCGATCCCTCCTCTCCCGACGGCATGACCATCGACAGCGAAGACCGGCTCTGGATCGCCTTTTGCCATGGTGCCAAAGTGGTGTGCTTTAATCCCGCCACGCAGCAGGTGGAAATGCAGATCGACCTCCCCTGCGTCGAAACCACCGCCTGCGCTTTCGGTGGCCCTGATCTGCGCGATCTCTACATCACCACCGGCAAGAAGCCCGGGCTGGGCGAACCCCTCGCCGGTCGCCTCTTCGTCTGCCGCCCCGGTGCGCAAGGTGTGCCGTCCAGCGCGTTTGGCGGATGAGGCAAGTAATTGCCGCATGACAGTCCCGCAAGCTGTGGCCAGATAGGAGCATGATTCGTCCTATCCTTGTCCTATTGGTTGCGCTGCATTCCGCGCATGCTGAATTAGCCCCTCAGAAAGTGGACGTGTGCGTCTATGGAGCCACACCGGCGGGTATCGTCGCTGCGGTGGCGGCGAAGCAGGAGGGCTGCACGGTGCTCATCGTTGAACCGGGGCGCTGGCTGGGTGGAATTCTGGGCGCAGGGATCAAGCCGATGCAGGACTGTGCGGCACCGCAGGCGGTGGGTGGGCTGACGACGAGCCGCGTCTTCAAGCTGGGGAAGCAGCCCCCCGCGATCCGGCAGGCGTTCGCAGCCTGGCTGGAGGAGGAGAAGATTCCGGTGCTCTTTGATCATCGCGTGCAAAAAGTGGAAAAGACGGGCAAGGCGATCACAAAACTCCTGCTGGAACTCGCACCGCCCGACAAAAACGGCGTGCCTGCATCGAAGGCCACACAAACTGACGCCGCGATGGTGGAGGCCAAGGTGTTCATTGATGCGAGCTATGAGGGCGATGTCATGGCGGCGGCCGCAGTGCCGTATGTGGTGGGTCGCGAAGCAGCGACTGCTTTCAAAGAAGAACTCGCAGGCGTGGGGCCGACAACGAACTGGACCCCCATCGACCCCTACGTGGTGCCGGGCGATGCGAAAAGCGGCCTGCTGCCGCTGGTGGATGAGGATCACGGTTTGCCGAAGGGCGCGGCGGATGATTACACGCAGGCCTACAACTATCGCTTTTACGTGACGCGTGATGCGGAGAAGCGGATCGCGTTTGAAACACCGGCAGGCTACAACGCCAAGGATTTTGAATTGGTCGGGCGCTATGTGGAGCACCTGGTACGCACCACGGAGGGCGGAGAGGAGAAGCTGCTCAAGCGGCTGCGCGACATCTTCCCCGGCTGGCTCAACAGCGGCGAGTACAACTACAAGCGCGATTCCCTGGTCACCATCTCACCGCTCGGCGTGAGCCGCTATTACCAGGATGGGAATTGGGAGGCAAAGTCGCGCATCTGGCGGCAGCACAAGGACTACCTCAGCGGCCTGCATCACTTCCTGAGCACGGACCCACGCGTGCCGGAAAAGTTCCGCACCGAGACAGCGGCGCTCGGTTTGGACAAGACCATGCACGCCGACACCGACGGCTGGCCCAATCAACTCTACGTGCGCATCTCCCGGCGCATGCAGGGCCGCTATGTGCTGACGCTCGCCGACGTGTGGAATCAAACGCAGGTGGATGACAGCGTCGGTCTGGCGCTCTACGGCGTGGATATTTATCCTGTGCGTCGCTACGCCGTCGCAGATCCCGCCACCGGCCAGATGGGCGTGGCAACCGAGGGAAACATGTTCGTCGGCGGCTCGCAGGGCACGGGGCATCCTTATCCCATTCCGTATCGCGCGCTCACACCGAAAGCGGAGGACTGCAGCAATCTGCTCGTGCCGGTGTGCTTCTCTGCCAGCTACATCGCCTATGCCTCGGCGCGCATGGAGCCGGTGTTTTGTGTCATGGGGGAATCCGCCGGTGTGGCTGCAGCGCAGTCCATTCATGCCGGGGTGACGGTGCAGGATGTGGATGCGGCGAAGCTCCGCAATCGCTTGCTGGAACGCGGTCAAATTCTGGCCTGGACCGGCCCTACAGTCCGACATTCGGGAGTGGAGGCTGGGGAATGGGAGTCGAAGGAAGCGTGGAGCGAAGCCAAGCCGGGATGGGAGTGGCTGTTTCCGTTCATCGACACCAGCAAGGACGGCAAGATTTCCACCACCGAACACGCCGCCTTTCAGGCCTACAAGACGCAGCATTCAGACTGGCAGAAGAGGCTTAAGGCTGAGAAGGGAAACTAGATGCACCTTCGATAATCACCGGAGCCTTGCGCCGCACGCCGATGTAAACAGGGGAGCGCTGGCGTTCGAGCCACTTGTGCTTGAAGGGCAGTTCGGTGTTCAGGGCGTGGAAGTGCCAGGGGCCGTCGTCGGTGCGGATGGAGTATTGGAGGGCGCGGCCGCCGTCGAGGAGGGTGGCGTGCTGGACGTCGAGCTTGCGGGC
>NCCR01000236.1 GCA_002279765.1 Verrucomicrobia bacterium 12-59-8 | reverse complement strand
ATCTGCTCGGCATGGGCACCAATTTCGAATTTCACTCGCCCAAAGAGGACGAACTGAGGAAGAACATCGAAGGGGCCAAGCTATACATCAAACTGAGCCATGACCTCGGTGCCAGTGGGGTCAAAGTGAAGCCCAACGCCCTGCCCAAGGACGTGCCCGTGGAAAAAACACTCGCGCAGATCGGCAAGGCGCTGGCGGAACTCGGCGATTACGCGCTCGGCTTTGGCCAGGAAATCCGGCTGGAAGTGCATGGCAAGGAAACCTCCGAACTGCCGCACATCAAAACCATCATGGATGCAGCCGACCGCGACAATGTGCGCATCTGCTGGAACTCCAATGACAGCGATCTCATCGGTGCCGGGCTTGAGGCCAATTTTGCCCTCGTCCAGGATCGCCTCGGCCACACCGTCCACATCCGGGGTGTCAATCAGAGCACTTACCCGCTCGACAAGCTCGCCAAACTGCTCGTCGAAGCCGACTACGAAGGCCACGTCTGCCTCGAAGCGCACAAACTGCCCCCGGGAGACCGCGTCGAAGCGCTCGCCGAGCAGCGTGAGCTGTTCATGAACCTCGTGACCGAGGCACGGAAGAGCGTGAAGGATTGAAGACCCTGTCCGCAGCTCAGTTCATTGGAGCCTGAGCAGGCCACAGATCGTATGGATGAGGAAGAGCCGGCACTCGCTGGAGTCAGGCACATGCCCTTGACTCCCCCTCCCCTCTCTGCCATCTCACCTCTTTCCATTTCTCATTCTGATTTCGTCATTCCCCCATGGCCACTCCCGCCCCCGCACACGGTTACACTGAAGACTCCATCAAATCGCTCGACTGGCGCGAGCACATCCGCCTGCGCCCGGGGATGTACATCGGCAAGCTGGGAGACGGCTCCCTGCCGGAGGATGGCATCTACGTCCTGCTCAAGGAGGTGCTGGACAACTGCATCGACGAACACGTCATGGGCTACGGCAACTCCATCGAGATCAGCATCGCGGACGACCAGACCGTCAATGTGCGCGACTACGGCCGTGGCATCCCGCTGGGCAAGCTGCTGGAATGCGCCGCACAGATCAACACCGGTGCCAAGTACGACAGCGAGGTCTTCAAGCGCTCCGTCGGCCTCAACGGCGTCGGCATCAAGGCGGGGCCTCAACGGCGTCGGCATCAAGGCGGTGAACGCCCTCTCCGAGTATTTAGAGATCCAGGCCATCCGCGAAAACCAAACACGCTCCATCGAGTTCAGCCAGGGCATCGTCGTGTACGACATGGGCAAGCCCAAAGCCTGCACGGAGCCCAACGGCACCCGCATCGCCTTCCGTGCTGATGCCGAGAGCTTCGCGGACGACACCCATTACCGGCTCGACTTCGTGCGTGAGATGCTGCGCTTCTACGCCTGGCTCAATCCCGGCCTCACAATGCTGCTGCGCACTTCGGCAGGCGAAGAGAAGTTCAAGTCCAAGGACGGGCTCATGGACCTCATCCGCGCCAAGCTCAGCGAAGAGCCGCAGTACCCCATCATCCACCTTGTCGGCAAGGACGTCGAAGTCGCCTTCACGCATGGCAGCGGCTACGGCGAAGAATACTACAGCTTCGTCAACGGCCAGCACACCACGCAGGGCGGCACGCACCTCGCCGCCTTTCGTGAGGCCATCGTGCAGGAGTGCCGCGAGTTTTACAAAAAGCAGTTCGATCCCGCCGACGTGCGCGGCAGCCTCATCGCCGCCGTCAGCGTCAAAGTGCAGGAGCCCATCTTCGAGTCCCAGACCAAGACCAAGCTCGGCTCCACCCACATGGAGACGAACGGGCGCAACCTGCGCGGCCACATCACCAGCGTCATCACCGCCCAGCTCGACAACTTCCTCCACAAGCACGCCGACATCGCCAAGTCGCTGCAGGAAAAGATCAACTCCAACGAACGCGAGCGCAAAGAGATCAGCGGCATCCAGAAGGCCGCCCGTGAGAACGCCCGCAAGGCCAAGGTCTGCAACAAGAAGCTCCGCGACTGCCGCGTCCACTTCGACACCAAGGACAAGCGCCGCGAGGACAGCACCCTCTTCATCGGCAGCATCACCAAGAGCCGCGATGTGGAGACGCAGGCCGTCTTCAGCCTGCGCGGCAAGCCGCTCAACTGCTTCGGCCTCACCCGCAAGATCGTGTATGAAAACGAGGAGTTTTATCTGCTCGCCAACGCCCTGCAGATTGAGGAAGACCTCGAAGAACTCCGCTTCAACCGCGTCGTGCTCGCCACGGATGCCGACGTGGACGGCATGCACATCCGCCTGCTGATGATCACGTACTTCCTGCAGTTCTTCCCCGAGCTCGTGCGCAAAGGCCATCTGTACATTTTGCAGACGCCGCTCTTCCGCGTGCGCAACAAAAAGGAAACCTACTACTGCTACAGCGACGACGAGCGCCAGCGCGCCATCCACCGCTGCGGCAAGACCGCCGAGATCACCCGCTTCAAGGGCCTCGGCGAAATCAGCCCCGATGAGTTCAAGCATTTCATTGGACCCAACATGCGCCTGGAGCCCGTCAAAGTCCGCGACCACGAAGTCGATGCCGACGGCAAGGCCATCCCCTCGGAGCACCGCAGCGTCAAAGAAATGCTCTCCTTCTACATGGGTAAAAACACCCCCGAACGCCAGGCCTACATCGTGGAAAATCTGCGAGTGGAAGAAGAGCTGGAGTTCAAGGACGTGGCCGAGACAGCAGCGCTGGCGGTGGCGGCGTGAGACTGCTTCATCCAAGCAACAACGCGCTCTCTCAAAGTCCATCACAAATGGCTACACATGAACAAGCGAACCAAAGACAAAACATACTCCGAACTGGATGCGCAGCATATAAAGCCATTCGCGACGCTTTGGACTTGTTCATCCATCGCACTGGCCAGGAACTTGATATTTGCACCGAAGCTGTAGCAGCAGTTTCCTTTTATCGGCTACAGCGACATCCAACTTGGGGACGCAATGCAACCGCCACTCAAAAGAATGCCTCTTACAAGCATTGGAAGGGCACTTGCCATCGCTGCAAGGAGCCAGTTAAGCGGAATGAAGCCAAATTTCATCATCTTACACGAGGGGGACCGAGCCAGCACTCGCCACTCAACCTCGTGCCAGAACACACTTCTTGCCACGACGACGAACACAACGTCGTCTATGGCTCGTTATCAAAGGGTTCACCCCGCCCAAAGAATTCTTGAACCGGCCTGAAGGGCCGAAGGACTCAGCCCAGGGCGGGCCGAGCCTTGGCGAGTGCTGCCCTGGGTCCCATGCACATCGACCGCCTTGCGCAAAAGGTCGCGCCCGGAATGGGCGCGGGAGGACGTGGCCTGCGGATATAGCGGCCATGCACGGCACAGACCTATTCGTCACCTCTCCTGCGCTCCTTCAGAGCGCGGCCTTGAACGAGACATCGCGTCGTCACAAAACCCTGGGCTTGCTCGTTCCTCGCAGCGCCCTGGGCTGACTCCTGCGGGCCTTTGGCCCGCCAGAGTGCCCAGCGCAGAACATGGAATGTGCGAACCATTTCACACTGAGCTTTCTCGCACCATGCTCGCAGCCCCGGATGGAGAGAAGCAGCAGAGCCGATGCTGTGGAACTGTACTGTGGAACCGATGCCGTGGTACCAGAGTCGACGCAGCGGCAGGCGGCAGGCGGCAGGCGTGAAGCTTGCGGTGGCGTAACTCCCTCACGGCCTGAAGGGCCGTCGGAGTCAGCCCAGGGCAAGATGGCGGAGCCATCGCCGCCCTGGGTTCACGCAAACATCACCGTTTCCAAATCGTGGCGCACCAACGGTGCGCGGGAGACGGTGCTTCAATCCCAGACATACCTCTCATCATACTCGACTTCGTATTTCGCAAGGAAGCGCCGGTATTCCTTCTGGAAACTCATCACCTGATGATGCCGCTGCTGGTTGGCAATGTATTCCTTCACCTCTGCCAGATTCGACTGGCTGACGGAGAAAGCCCCATAGCCACTCTGCCAATGAAAATTCCGCAGGATCGGCAACTGCCTTTGCAGCCACTCCGTCGATCCCGTCTTCACCTGACGCACGATGTCACCCAAGGTCTCGGTGCGTGACAGCAGAAAAAGCACATGCGCATGATCCGGCTCCGTGTTGATCTCCACCGCCGTGCAGCCCAGATCACGCAAGACACCGCCCATGTAGTCATGCAGTTCTGGATGCAGGTGCCGAGGGATGACCTTCTCGCGCCCTTTCGTCGAGAAAATGAGATGGATGTAAACCTTGGCGAGTGATTGCGGCATGCAGGCAAGGATGAACGGATTCCGGTGCTTCGTTGAAGCGTGCCTTGATGAAACGATAAACGGGTTGTTTTTGCAACCTGAATGGGCGCGGGAGAACGTGGCCTACGCGAAAGACGGCCAAGCACGGTACAGACGATTTCGCCACCTCTCCTGCGCTCCTTCAGAGCGCGGCCTTGGGAGAGACTGCGCGTTGTCATGAATCCCAGGGCTTGCTCGTTCCTCGCAGCGCCCTGGGCTGACTCCTGCGGGCCGTTGGCCCACGACGCCTCTGTGGTCGTGGCGTGGTCGTGGTCGTGGTCGTGGTCGTGGCGTGGTCGTGGCGTGGTCGTGGCGTGGTCGTGGTCGTGGCGTGGTCGTGGCGTGGTCGTGGTCCTTGAACTTTGGTTCGCCTGTTGCCGAGTCCATCGGCTTGTTTGGCCGCCAGAGTGCCAAGCAGTATCCACCATGGAATGCTTGCAGCACCGCCGAAGCCTTTGCCGCGCCAACGGCGCGAAGGAGTCAGCCCAGGGCGGGCCGAGCCTTGGCGAGTGCTGCCCTGGGACACCTCAGCACGCCACCCGCCATGCTCAAGTTCGCGCCCTGAATGGGCGCGGGAGAGCGTGTGCCGTGCGAAAGACGGCCATGCACGATTCAGTCCTGTTCGCACCTCTCCTGCGCTCCTTCAGAGCGCGGCCTAGGGAGGGGCGGTGCGCCGTGACAAGGCCCCAGGGCTTGCTCGTTCCTCGCAGCGCCCTGGGCTGACTCCTGCGGGCCTTTGGCCCACGACGCCTCTGTGGTCGTGGCGTGGTCGTGGTCCTTGCCATGGAATGCTTGCAGCACCGCCGAAGCCTTTGCCGCGCCAACGGCGCGAAGGAGTCAGCCCAGGGCGGGCCGAGCCTTGGCGAGTGCTGCCCTGGGATACCTCAGCACGCCACCCGCCATGCTCAAGTTCGCGCCCTGAATGGGCGCGGGAGAGCGTGTGCCGTGCGAAAGCGACCATGCACGATTCAGTCCTGTTCGCACCTCTCCTGCGCTCCTTCAGAGCGCGGCCTTGGGAGGGGCGGTGCGCCGTGACAAGACCCCAGGGCTTGCTCGTTCCTCGCAGCGCCCTGGGCTGACTCCTGCGGGCCGTTGGGCCGCCAGACCAGCTTAGGGTAAGTCAGCGAATAAAGGTGGATTTGAGGTTGCCCCCCAACACACGAATCTGTTAATGACCTTCGGCGAATAAAGCGGATGCAGGCAACAGCTCATATGGCATCTGTCGTGTCATGGACGCTTCCCGCTCGCCGTCGCCTGATCCGAGACGTTGCCTCGCTTCCCGCTCGCCGTCGCCTGATCCGAGACGTTGCCTTTCAAAATGAGTCGCTATATCCGCTTTGTTGTCAGATCAGACCATCAAAGTGCGACCAAATGCACAGGGGTGATCGGAAGTTTGCGAATCCTCAGTGAGAACGGGCGATTACCAGACTACTACATCGATCATTCGCGTGAGCTTCTAGAACGACTTAATCGTGATATGCCATGCCCCCCATTTAGTCAAAACAACTGGAGCACGGAGTGTGTCTGTTGGTTCAAGGACACTGCTAAAGAATGGATTTCAATATTTCGAGAGATAAATTCAATTCTCGAAGACTCTGATTTTGAGATTGTCACTTTGACCACAGATCGACCAGGGATGATTGTGTATGAGGATGACGTCCAGGTAGTTGCCAAGTCAGCAAAATACTAGGCTAACAAAAGATGCTGAATCGACTTCCGTGAGGACGATCTCGACAAGGCGATGATTGCGACCTGGGTGTAGGAGGCCGCTGCATTGCCCGGCTGGATCCTGTAAACGACCGCCCTGAGATTCTGTCAACGCCAACAATTGGGCACCACAAAAAAACCGTCAGACCTTGCGGCCTGACGGGTGGTGAATGGGACCGTCTGCGCACCGTTGTGCAGCACAGCGCTTACTTCTGCTTCACCTTGAAGCTGCGAAAGACCACGGGGGCGCTATGTCCGGCGAAGCTGATGAAGCCTTGGGTGTGGCGTGCGCCCCTTAGTTTTGCCGCAGGCAAAGTTTCAGCAGGGATGAAAAGGGCGGCAGCTTGGAGCCGAAGGCTTGGTGGAGTTCGGCCATGGTGAAGCCCTTGTCATCGGACTCTCCGATCTGGAGAAAATTCCGGTCTGCGGGATCGGGTTTAAACACGACGAAGCCCACGCCGTACTTTTTGATGCATTTCAGCTTCAGGTGCCGGCGCGCCCTGGGGGACATGACCGCCGTGTTGATGGAACGAATCCATTCATACTGAGGAGCGGTCCAAAAGGGCACGCCACGAAGTTCCACGGGACCGGTTTTTCCACGCGCACCCGGTTTGATGACCGACTGCACGGTTTTGGCATCCACGCGGTTTTCCAGCTCGATCACGCGCATGTACTCATCTTCCAGAGTCCGGGTGTTCAGCTTTTTAAAGGCCGCTGCATTTCTCCAGGAGGTGCATGAACTGAGCATGAGCAGCATGGCAAGCAGCAGCCCGGTGGTGGCAAGGCGGGTCATCCGGTTCGACCAGCGATCAAAAGTGTGAGGAGTGTGCATGGTGATTTGGGGGTTACGCGCATGCTACACCCTGGGGCAAAACAAGCGAACTCACTTTTTGCAGGCAGCCACCCCACTGACCCGCTGGTCGCATTCAACCCCAAACAAAAAACCCGCCAGACCTCTCGGCCTGACGGGTTGTGAATCAAATGAACGCAGTGCTTACTTCTGCTTCACCTTAAAGCTGCGGAACACCACCGGATCGCTATGCCCGGCAAAGCCGATGAAGCCCTTCGTGTGGTCCAGGCCTTTCGGTGGGTGGGTGATCTGGCTGCGGTCGAGGGTGGCGATGTCCACGTCGAGGATCTTGGTGCCGTTGAGGGTGACTTTGATCTTCTGGCCATCGACTTCGATTTCCTGGAAGTTCCACTCGCCCACGGGGCGGAGGTAGCCGTGCTTAGCACCGGCGCAGTGGTAGAGGGAGCCGTGATACTGGTAGGGCTCTAGGCCCTTCTTGCCAGCGGCGGCCTGCTTGGCGTTGTAGCCGTCGCTGTCGATGACCTGGAGCTCCAGGCCGTCGGAGGCGGAGTGCCCACCCAGCGGGGTGCGCAGGGCGATGCCGTTGTTTCCAGCCGGTGGGAGCTTGAACTCGACTCGGATGATGCCGTTTTCAAATTCGTCCTTGGTGAGGAGGTCGCCGCCTTTGCCGGGCTTGCAGGTGATCGCGCCGTCCACCACTTCGTAGCTGTCCACCGCGCCCTGCCAGTCGCTGAGGTCCTTGCCGTTGATGTATTCCTTGAAGCCTTCGCTGTTGCCTGCGAGTTCTTTGCTGGCCTCTTCGGCGGAGATTTCGCGGATGTACACATTCTTCCAGCGGATCTCGCTGCCATGGGTTTGGAGCTGGATGGGGCCTTTGGCAAAGGCGGGATCGGGGAACCAGCCGTTGGGCATTTTCTCCGCAGGGGCATCCGTGGGCTTGGTGTCCTTTTTGCCGTAGGCCAGGTAGCCTGCTTTGCGGTTGGCAAAGAAGTTTTCCAGCACCGCGTTCTTCACGACGGGTTCGCCGTTGAAGATGACGGTGACGCGCTCGCCGATCATCTTGATGCGGAAGGTGTTCCACTCGCCAAAGGGCTTGTCCATGCGCTTGAGGGGGAACTTGCCGTCTTCGTTCTTGTTGTTCCAGAGGCTGCCGGAGCCCTTGTCCGCACCGAGCTTAAACTTGGCCTCCTCGGTGTAGTCCCAGATCTGCACCTGGGGGATGCCGCGCAGGTAGATGCCGCTGTCGCCTAGGGGGAGCATCTTGTATTCGACGAGGAGTTCAAAGTCGCCGTAGTCCTTGTCGGTGGTGAGGTACAAGCCTTTGCCGTCATTGACGAGTTCGCCATTTTGCACGCTCCAGTGGGCGTTGACGTGGTCGCCCTTGTCCACGCCCTTGGCATCCAGGAGACCGCCCTCGATGGATTTCTTCTTGTAGGCGGCCTGCTCCTCCGGCGTCATTTTCGCCAGGTCGGTCGGGTCCTGGGTGCCCCAGCCGTACCAGCCGGAAAGATCCTTGCCATTGAAGAGGGCCGTGAAGCCCGGCGGTGGCGTTTTGTCCCCGCAACTGGAGAGCGCGGCGGTGGCGAGGATGAGTGTCAGGATCAGTGTTTGTTTCATGGTAAATGAGGCACAGGAGTCGCCCGCCATGGGGGGCATCTTTCATTCAGCCCATGGAAGGTCACTTTCTGCTCGACATTGGTCACAAAAATCGGGACGCTTCTGGCTTCATGAAATCTGCCATCTGTGTTTTGCTTCTCTGCTGCGGCCTAATTTCCCTGCATGCCCAAGCCTCGACGGAAGAAGAGGCCGTGGCCGGTGCCAAGGCTCTGGCCCAGCGACTGTTCGCCCAAGACACGACGCTGGTGGAGCTGCTCGCGCTGGCCAAAGAGGCCAACAAGGCCAACCTGCCCCGCCAGCAGATCATCGAGGCAAAGCTCGTCTGGGGCCTGCGACATCAGGACACCGCCTTCCTCGTCAAAATCCTGCCCGAAGTCGAAATCCTCGCCGCCAGTTTTGACCCCGCCAACGCTGCGGCCCTGCCGAATGTCGATGCCGTCAAAGCGTTCGCTGCCTACATCAAGGCGCTCAAGGCCGTGGATGCAAAGGACACTGCGGGCTTCAAGCAGCACATCCTCGAAGCCATCTGGCTCAATCCGCAGCAGGCGCCGGTCTTCATCCAGTCCATCGAGAAATTCCGCCTCGAATCGAAGATGGCGGCGTTGAGCGTGGATCTGAAAACACCGCTGACCACCTCGATGGGGGAGGCCACCACGCTGCGCGACCAGCTAGGCGGCGGCAAGGCCCTGCTGCTGGACTTCTGGGCCTCCTGGTGCGGCCCCTGCATGAACCTGATGCCCGCGCTCAAAAAGAAGGCCGCCGTGCTCGCACCCCACGGCATCGTCGTGGCGGCGATGAACAAGGACGACACAAACGCCGAGGCCACCGCCGAACGCATTCGCGGGGAGCAGAGCGCCAGCCTGCCCTGGCTCGTGGAGCCAGCGGAGCGCCCCTACAGCAAGGCCCTCGAAATCGACTCCATCCCCCGCATGATCCTGCTTTCCCCCGAGGGGAAGGTGCTCTTCAACGGCCACCCGGAAGATCCGGCGCTGTGGACAGCGCTGAAGAAGATCGCCCCCGCCATTTCTCCGCCCACGGAGTAACACGGGCGCAGGAGGCAAATAGTGTGTCCAAAACGGCGGCGCAGCCGCCTGGAGTACCTGACAGCCTCCATCACGCTGCCGTTACGCCATGTCTGACAACGACCGCACCCAGGAATTCCTCGAACTGCTCACGCGGCATGACCGCGCCTTGGGCGTGTACGTTTACAGCATGGTGCCGGCCCCGCATGACGCGGATGACATCCTGCAGCAGACGAAGATGATCCTGTGGCGCTGCTTTGACCAGTATGAGAGCGGCACCAACTTCCTGGCCTGGGCGCGCAAGACCGCCTTCCACCAAGTGCTCACGCATCGACGCCAGAAGAAGCGCGAGGCCACACCGCTGAGCGATGAGATGCTGGAGCTGCTGCACGATGAGGTCTCCAAGCTCAGCGACAGCGGCGACCGCCGGGGCGATGCGCTGCGCGACTGTGTGGCCAAGCTGCCCGCCGCACACCGCCAGCTCGTGACCCTGCGCTACTACGAAGACCTGGAGATCGACGGCGTGGCAGAGCGCATCCGCAGCACCGTGGGCGCGGTGTATCGTGCCCTGAGCCGCATCCGCATGAATCTCATGACCTGCGTGGAAAAGGAACTCAAACTGGAAGGAACCGAAGCATGAAGCCCGCTGATCAATTTCGACTGCTGGAACTCTCCGAACGCTACGCCGATGAAAAACTCAGCGCAGCGGAAGTGGCCGCGCTGGAGACGGAGCTGCGGGACAATGCAGCCTCCCGCGCCTTCTTTGCCAAAGCCCTGCACCAGCGTGCCGAGCTGACTTTTGATGACTCGTGGCACAGCCAGGCCGCACCAGCAGGCAGAGCGCCCGCCAAGCCCGTCTGGTGGCGTCATGCCATCACAGCCGCAGCCGCTGCCTGCGTGACGTTTGGCTTCGTCTGGCTGCAAAGCACCCGCGATGGCACGGTGGCCACACTGATCCGCGCCCAGCAGTGCCAATGGGCCGGCAGCAGCCTGCCCACGGTGGAAGGCGCACGCCTCAAGCCCGGCATTCTTGATTTGATCGAAGGCCTGGCCGTGCTGCGCTTTGACAGCGGCGCGGAGCTGGTACTGGAGGCCCCGGCCACCGTGGAAGTCATCGACGGCATGAACTGCAAGCTGCGCCGTGGCACGCTCGTGGCCGAAGTGCCGCCCCAGGCCAAAGGCTTCAGCATCGACACCAAGGACGCCAAAGTCATCGACTGGGGCACCAAGTTCGGCCTCAGCGCTGGAGAGGACGGCAAGTACCTCGTTCAGGTGATGGAGGGCCTCGTCGAGGTGGATGACAAATCCGGCACCGCCTCCAGAAAGCTGGAGAAAGGCCAGCGCGTGGACCATGGCTGGTCCCACAGCCAGCTACACCCCTCCGGGGGGGATGATGCGGAGCCCAGCCGCTGGCAGCCCGCCATCGTCATGGACACCGGCGACGGCTGGCAGGCCATCACGACAGCGTTTGGCCGTGGCAAGGACAGCTACATCCAGTCTTCTGAAAAAACGCCCAACGACTTCGGCACGCATCCCTTCTTCCGCGTGAAGCACAGCCGGGACAGCAAGCCCGAACTCAACCGCAAAGGCTACATCGCCTTGGATCTGAGCAAGTTCAGCGGCCGCACCATCGAAGACGCAGAACTCGTGCTCACCATCGAGCCCAGCGAACTCGGCTTTGCCAGCTTCGTGCCAGACAGCACCTTCGCCGTGTATGGCGTGCTGGATGAAGCCGAGGACGCTTGGGAAGAAGACGGCCTGAGCTGGCAGAACGCCCCCGCGCATGCTCCTGAGCAGCCCGAGCGCCACCTGCCCGCCGCCAGCAAGGTGAAGCTGCTCGGCAAGTTCGAGATCGCCCAGGGCATCAACCGTGGCACCCGCAAGCTGCGCGGCAAAGACCTCGCCGACTTCCTGAACGCAGACACCAATCAGATCGCCACGCTGATCATCTGCCGTGAGACCAATGAGACGCAGGACAGCGGCCTCGTACACGCCTTTGCCACCAAGGAAAACGGCACCCGCTCCGCCCCCATGCTGCGGGTGAAGCTGCGGTGAGAGCAGCCGTTTAAAGTTTGCTGAGTCCTCCTTCGATCACCTGGGGGGATTGGCGCAAATCCATGACTGCGCCGGCCATGACGCGGCTTCCAGTGACCGAGTAAAAAAATGCCGAAATGGGTCCGCGTGACAACCAGCCGACGAAGGTTGTTTTTGGAATGCCTGGGACCCGCATCAGGAAAGAGCCGAAGGATGCCCAGTGCCTGATCAATGCGCAGGTACGTGCGCTCGCCGTGAACGGCATAGATGCTCAAAAGGTCGCTTTGCGCCCCTTACAGAAGTACAAGCTCGTTCATGCTTACGGCAGCCTGAACTTGCGTTTGAACTCCTCCAGCGTGAGCGCGGTGCTGGGATCGCGCTCGTAGTCGGCGAAGCGTTGCTCGACCACATCCAGAATGGCTTGAGGGGTCGGCAGCTCGTTCTGTCGCTCGGCCACCTCGTCCCAAAGCTCGACAGCGAGATCCCATTTTTCTTCAAGGCTCAGGCGTGCAATGTCGGGAAGTGTCTCGGCGATCATACGAATGAATGATGCCACCATAAGGACCGGGCGACAATCGGGATGTTTATCACCTACCGGCAGACTCCGCGTCAGGGTCCTGGCTTGCGTGCGGTGGGCGCAGCGGAAGGGGCCAGCCGTGGGCCAACGTGCCCGCAGGAGCCAGCCCATGGCGCAAGCTCTGGGGCTGAATCCGGCGGCCCTTCAGGCCACGATTCCGTGGGCACAGGCGGTGGGTTCTGGGTTCATTCAGGATCACCCGTTGGGTTCTGGGTTTGGTGCCAAGGTGCCAATACCTATATATAGGCAATACCTATATATAGGTATTGGCACCTTGGCACCAAACTTCCGCAGGGCCATGAGGGCCAAATGGCACCAGTTTGGCCCTTGTGGCCCCTGGCACCAAACCATCAACAGCGGAGATAACATCCCGTGGCCGACTGCTTGATCAACCCGATGCCCTGCCATTGTTTGATGCGCCGTTTGGCACTCCTTTCCGCTAGGTGCGCCCGCGTCATGATTCGCTCCTTAAGCTCGGTGTATGTAATCTCCCCCAAGTGCCCCGCAAACACCGCCTGGCACTCAGGCTGCTCGTTCTGGCGCGCGGTCTCCGCGCGGCTTTCCTGGGTCTCCGCCTCCACGGTCATGTGCATGCCATCGGGGACGGACCAAGCGAAGCGCAGGGCGTCATCGCGCGAGATGCAGGCGTGGCGGCAGCGCTCGGAAAAGATCATGGAGGCACCGCTTTTGCCGTCTTTGGCGATGCGGAGATTGCTCTCCGCCTTGCGCTCAAGCTGGCTGCCGAGGTGACCGCGTGTCTTGCCCGTTTCCAGGCCAGAGGGATTCTCATGCAGCACGAGGATAATCGGGCAGGTGTGGGCGATGGCGAGCTGCGCGAGGTGCTCCACCAAAGCGAAGGCTTCGATGTCGTCGTTGGGGCTTTTGCACAAATCGGCCACGCCATCGATGAAGACGCTGTGGATGCCGGAGCATTCCTCGTGGGCGCGCTCCATCTCGGCGGCGAGGTAGGCGCGGCGCTTCTCGGTGGAAACGTCCGCGAGGGAGTAGCCGCGAAAGGTGTCGGGCATGCCGGAGACGCCGGCACGCTGCGCGGATCGGTGCACGAGGTTCCACGCGTCATAAGGCGACTGCTCGGTGTCAAACAGCACCACGGCGCGCCCTGCCTGCGCGGCGGCGGTGAAGCCCAGCAGATCGTGCTCCGGCTCAGCGTCGGGGAGGTCATCGTCGTCCTCCGCCCTCGGTGCCTCTGCAGCCATGATGCTGGCGATCATCGCGCCCACGACGGCGCTCTTGCCGCCCTTCGCCTGCGCGGAGATGACGGTGAGGTTTCCCGCCGTGCAGATCTGCTGGGAGAGCAGCGAGAAAACCGGCATCGGCTGCGGCGGCGGCTGCTCCAGATGGATGCGGCGTGCGTCCAGGTCCGTGAAATCCACCGCGCTCCCTGTGGCCGTGGCCGGGGCGCTGGCACCCGTGCCAGGGGCGGCGGTGCTCAGGGTGGCGGCGGCGGGCTCCACGACGGTGAAGTTCGCGGGATCGGTGACGAGTGCGGCCAGAGCCTGCGGCCCCAGGGCATTGTGGTAGCTGCGGAGGTCTTTCATGAGCGGCGGAAGTGAAGGGTTCGCACCTGGGCCGCATGCGGGCGCAGCAGGGCGGTGGTGCGCGCAGCGGCGGCGGCTCCGGCTGCATCGTTGTCAAAGAAGAGGCTCACGCAGGTGCCTGCAAACAGCTTCGCCCATTCCTCACGGAAGGCGGTGCCCGGACTGGCCACCATGGCGATACCATTTTCTGGTTTGATTTGGTTCATCAAAGCATCCGCCAGCGCGATAAGGTCTGACTCCCCCTCCGTGATGTAGTAGTGCCGCACCCCTGGGCGCGAGCTGGCGGGCGTGTAGCGCCACGGCTCCGTGGCGCGGCCGCAGGCCCAGGCAAAGCGCACGGCCTCCGCCCCCCAGGGCTGGCGGATCTTGATGCCCTGCGGGTAGATGTAGCCGATGCGGTCCGGCAGGCAGGGCGTGCCGCCGATGCTGATGCGCGGGAAGAAACCCAGCGCCCCGCCCTCCGGCAGCGCCAGGCGGCGGATGGTCTCCACCTCCACGCCAAACTCGTCCGCCATGACCATCTGCGTTTCCAGGCAGGCGGAGGCCCTGAGCTGCGCCGTGCGGGCCGTCTCCGCAAAGTCCGGCGGCAGCACCGGCGGCGAGGGCTTACGCCGCTGCTGTCGTGGCGGCGGAAACGCGCGCGGCCCGCTGCTGCTGCGGCTGAGTTTACGTTTTTCCTCCTCATTCCCCGCCAGTTCCAGGATGCGGCGCGCGTGCCCCCGGTCGCCCTGAAAGGCGGCGCAGGCAAAGCAGCCGTTGTCAAAGATGACGAGGTTGTCCCCCGCCCTGTCGCTGTCCTTTTCGGCACAGGCCGGGCAGCGGGCGAAGGTCCGGGAGCCGCGCTGCCGGACTTTCTCCAAATGATCAAGCGTGAGTTTCATAGGTGTGGTGAGCTGGTGTGGGGTTCTCAGCGCTTAGCGACGCCCTGCGCGTGTTTCTCCAGCGCCGCCAGCACCTGCGGCAGGTCAAAGCGGCACACCCGCCCGATCTTGATCATGGGAATGATCCGGTCCCGCGCCCAGTTGCTCAGGCAGCGCCGTGAGACATTGAGCCTCCGCCCAAGCTGCTCCGGCGTGAGCCACCCGCCCTCCGAGGCGGATGCGGAGATGGAGGATGAAGCGGCGGTAGAGGAGCCAGCGGAAGCGGCGTGGAAGGCTTCGTGTTCAGTCTTATTCATGGCAGTGTGTGGTAATAAGTGGTAATAGGTGGCCTGTGGATGCGCCGAAACGCAGAATGCGTGGCAGAGGCATGGGCTCAGGCCCTCGGAAACAACCGGCAGATGTGCCGGCATGCATGGTGCGAGATTCAGAGTTCTTCACTGCCTCCCTCGCTGTCCCCCTCCAGGCCCGCCGCGTTCTTCACACCGGCCACCCGAAGGATGCGAATAGACTTGGGTCCGATTTTTCAAAGTCAAACCGAATCTGCAACCTTATGTTACTTTATACCACGTTAGAGGGCCCAGCACTGCATGACAGCCCCCAGATCTCGTCCCCACGCCCGCGTCATTATTATTTTCATGCCACTACTGCATAGGTATTGCTGGATTAGCCAAAGCTGGAGCCGTATCGCCGACACCGTTCTGTCTAGCAGCATTCATGCACCCATCATCAAATCATGATTTGATGATGGAATCAGATGCTCATTTGAACATTTTTTTACTTCCGTGGGTTGACTCGATTCATGGATTCCCCTATAGGCCGATGTCGTAGCTATAGCTGCGATACAGGGTTCAAAGCCTATCAGGGAGAGAAGGGGCTTCCCAGTTTTTTGTCGGTCAGTTCTCTGTATCCGCAATGACAGCACCCTTTTCTGAGGGCTTTGAGAACTGGTGGATCTTTATTTTCAAAAGTTTAAAAAAGGCCGCACCCCGTGTGGGATGCGGCCTAATGCAAATTTCTCACTGAGTCCCTCGGTGAGGAGACGGGCGGAAATCGGCGGAGGTAATGGGCCCCGGTTTTAGCACATGTTGTGCCCGCCCGTCAAATAAAAGGGACAATCCAAACAACAACATGGCTAAGAAACAAACATCAAACCAAACCTCAAGCCTAGCATCCGACGTGTTGGCAGGCCGCAAGGTACCCACTCCCGCAGAAATCCGCCGCTTGGCTGCTTCCGCGCTGAGCCAGGACGAGAAAAAGGGTAAGCGCTAAGCGTTTGGCCGGAAATGTGGATGAGGAGGCATTTCCTCCTCATCCACATTAGTGTCGAGACCGTGCCAATTATTACTATTAGGGGGACGCCTCGGCCGTCCCCATTTTTTTGAACAGAACTCATGCCACCCGATGGGTGTCAATCACTCAGCTCTTCTTCGCCGTTTTGGCAACCCTCCGAGAAGAGAGGGCGCTGGCAGCTAAAGACCTTGCGATATTAGCGCCACCACGAGGGGCAAGGATCCTGCCCGCGACGCTTTTAGTCGCGGCTTTGGAAGAATTGGCGGCTTTAATCGCTGAACTCGCGGCAGCCACTGTTCCCCGGTCTTCGAGTCCATACGAGATGAACACTTTGCCGATGCGAGAAGATTCATCTGAAGTGAGCGCGGTGCCACGGGTGATCTTGCTGCTGAGGGTCTGCACGCTCAGGCCCGCTGCCTTGGCAATGGCAGAGACATTGATCAATGGCTGCAGCGCCTGGACGCGAGCGAGGGTGGTGTCCAAGGCGGGCAGAGTCTTGCCGTCTTCCTCCATCACGCGGAGGATCTCGACTGCGGCGGCTCGGACTTCCTTGACGGCCTTCTCCGGCGTCTCGCCGGTGGCCACGCAGTAGCGCAGCGCAGGCACGCGGGCGACATAAGCTTCATCCTCGGGGCTCCATGCCACGGTGATTTGATAGGGCATTTTGTCTTTCATAGTCGGTGTCGGTTGAGGGGTAAGGGCAAGGTTAAGAAAAGGGGCCGTCTGTTTACTTGGGCAGATCGGCGAGGGCTTGGCGGATGATCTTGATGTAGATAGGTTTGATGCCCTTGCCATGAGCGGCAAGGGTCACGGCATCTCTCAGCCCGGGATGTGTGAAGACGCGGTGAGAGCTGCCCGTGTTGCGTTTCGTGAAGCCATGCAGAGTGAGCAGCATCTCCGCATCAGCGAGCGTCCAGCCTTTGTCGGAGGCGACGTTGGAAAGTTTGGCGAGGAGTTTGCTCTTGCTGCTCATGCGTAAATATTTACGCATGGAAAACCGGAGGGCGCAAGCCTGTCTGCGTCAATTTTTATGCAAATCATGCCCCCCCCTTCACTCCGCCGCCTTCGCACCATCCTTGGCGTTCTGCCGGCGAAACATTCCGAGGGCTTCGAAGGGGACGGAGACGCCTTCGCGGAGGACGAGGCTGCTGAGCTTGGCGGCATTTTGAGGACGCTTTTCGCGGCTCCGATCAGGCCCAGAGGGGCCACCTTGATGTCGTCAAACGGGCCCTTCACCTGCATCTCCATGAACACGACGCTGATGGGCGAGATGATCACCCCGACGATGCCGCGCACGTTGGCGCGGCCGTGGCCTTCCATTGTGCGCTTGTTCAGATCCACGGTGCCACGGGCGGTGACGACGATGGACTGCCCGAGCTTCTTCCCCGGCAGCGTCGTCAAATCTGCCCAGATGTCGGAAGACGTGTTCTCAGCCCAGTTCTTAACTTCCACTTTTTCCGTCACACTACCTTGGACTTCAAGAAAGTGGAGGAGAGGGGAGTTGTAGGCTTATGATCACCTAGTGAACTTGACCCACGGAAGCCATTACACACCGTCAAAACTTACCATCTATGACTTTTCAAACAACTAGCCTCACAATTCCTATGCTTCACCAACATCCTCCTTCAATGCTGTGATCGCGGCGCGCAACTCCCTCTCGAGTCTCAAAGCGGCAGCTTCCCTCACCTGTGGAGACGAATGCCCGAAAGCATTCTGAGATAGACCTCGATCATTTGCAATTGTTGCGAGAGTGCTTAGTCCATGGAGCTTTGCTGCCTGAATTTGAAGTCGTAGTTGGTTTGTGAGGGCCTTAGCAGCCTCCTCGTTCGCCGATGCCATACGTTTATATTCCTCACGGCTTAGCTCGAGTTCCTTCCGCTGAAGTTCCAGTTGATTACGCTGCAGCCTCATTTCGCCTCGTTGCAGTTCAAGCTCCTTGCTTTGCAAGATCACCGCCGTCACGACGCCGGCGAGAGCAAGTCCTGAAAACAAGGCATTGATGCCACCAAAAAGATCTCCAATCGTTCCGCGATCTTTAGTTTCCACTAGGATACTCACGCCAATCCACCAACCGAGCCATAATATTAGGATAGTCACAACAAGTGAAAAAATCCAATATTTGCTAAAGAAAGCTCTCATCTGGAAAGAATAGGATTTGGGTCATGCACGTCAACACCCCATTCAGATCGTACGCCGAACATCGCTCTTCAATCAGTGCTGATTTATTTGGCGAGGGGTGCGACACCCCTATAGGGCACCGTATGAATTATTGGGGTCTCTGCGAGGCGCTGGATGCGTTTTTCTTTACACACTTTTACACACCTTCACACGCCCCGAAGGGCATGCGCGTCAACTTAAGGGCTTCTTCCTCGATAAGACAGACTTGGCGGGTTTGATTCGGCGCAGGACAAACGTGTCGCGGTCTTCCACCAGCC
>NCCR01000235.1 GCA_002279765.1 Verrucomicrobia bacterium 12-59-8 | reverse complement strand
GAAAAGCAAAATCTATATACTCGACGACCACCCCATCGTTATCGAAGGGCTTAAGAAACTAATCGACCAGCAGGAAGACATGCAGGTCATCGGCAGTGCCGAAGACGCCAACACCGCGCTTCAGCAGATCGCCAAAATCAAACCCGACGTGGTCGTTCTCGACATTACGTTGAAGGACCGCAGCGGAGTTGACCTCATCAAAAAGCTTCGCGCCAGTCATCCGAACATGCAAATCCTTGTGTACTCCATGCACGACGAAAACGTGTATGCGGAGCGCTGCCTGCGCGCCGGCGCCATGGGCTACGTGATGAAGGGCGAACCCAGCACCCGCGTGCTGCAGGGCCTCCGTCAGGTGGCTGCCGGCTCCTTCTTCTTCAGCGCCGCACTGCTCGGCAGCATCGTTTCCGGTGGCGGCCCTCGCGGCGGTTCCCGTGGTGAGCCTGCCCGCATGCTCAGCGACCGTCAGCTCGAAATCTTCGAGATGGTGGGCCGCGGCTTCGACTCCCACAGCATTGCTGAAAAGCTGACCCTCAGCGCCAAGACGGTGGACGCCCACAAGGCCAACATCCGTCAGAAGCTCGGCCTCGCCTCCGCCCGCGAACTCCTCATGGAAGCCGTTCGCTGGGTCGAGAAATAGGATCGGATCTCTCACATTAACACTCTTTCCAGCGGGCGGTGCTTCGGTGCCGCCCGCTTTTTTTATAGAGTACTCGTGAGCTTTAGCTCGCTCTGGAGTTCTGGAAGAGGCGGCGCTTCCCAGAGCGAGCTAAAGCTCGGGAGTACTTTTTTTAGTCCTTCACCACCGCATCACGATCCGCCTTCGCCATCACGCGCAGGCGTTCCTTCATCGTCGCCAGTGCGTCGGGCTGCTGTGCGGCCACATTCTTCGTTTCATTTGGATCCGCGAGGATGTCGTACAGCTCATACTTCGCCTTCTCTCCAGAGCCATGCACCACCAGCTTCCAGGGGTCGAAGCGTAGCGCGCGTGATTTGAAACCCGGAGCCACCGTGTACAGCGTGCGCGGCGGTGGCGGCGCGCCTTCCACCAGTTGCGGCCAAAGATTCAGGCCATCCCATTTCAGATCCTTCGCCGGTTTGAATCCCGCCAGCGCGCAGAAGGTCGGCATCCAGTCGATGATTTGCACCGGTGCCTCATGCTTGCCGGGCTTCACCGTGCCGGGCCAGTTGAGGATGCAGGGCACCCGCGTGCCGCCTTCATACACGCTGCCCTTTTCACCGCGCAGCGGCAGGTTGTTCCCGGTCAGCGGCCCCGGCTCGTAGCCATCGGGCGGATAAGCTTGGCCGTTGTTTTCCGACGTGCTGCCACCGTTGTCACTGGTGAAAACCAGCAGCGTGTTGCTGCGCTGCCCGTTCTTCTCCAGCGCCGCCACGATCTGCCCCACCGCCGCATCCAGATGCATGATGCACGCCGCATACTGGCGTGCCACCGCGCCACCGATGCTCGCAGGCACCTTGGATAACCACTCCTCCGGCTCCTTCACCGGCAGATGCACCGCCGTCATCGGCACATAGAGGAAAAACGGCGCGCCCTTCCGCGCCGCCAGCCACTCGCAGGCCTCCTTCGTGATCAGATCCGTCACATGCCCGGACTCCTTGATGAGCTTCTCATCGCGATGCCACGTCTCCATGAACTCGCCCTTCTTGTAGTGGTGGTCCCACGGCCCCACACCGCCGCCCAGCGAGCCATAGCTGTGATCAAAGCCAAAGTGATTCGGGCCCCACGCGGGTTTCGAGCCGAGGTGCCACTTGCCCGTGAGGCAGGTCTCATAGCCCACCGATTTCAGCGCCCCTGGCAGCGTCACCGTGTCCCACGGCAGTGCGCGTTTACTTTGCGGCGTCGTCACGTCAAAGCGGCTCCAGCAGCGGCCGGTCATCAATCCCGTGCGCGTCGGGCTGCACACAGGGGCGGAGTAGTGATGCGTCAGCTCCAGGCCCTCCTGCGCCAGTTTGTCCAGAGTGGGCGTCGGTGCATTGCCCGCATGAAACGCCACATCCGCCCAGCCCAGATCATCGGCCATGATGAAAACAATGTTCGGCTTGGCAGGTGCCGCCGCATGCAGCAGCAGCGGGCAGATCAGGAGCAGAAAAAGAAAACGATGCATGAAAGGCCAAACGGAGCAGCCCCCTGCGATCTCGCATCAACGGTTGCGTGCGTGAAAGCGCTGAGGCATAAGAAGTCACATGGGCCGCGCCAAAGATTCCGCCAGTTTTTCCACGCGCACCGTGCAGTGGCTGGTCTATGCGCTGTTCCGGTGCATCGAAGGCGTGCTCTGGCTGCTGCCGCTGATCGTCGTGTGGGCCATCGGCCGTGCGCTGGGCACCCTCGCCTATTTCCTCGGGGGCAAATATCGCCGCCTCGCCCTGCACAATCTGCACATCGCCTTTGGCCGCGAAAAATCCCCCGCCGAACTCAAGGCCCTCGCCCGCAAGCACTTCAAGAGCCTTTTCGCCAACGTCCTCTGCGGTTTCAAACTCCCCCTCATGAGCGAGGCCGCCATCTGCAAGCACGTGCGCTCCGAAGGCATCGAGCGCGCCCAGGCCGCCTTCGACGACGGCAAGCGCCCTGTCGTCAATCTCGTGCTGCACGCAAGCTGCTGGGAAATCCTCACCCAGGTGCCCTCCATGTATGTGCGCGGTCACAAAGCCGGCGCGATCTACCAGCCGCTGCGCAATCCCTGGCTCAATGCCCTGCTGCTCCGCCGCCGCGAAAAACTCGGCTATGCCCTCTTCGACCGCCAGGCCGGGTTCAATGCGCCGATGAAATTCATCCGCGAAGCCGGGCAGGTCGGCGTGCTGGTGGACCAACACGCCGGCGACCACGGCCTGTGGTGCCCCTTCTTTGACCGCCTGGCCTCCACCACCACCATCGCCGCGCTCATGGCCATCCGCACCAATGCCGCCGTGCTGCCCATGATGGTCTATGACGACGGCCCCGCCCGCTGGCGTCTCGTTTGCGCACCCGAAGTCAAAGCCGATGCCTCGCAGCCCAACGCCGAGGGCCTCACGCTCGCCATCAACGCCGCCGTGGAGAAATTGATCCGCGAGCAGCCCGCGAACTGGTTCTGGGTCCACAACCGCTGGAAGCTCCCCAAGCCCCACTTCCTCCTGCCCAACTACCGCCGTGGTGTCGCCTTTCCGCCGGATTACGACCTGACACGCCTGCAGCCCTTTGAGCTGCTCATCCGCAGCCCCAACTGGCTTGGCGATGCCTGCATGGCCTTCCCCATGGTGCGCGCCATCAAGCGCGGCCGCCCCGACATGAAGATCACCATTCTCGGCCCGGACAAGCTCGAAGAACTCTGGCTCTCCATGCCCGAAGTCTCGCGCTACATCGGCAAGCCCGCCAAAGAAGGCCTCTTTGCCGTGGCCAGGCGCATCAAGGCCACCGGCGTGACATTCGACGCCGCCGTGTTCTGCACCAACTCCACCCGCAGCACCCTCGAAGTCTGGCTCGCAGGCATCCCCCGCCGCGTCGGCGTACGCGGTTCCTTCCGCGCCAAGCTGCTCAATCAAATCATCAAGCCGCCGAAGGTCAAAATCGACAAGGAGCACCACGCGCATCGCTACCTGCGCATCGCCAAAGGCATCGGCGCCGACATCACCCCGCCCGATCTCTGGCACTCTGGCTCACCGGCCGTTTCCACCGACGGCACCATCCGCGTCGGCGTCTGCGCCGGGGCGGAGTACGGTCCCGCCAAGCGCTGGCCTTTGGAGCGATTCGCCGCCGTGGTGAATCAAATCTCCGCCAAGCACCCGCAGTTCCACTGGCAGTTGGTCGGAGCTCCCAACGAGAAAGAGATGGGCGAAAAACTCTCCGCCATGCTCCAGGCCCCGCACGAAAACCTCGTCGGCAAAACCCGCCTCTCCGAGCTCATCGCCAAGCTGCGCGAATGCCAGCTTCTGCTCACCAATGACACCGGCACCATGCACCTCGCGGCCGCATTGGGCATCCCCACCGTGAGCATCTTCGGCTCCACCTGCCCCATCGAAACCGGTCCCCTCGGCGACCGCCACACCGTCATCCAGCACAAGATCGAATGCAGCCCCTGCTTCGACCGCGAATGCCGCTTCGGCCACTACCAGTGCATGACACTCGTCACTCCCGAAGAAGTGGCGCAGGCGGTGCTGAAGACGAGCGGGGTGGTCTGAAGTACGATGGGCACTCCTGCCTGTCGGTCAGCGTTCTCGCAAACTCCCTGGCTCTCCCAAGTCCCAAACCCACCGCCAACAGCGCCAGCCTGCCTGAGCGTCATGCAAACCAACTCGCATGCTACAGGTGTTAACGGAGCGCTGATCGACGGACAGGAGTGTCCATCGTACTGTTAAGGCTCCGCCACCGGATCTTTCCCCACAAAGATCCCCAGCACCGCACCGCCGATGATCCACGCGATCACATGATCCGCGATGTTCACCACCGCATCGCGCCCCGGATTCTCAAACCAGATCCACATCGGCAAATCGGAAGTCAGGCCCGCAAACAAACCCGCCGCCGCCACGAAGGCAATGCGTGCCGGATAATGCACCGCTGTGTTGGACAGCAGCGCCGCGATCAAAAACGCGCAGATCAGGCAGCGGACGAAGCTCAGCGCCATGTTCTTCCCCATGCTGGTCTCGCCTTTGCCGGGGCGGATGATGGCATACACATACGGGCCGTCCCGCATCGCCCTGGCCTGCTCTTCTTCGAAGGTTTTCTTCTCCTCGGCGGTGGCAAGTTTCGGCGCTTCACCCATCGCTGGCAGCAGGTAGATGCCATGACCGGAGGTCACGTTGGCCTTGATCACTTCAGCCACGGCCTCTTCATTTCGGAAGCTGCGAAATCCGTTCTCATGCCAGCCAATGACTGTCCACGACACCGCCTCCCATCCAAAGACAGCGATGGCGGCAAGAACGGCTCCGAGGATGAATTTGACCATGAACTTCAATAATGTTTCAAGCCGGAAGGGCAAGCAGGCAATCGGCCAAAACGGCGGCGCAGACAGCATTTTATTTGGACTGCGGTTGCGCAGCGAGGGACGAGCGGAGCTACCGCTTTAGCAGGCCGGTCAGCATGCTCAATATCACAGGCTCCTCGCAAGAAATCACTCCCCGGCGCGCGGAGGCCGGGTCAACCTCACGCACTCCCGGAGACGTTCGAAAGCGGTAGCTGCGTTCGTGCCTCACTTCGCGACCGCACTCCAAAACTGCACCCAGCCCACCCCTCAGCACACCGGCGTCAGCGGCGCCTGCCCGCTGAAGTGCGCCGCGAGATTCGCCACCACCAGGCGGGCCATCTCCGCGCGCGTCTCATGCGTCGCGCTGCCCAGATGCGGCATCAGCACCGCGTTCTCGCATTGCATCAGCGCCTCCGGCACCTGCGGTTCGTTCTCAAACACATCCAGCCCCGCCCCGCGAATCGTCCCGCTTTGCAGCGCCGCGATCAACGCTGCCTCATCCACCACCGATCCACGCGCGATGTTGATCAGCGTGCCCTTCGTTCCCAATGCCGTGAGCACTTCTGCATTGATCAGGTGCCTCGTCGCCGCACCCCCCGGACACGCGACGACCAAAAAATCCGCCGCCTGCGCCATCGCGACCAGCGAGTCAAAATAATCCCACGGCACCTCCTGCCGCGTGCGGCCATGATACGCGATGCGCAGACCATGCGCCTCCAGCCGATGCGCGATCGCCTTGCCAATGCGCCCCAGGCCCACGATGCCCGCCAGCTTGCCACGCAGCGCATGCGCCAGCGGAAAGGGGCCCTGCGTCCACGCGCCCGCATGCAGAAAACGATTCGCCGCAACGAGCTTCCGGCTGGTCATCAAAACCAGCGCGCTCGCCATGTCCGCCACATCTTCCGTCAGCACATCCGGCGTGTTCGTCACCCGGATGCCATGCGCTTGGCACCAGTCCACCGGCACCCCGTCATACCCCACGCCAAACACGCCGATGATCTCCAGCTTCGGCAGTTGCTCCAGCAGCGACACCGGCAACACCGTGCCGCCTGACTGCACGATGCCGCGAATCTCCGCGCCCACTTCGGCCAGCAGCCCCGCCTTGTCCTCCGCATCAAAGTAATCATGACACACATGCGCCGCACGCAGCGGCTGCATCAGGAAGTCCGGCAACGGGGCGAGAATGAGAACAGGGGTCTTTTCCATGGGGGTTATGAACGTGAGTTTTTCCAGTCCTGCGGTGGCGTCAGGCGCACGCCCTCGGGCCATTTGGCGCCTTGCAGGATCCAGTCGTGAAGGGTCTGCTCGTAGTCGCGGGCCAGCCTTTCTGGAGTGGGCGGCATGGCCACCGGATTGTCATGACCCAGCAGCAGGACTTTATAGAGACGGCTTCTATGCGGCGCTCCCGGCACGATCACCGGCCCGCTGCGCCCGCCCTTCATCGCCCGCTCCTTGGTCTCCAGATTCAGTCCGGCAAACTCATACCGATGCTGGTGGCACTCCAGGCAGCTCGCCTCCAGGATCGGCTTCACCTGGCGCACAAAATCCACGGGGTCGTTTTTCAGCCGCGTCAGTTCCATCATCACGCAGGCAGGAAGCGCCGCGCCCAGCGCCAGTGCAATGCATAAAATTCGGCTCATGGTTCATCATCCTGTGGCGGCACCGCCTGACAAGCAGCGATTCAGCCCGGACGATTCCGCATCATGTCCGCCACCTGCGCAAAGAACGGCCCGATGATCGCCGCCTCCGCCTCTGGCACCGCCACCTCGCTCATCGCCTCCCCCATCAGTTTCATCCAGCGGTCACGCTCCGCCTCACCAAT
>NCCR01000234.1 GCA_002279765.1 Verrucomicrobia bacterium 12-59-8 | reverse complement strand
GAGGGGGAGGATGGTCTGGTCCACGCGCTCCAGGCCGGTGGTCGGGCCCTGGAAGTAGCCGTGGTCAAAGGCGAGCATGACGGTGCGGCCGTCCTTGGGGTTGAAAACCTTGGCGAGGCGGTTTTTGAGACCCCAGTCGTACTGGTGGCAACCCTTGAGGAAGAAGCCGGGGGCCTCCTGGGGGACGTCGGTGAAGAATTCCTTTTCCTTCTTGTCTGCAGCGCTGGTTTGGATGTCGGCCATGGTGTGTGTTCAGTTTTGGTTGAGTCATAATCCATAGTCACTCCCTGCTTGCCGTCCATGCACGGGCTCGCCAGATTTGTGTCGGATTTTGCAATGGCCATGCAGACGAACAAAAACATCCTCAGCCTCGTGCCCACCGGCTCGGCACATCGCGTGCAGGGTCAGCGGACGGTGGCGCTGCCGGGGGTGACGGTGGACATCCTGACCACGCGCAAGATCGAACTGCAGCAGTGGGAGCTGCGGCGGCTGAACGATCCGTACTGGCGGCTGTACTGGCCGGTGAGTGCCGGAGGGGTGGTGGAAATTAGTGGCGAGAAGACGCAACTGGAGCCGGGCTTCATGTATCTGATTCCGCCACACACGACTTTCAGCACGACGACGAGCCGCCCGTTCAGCAAGTGGTACGCGCATTTCAATCTCGGTCCGCTGGCGGACCGCGCGGCGCCGGGCATCCACCGGTTTCCCACCAACGCGCTGATGCAGAGTCTGATCCCTGGGCTGATCAAGATGAGCAAGGAGAAGGTGGCGGTGAGGTTTCCGTGGCCCACGATCCAGCTCGTTATTGCCGCCGTGGAGTGTCTGCCGGAGAGCGTGTGGGAGAAGCAGCATCTGGATGCGCGGGTGCTGCGGGCGATGGAGTTCATGCACCAGCATCACGGACTCAAATTGACTGCGGAGCAGGTGGCCAAGCATGCGGGGCTGAGCCTGCGGAATTTGAACCATCTCTTCCAGCAGGAGCTGCAGCAGCCGCCAATGCGGGTGCTGCTGGACTACCGACTGGATGAGGCCTGCCGCAAGCTGAGGCACACGAAGGAGAGCATCGAAACCATCTCCGAGCAGTGCGGTCTGACGAACCGCTACTACTTCAGTCGTATGCTGCGGCAGTACCGGAACACATCGCCGGCGACGTATCGGGATGAGAGCTGGGGGTGATGCGAAGCTTGCAGAGAGGGGAATCGCGGCAAGCTTTGGGCATGATGAATGATCTAACTCGCAGGCAGGTCTTGAAGCGGTGGGGTGGGGCTGGATTGATGGCAGGGACAAGGTTGTTGGCCGCTGAAAAGCCCGAGTTGGTTTCTGCTTCAGCTTGGAAAAAGCAGGGTGAGTTGTTTCGGCATCAGGGTGAACCGGCAGGCGGCTGGGTGCAGAATTTTACGAGCACGGTGGAGCCGCTGGAAGATGAGCGCTGGCGGGTGTGGACGAGTGTTTCAGTGCCTAAGACTGAGCTGAAGGAGATTGGTTATCATACTGGGAAAGTGGGTGGGGAATGGAAACACACGGTGGCAGTTTGCAGTGCGGGGGAGCCGGACCGAAAGGCGGAACTGGCGATTGGTGAACTGCCGGAAGGGTGGCATCCGGTGCAGGTGGTGACGCTGAGGCTGAAGGATGGGCGGACGCGCTTGTACTTCTGGGCGCATGGCAAAGGCGTGGTGCGGTATCTTGCGGCAGACAGTGAGGATGGCTGTGTGTTCAAGGTGGTCAATGCGCTGACGCCGTGCCTTTATCATCCGGCAGACCGGGCGGTGGATGGCAAGGCGGCGCTGGAGGCTGGGCTGAAGCATTTCATGAAGCGCAAAGCGGCTCCGGTGGAGAATGAGCCGCTGGCACCTGCGGCGCTGATCTCCAACGATGCGACGAATGTGTATCAACTCCCGGACGGCAGTTTCGAGATGTATTCGGTCGGACTCCTTGAAGTGGGCAAGGATGACCGGCGCTATGCGGCCCAGGACAACGTTCCCGGACTCGTGCGGGTGATCGAACGGTACACCAGCGTGGATGGACTGAACTGGGGCGGCCGCCAGCGCGTGCTGATGCCGGATGAGCGCGATCCGCATGACCTGCAGTTTTATTATCTGTCCGTCACGCACACGGAGCGTGGGCGGGTGGGATTGCTTGGACATTACCGGCTGGATGCGCAGACGATTGACATCGAGGCCTGCCATTCAGCGGATGGCATCACGTGGGAGCGCGACCAGCGTGAGCCGTGGATCACTCGGGATGCGCCCGGTTCCACGGCGGGGAGTTTTATTTTGCATGCGCCGCATGCGATGGTGCAGCGTGGTGGTTTATGGCATCTCTTTTATACGGGTGGCAACTTTGGGCACAATCATCGCGAGGCTCATGGCAAAGAGGAGCGTGCGGTGATGATGGCGACGTGTGAGACGCTGTGGAAGTGAGGTCATTTCTCCAAACCTAGCAGCTTCAAACTGTCGCGGTGGATCATGGCTTCGATCTGGGCCAGATCGAGGCGCGGGAGCTTGGTGCCTTCGAGCATGTCGTTGAGCTGGCGGATGCCGTCGATGGAGGCGTTGACGGTGGTGAAGGGGAAGTCGGTGCCGAAGAGGAGCTTGTGCCAGACGCCGTATTCCTGGGCTAGTATGAGGGAATTGTAGAGCTGCCACGGGCGGTAATGGAGGGCGCTGACGTCGGCGAAGACGTTGTCGTGCTTGCGGATGGTCACGAGGCATTCGCCTTCATAGGGGTGTCCGAGATGCGCGAGGATGATTTTTACGCCGGGATGTTTGAGGGCCACGGGCTCGATGAGGCGTGGCAGTGTGAAGGCCAGGGGGGCCTGTGCGATGAAGGTGGTGCCCATGTGCAGAAGAATCGGCAAGTTGTGTTTTTCTGCATATTGCCAGAGGGGTTCGAGCATGGGGTCATCCGGGCTGAAGCCTGCGTACATGGGCATGAGCTTGATGCCGCGCAGGCCGAGCTCTTCGTGGCCGAATTGCATCTCGCGCTGCCAGTTTTCCTGCGTGGGATCGAGGGAGAGGAAGCCGATCAAGCGAGAGGGGTCTCGTGATACGTAATTGGCGACTGTCTGGTCATTGACCCAGAGGCCGCTGAGTCTGGCTTTGCCGCCGAAGACGATGGTGAGGGTGTCTGCGGGGGCGGTGGCGCGATAGGCCTCATAGGTCGCGCTGATGTCCACCTTCACGCCGGGGCGTGCGCGACCGGCTTGATGGATGAAATCGTCTGAGAAGTCAGCGGGGAAATTCCAGGCGTGGGAGTGGACGTCGATGATCATGGGGGCAAATCAAAGAGTGGCGGCGATCATGCGGTCAAACTGACGCTCGACTTCGAGTTTCGTCTCAGCGTCGAGTTTGAAACCGACGGGGCCGCGGACGCGGGCGTTTTTGAAGATGCCCTGGCGGAGAGGGGGCCGTGGATGCGATCGGCTTTTTCGGTGTCGCCGGTGGTGAGTGCGTTCCAAAGGGGGACGAGGCCGCGAATGAGATCGGCACCGGGCATGGTGCCGACGACGCCGCGCTTGAAGGAGTCCACGAGGGCGATGCCGCCGGTGCCTTCGAAGATGCGGGCGAGGCCTTTCGTGGCATCGCGGAGTTGGCTGAGCTTGGGGCCGATGGGGGAGGCTTCGGGTTTGTAGAGCACGCGCTCGGGTCCGAAATCGTCGAGCAGGCAGGCTTGCAAAAAGACATCCATGGGTTTGCCGACGTAACCGCTGGCGTCCTGAACGATGACAGGGATGTTTACTGACTGAATGATGCGGCGGAAGTAGTTCAGCACCTGGCTTTCAGCGATGGCAACCGAGACTGGCGGGATGGCCATCACGGCATCGGCGCCGATGCTTTCGGCGTGTCTGGCATAACGCTCTGCAACCTTGGAGGACTCTGCGCCGACGCTGATGACGACGGCACCGCGTGCTTTGCCAAACTTGCATGCGGCGGCGGCGAGTTGTTCGCGCTCTTCGCTGTCGAGGCGCAGGGTTTCGGAGACCATGGCCATGACGATGCCGTGGGCACCGCAGTCGTAGAGCCAGGCGATCTCGCGTTCGAGCGTGTCGAGGTCGAGGGTTTCATCTTCGAGCCAAGGGGTCTGGAAGACGGGGAAGACGCCGTGGAGAGGGTGTTTGGGGGGAGTCATGATCCGTTAGGGGAGAAGCAGATGAAGGGAACTTAGCTGAATGACGAATGAGTAAATCCGAATGCCAAAATAATGACGAATGACAATGAGCCCGTGCCGCTTCTTTGGACGGGGTTCACCACAGCAAGTTGCCACCATCAATGACCAGGACGCTGCCGGTCATGTAGCTGCTGGCGTCGCTGGCGAGGTAGAGGGCGAGGGGGCCGATTTCTTCGGGGCTGCCCCAGCGGCCCATCGGGATGCTGGTGGCGACTTCGCCTTCGAACTCGGGGCGCTCGCCGATCCAGCGCTTGTTGGCGTCGGTGAGGAAGGGGCCGGGGGCGATGGCGTTGACGGTGATGCCATGCACGGCCCAGTCGGCGGCGACGGCTTTGGTGAACATGGTCAGCGCGGCTTTGGAGGTCTCGTAGCTGCGTCCACGCATGGCTTTGCCGGGCCAGAGGGCGTTGATGGAGGAGATGTTGATGATGCGGCCCCACTGGCGCGGAATCATCGCGCCGCCGATGCGCTTGGTGAGGATGAAGGCCTGCGTGAGATTGAGATCGAGGATGCGCTGCCAGTCTTCGAGTGCGAGGTTCTCGGTGGGGGTGTTGATGCGGCGGCCGCCGACGTTGTTGATGAGGATGTCGATGGGCGGGTGATCGCGGAGGAGGATGTCGCAGAGGCGTTCGGCTTCTTCGGGTTTGGAGAGATCGGCCTGGATGGTCGTCACGTTCAAGCCTTCGGCTTGCAGCGTGGTGCGGGCGTTTTGCAGGTGCTGTTCGTCGGAGCCGGCGATGATGAGTTCCGCTCCGGCTTCGCCGAGGGCCCGTGCCATTTCCAGGCCAAGGCCGCGTGAGCCGCCGGTGATCACGGCGCGGCGACCGGTGAGATTGAAGCGATCCAGAATGGGCATGGAACAAAGAATCGGCGTGGCGGGGGGAGTCTTTCAGTCACTGAGGGCTTACCCACAGAGTAAACACGAATTATCTGCGCTGTGCTTGCCTGCAGAAGTCAGCTCGGCGAAGCAAACGTGCCGAGCAAAAACGCCTTTAACGGTGCAAAACATGAGTGATCGAAATTCACCCATTTTTCCTGCATCCAAGGCTTGTCCGTATCTTTTCTTCCATGCCAGACGGCGAGGCCGAAGCGCTCGTTGGGCACTTCTTTCGTGGCGATCCAAAGCTGAGCGCGTGCTTTGTCATTCTTGGCGAAAATTTCTGATGGCTTCCATCCCTTGGACTCGGCACAGCGGAAAAAGTCATCAACGCATGTCTCCATTGGGTCTCCTTTTAATGAGGCCAGCCAGAGCGATTCCAACGCTCCAGGTTTCCCATCACCTGGAAGTATAAAAATCTTCGGACTAAGCTGTCGTAATTCGTCAGGAGCATGGGTCAAAGCGTACTCGACACTTTGCAAAGCTCCTGAAGCATCTTCGTCAGCATCGCGAATGATGCCCGCGCGGTTAACGAGATTAAAGCCCTTCAGCTTGACGACATCGGCCAGGAACGTCGCCAGTTTCGCCTTTCCTTCGTACGCAATGACTGAACATCGGTGATGTTGAGTTCGAAAAACCACGCGTTGAAAAAATTCACCTCATCTTCGCCTTCGCATAGCAAAAGACCGGGCTTGGAAATGGTCAGGGGCTTGCGGTTTGCAGGCATCAGCGCACCTCCCAGTCACGTTCCAGCATGCGCTCCAGTTCGTCTTCGTTCATCGTGACACAGTGGATGTCGCCGTTCTCCGCACGTTCAAGTCGATGGACGGCCAGATCGTTTTTGGTCTCGCCCTTGAAGACTTCAGCAGCAGCGGCAATGCACTCCAATGAGTGAGTAGTGGCGAAAATCTGAACTTCTTCCTTGTTCACTGCCTCACGGATGCCTGTCCAAATTTGCGGCAGAGCACTCCAGTGCAGACCGTTTTCGATTTCGTCGATGAGCACGATGTCCGCGCCTTCACCAATGATAGCGCCATAAATCTGCACCAGCCGGTTAAAACCCTCGCCGAGCAATGGAAGCGCGATCCGTTCTGGAAGACGGACATCGGCATATAGCATGCGCTGTCCAGTGTGCTCCATGGCACGCAGAGACTTTACACGCTGGTCCACGGATTGGAGAAACCCGACAAACCTGTCATCATTCTCTGCTCGAAGAGTCCAACGATCAAAGTTACGGGCAAGCTCAGCAGCGGCCAGTTTGCTGGTAGTCACCACACCGATCTTGCGACTTGGTTTGCGGGGCACAAACCGCACAAATATGGGAGGGCTGCACTTCAATGAAAAATCAGATCCTATGGTTAGATCTGTTATCAAGGATAGTACGGTTTGTGTTTCGCGTGAATCCTCACCGGTTGATGCCGATATGATTATCTCGTGCTCAAGAAACGAATCATGGAAAAGCCATTTGGCGTATTCATTGTTCACAAGTGGATCCGAAGTTCCATTGCGAAAAAGCATCAGATTGATGTCTCCTTTGGGATGCGCGCCCGTCCCTGGCAACAACGATACAGCTTCAAGCACCGCTGTTTTACCGGAGTTGCTGGTGCCGACAAACAAATTGACCTTGGCCAGCGGATTGATTTTCAGCTGGCGGAAGCATTTGAAGTTTTCGATCTCGAGGGAGGTCAGCATGGGCGCAAGTGATTATGACGGTCATACATGATGATGGAAACCGGTTATTCCTCGGGGTGAACGGTGACTCGGGGCTGCAACGTGAGTCGGCGATGGACGGAACCCCTTCAGGGTTCGACCTTGGGTGGAGAGGCGGGGTTGGGCGAAACCCAGGGGAGCACTCGCCAAGGCTCGGCACCCCTGGGCTTCATGACGGAAGGCCGTTGGCCTTCAAGACCAAGAAATCACGCCGCCTGCGGGGCGCGGATGTGGGCCCAGCAATGGACGTGGGGGTCGCCGCGGAAGAACCAGACCATGTTGGGGCCTTCGATCTGCCAGACGTCCCAGACGCCGTCTTTGCCGACGTCCTGGTCTTTGAAGAAGGCCATGTGGAGATTGTCGTAGCCGCCGGCTTCGATGTACTTCATGGACTCTTCGCGCTCGGACTGACGGAAGGGTTTGAGGAGGTCGGCGATGACTTTTTTGACGAGGTCTTTCTGGTCGGCGCTGAGTTCGGTGAGGGGGATGCCTTCGAGGCCTTTGGTTTTGCCGGAGAGCTTGACGGTGTCGCTGCCGTCTTCGTCGCGGGATTCGCCGAGGAGGGCCAACGCGCGCTGTTTGCCGTCGAGCGCCTGGAAGACTTCGTTGGCGCGCTGGGCCTGGAACCAGTAGGCGTTGCCGGGGTGGTTGGGCTTTTCGTTGAAGCCCTGCGCGGCGTGGCCGTAGAAGATGGGGCCGCCGAAGGCTGCGCCTTTTTCGCTGTCGCCATCGCAGCGGCGGGTGCAGTGGCGGCCGGTGAGGACGAACTCGAACTGACTGGTGCCGGGCTGGCCGGAGAGGGCGATGGAGGCGCTGCCGAAGCCGCCGTCGCCTTTGTTGTCCTGGTCAAACTGACGCCAGACTTCGGATTTGTATTCGTCGCTGTGGAGCTTGTCGAAGATCTCGCGGACGAGATCCTGCTGGTCGGGCTTGAGGGCGTCGCGGATTTTCTGCGGGGTGATGTGCCAGTTGTTATCGACCTGGAGGCGGCGGGGATTGCTCCAGTCGAAGCAGAGGGTTTTGCGCTGGGTTTCGTCCATGCTGCCGTAGAGTTGCTGGACGAGGGTTTCCGAGGTGGCGGTGGAAGGGGCACCGAAGGCGGAGCTGAGCAGACCCGTAGCCGCGACCTGCGCACTGCGGGTGATAAAGTCACGGCGGTTGACGAAGGGAGTGTGGAGCGTGTTCATGGCTGGTTTGTATCAAACGAGGGCCGGAGTGGAAAGTTTTGTTTTATAGCGAAGTGCAAAACGCATTCCCGTTTAGATGGCTGGCACTTGCTCGAAAGTCGTGGGCTCCGGCGACGGCGGACTGGGACAGTCCGCCCTACCTGAGCTGGGCATGCGAGTGCCTGGAGCGAGAAGGCAGGGAGGCTTCTCGGCAAGCCTCCGCCGAGCGTCTCCACGCGTGCTTTTCGGAAATCAGTCTCGCAAAACGCTGTATCGGCCAATTGTGTCTCAGGGCGTAAGTCCATAGCGAGCCGGCATGAAAGCGATGCTGAACGGGTATTTTAGATATGGAGCAATTCGCCGTTAATCAGTATGTGAAAATTGCAGTTGACCCATTCCACTTCGGCACCACCAAGGCGGTCGAATTGAAGTGACTAATTAATACCTGGAGACGCACCCAACCTTTATGAACAGCAGCTACGAAGTCATTATCATCGGCGGCGGTCCGGCGGGGACGAGCACGGCGGCCATTCTGGCGGAATACGGACACAAGGTGCTGGTGCTCGAGCGCGAGAAATTTCCGCGCTACCATGTGGGGGAATCGTTGATCCCATTCACGTTTGGACCGCTGGAGAGGTTGGGACTGATCCCGACGATGAAGAAGTCGCACTTCATGAAGAAGTTCAGCGTGAGCTTTGTGCAGCCGGATGGTCGGCGTTCGCAGCCCTTCTATTTTTACAATCGCTATGACCGCGAGACTGTCGCGCAGACGTGGCAGGTGATGAGGTCGGAGTTTGACCAGATGCTGATGGAGCATGCACGCGGCAAGGGCGCTGTGGTGCGCGAAGAGACGACGGTGACAGAGCTGCTCAAGGACGACAGCGGCCGGGTGGTGGGAGTGGCGGTGCAGAGCAAGGACGGCAGCAAGGAACATCTGCTGGCCAAGCTGGTGATCGATGCCTCAGGCAAGGAGGCGTTTGCCTCGGTGCGTGAGGGCTGGCGTGTGGGCGATCCTTATTTAAACAAGGTCGCGGTGTGGACGTACTACAAGGGCTCGAAGCGTGAATCGGGCATCGACGAAGGTGCGACGACGATTGCGTTTGTGCCTGACAAGGGTTGGTTCTGGCACATCCCAATGCATGATGACATGGTGAGCATCGGCGTTGTCGCTGAAGGCAAGTATCTGAGCCGTGATGGGGTGAAGGATCCCAAGGCGATGTTTGAGCGCGAGATCAGCGAGAACAAATGGATCGAGGACCACCTTTCCTGCGGCACCTCGACGGGGGAGTACTGGATCACCAGCGAGTACACACGTCACTCCAAGTTCGGCGCATCGCCGGGCCTGCTGCTGGTGGGAGATGCGTTTGCGTTTCTGGATCCGGTGTTCAGCAGCGGTGTGATGCTGGCGCTGAAGAGCGGCGTGCTGGCGGGGGATGCGGTGCATGAGGCGCTGGTGGCGGGCGATGTTTCGCCGCAGCGTTTTGCAGGCTACACGGAGATGATGCGGCAGGGGCTCGATAACATGCGCAAGCTGGTGTATGCCTTCTACAATCCGAGCTTTTCCTTCAAGGATGTCGTGATGAAGTATCCTGAGGCGGGTGCTGAAATTACGGACTGTCTGTCCGGGGACGTGAACAAGGACTACTCATCGCTGTGGACGAAGATTCGCGAGTTTGCCCCGCTGCCTGACGATCTGCCTTATGGGGTGCCGATGGCGGCGTGAGATTTTTTGACGGCCCAGACCACGAGCAGAAACAGTGCGACCAAGCCGATGCCGACGGCGTTTTCACGCCATGAGGGCGGGAAGATCAGCACGTAGCCCGCGTCTTTCACCAGTGCGGCGAAGCTGGAGACGCAGAAGGGCATGAGGTAGAGGCGGAAGACGACCCATGGGTCCATGCGGGTACGGGCGGCGGATGAGGACTGGGTGCTGATGATGAGCGCGACGCCAATGATGCCGCTGAGGCCGAGAGAGGTGAGCCAGATCCGGGGGGTGGGATCGAAATGATTGATGATGCTGAGCGTCCACCAGATGAGGTAGCACCAGAGGATGGTGCGGCCGGTGGAGAGGTTTTGGAGGTAGCGGATGAGGGGCATGGAGGGTGCTGATTGAATGGAGCGCTGCGCAGTTGGTGCGGCCCTTGGATTGCGTGGTGCGTAATGCGCATGCGCCATGCCATCCCGACCCCGACTTGTGCTAGTGCTGGGAGACCAGCTTGATCTTCAATCCGCCGCTTTTGACGGCTTTGATCCG
>NCCR01000037.1 GCA_002279765.1 Verrucomicrobia bacterium 12-59-8 | reverse complement strand
AACAGGCTGATACGCAGTGAAATCATGACTAAAGAGGGTGGCATCGTAGGGCGTGGGGCCGCTCTGGCAAGGTGAAGTTCGTCTGAACGGCGCGTGTGGATGCAGCTTCACCTTGCACGTGGGCGGCTCCGGTTTCTACTCTGCGCCTCCTAATCGCCGACACCAACCCGCCATGAGCAAGAAAGCCGCCGCCAAAACCGCCCCCAAAAAAGCTGCCAAAACCACCGCCAATGCCGGCAGCAGTTCCAAATCCTTGATGACTGAAAGCCGGGTTTTCAAGCCGAGCGCAGAATTCTCCAAGAAAGCGCGCATCAGCTCGATGGCGCAGTACAAAAAGATGCATGAGGAGTCGATCAAGCATCCTGACAAGTTCTTCGGACGTGAAGCCAAAGAGCTGCTCTGGACCAAGCCTTTCACCAAGGTGCTCGACTGGAAATGCCCGAACGCCAAGTGGTTCATCGGCGGCAAGCTCAACGTCAGCGAGAACTGCCTCGACCGCCATCTCGACGGCCCGCGCAAGACCAAGGCCGCTCTGATCTGGGAAGGCGAGCCTGGTGAAAAGCGCGTACTTACCTACCAGCAGCTCCATCGTGAAGTCTGCCGTTTTGCCAACGTTCTGAAGCGCCACAAGGTCAAGAAAGGCGACCGTGTCATCATCTACATGCCGATGATTCCCGAGGCCGCCATCGCCATGCTGGCCTGCACCCGCATCGGCGCGATGCACAGCGTGATCTTCGGCGGCTTCAGCGCCGAATCGATCAAGGACCGCGTGCTGGACTGTGGTGCGAAGATCATCATCACCGCTGATGGTGGCTACCGGCGCGGCACCGTGGTGCCCTTGAAGAAGAATGTCGATGACGCCCTCAAAGGTAATGATACGCCTGTAGAGACGGTGATTGTGTACAGGCGCACCAGTCAGGATGTACACATCGAGGAAGGACGCGACGTCTGGTGGCATCGCGAACTCGAATACGTGGACGCTCACTGCGCCCCGGTGGCGATGGATGCCGAGTCGCCTCTGTTCATTCTTTACACCAGCGGCAGCACCGGCAAGCCGAAGGGCATTCTGCACACCACGGGCGGTTACTTACTGCACGCGCAGATGACCTGCAAATACGTCTTCGATCTGCGCGACGATGATGTGTACTGGTGCACCGCCGATATCGGCTGGGTCACCGGCCACACCTACATGGTCTATGGTCCGCTAGCCATGGGTGCCACCTCGCTCATGTTTGAAGGTGCTCCGAACTGGCCTGAGAACGACCGCTTCTGGAAGATCATCGAAGAATACGCTGTCACCGTGTTCTACACCGCCCCGACGGCGATCCGCGCCTTCATGAAATGGGGGGACGATTGGCTGAAGAAGCACGATCTCAGCAGCCTACGCCTGCTGGGCACCGTGGGTGAGCCGATCAATCCGGAAGCCTGGATGTGGTACTACAATAAGGTCGGCGGCGGCAAATGCCCCATCGTTGACACCTGGTGGCAGACGGAGACCGGCGGTCACATGATCACGCCGCTTCCTGGTGCCACACCAACCACGCCAGGCACCGCCACACTGCCCTTCTTTGGGGTGGATGCCGCCATTGTCGATGACCTCGGCAAGGAAGTCGGAGTCAATGAGCAGGGCAAACTCGTCATCCGCAAACCGTGGCCTTCTATGCTGCGCGGCATCTGGGGTGACAAAACGCGCTATCAGGACGCCTACTGGAGCGAGTTCAAAGGCTGGTACTTTGCCGGAGACGGAGCCCGCCGCGACAAGCAGGGCAATTTCTGGATCATCGGCCGCATCGACGACGTGCTCAACGTTGCCGGTCATCGCCTCGGAACCGCCGAAGTCGAAAGTGCCCTCGTTTCCCACCCATCCGTGGCGGAAGCCGCTGTGGTGGGCCGTCCTGACGAAATGAAGGGCCAGGGCGTCGTGTGTTTTGTGACTGTGAAGGAAGGCATCAAGTCTGGCCGCGAACTCGGCGAAGAGTTGAAGCGCCACGTGCGTAAAGTCATCGGCCCTGTGGCCACACCGGACGAGGTTCGCTTTGCTGCGGCTCTGCCGAAGACGCGCTCCGGCAAGATCATGCGCCGTCTGCTGAAGCAGATCGCCGCCGGCGAACTGATCAAAGGCGACACCACAACGCTGGAAGACATCAACGTCATTGCGCAGCTTGCTGCGGGTGGCGAGGATTGATTCGGATGGTTAAGGATTTCAGGAGGGGGAAACATCACGTCACAAGTGATGTTTCCCTCATCATGATTCGGTAGGGTGGTTCTACAGGCAGCGATGGCGGAAATGACATGAATGCCTGCTGGCTTACGTTTTATCAGCCTCCCACCCAACCACCATGAAACACACGCTCTCGCTGATCCTTGCCTTTTTCTCGATTGTCCCGCTGCATGCCGAGAACTGGCCGATGTGGCGCGGGGCGAACGGGGACGGCACGAGTGAGGAGTCGAAGCTGCCGGAAAAGTGGAGTCAGACGGAGAATGTGGTGTGGAAGGTGGAACTGCCTGACCGAGGGAATTCTACTCCGGTGGTGTGGGGGGACAAGGTGCTGGTGACGCAGGCCATCGAGAAGGAGGGGAAGCGGCTGCTGCTGTGTTTTGATAAAAAGACGGGCAAAAAACTGTGGGAAGCGGGCACGACGTACCGGGAGCCAGAACTGACGCATGGCACGAATCCGTACTGCTCGGGCTCACCCGCGACGGATGGCGAGCGGGTGATCGTGTTCTTCGCCTCTGCGGGGGTGTATTGCTACGACATGAGCGGGAAGGAGCTGTGGAAGCGCACGGACCTGGGCAAACTGCATCACATCTGGGGCAGCGGGACTTCGCCTGTGCTCGCGGGGGAGCGCGTGTTCCTGAATTTCGGGCCCGGCGAGAACACGGTGCTATACAGCTTCGACAAAAAGACGGGGAAAACGATCTGGCAGCACCGCGAGACTGGCGGTGCCTCTGGTGAAGGGGAGGACAAGAAGTGGCTGGGGGCGTGGTGTGATCCGCTGCTGCGCAAATCCGGCTCACGAGATGAACTGCTGATGTGCTACCCCACGCGTGCCTGCGCCTTTGATCCGGCGACTGGCAAAGAGCTGTGGACATCCGGCGGGCTGACGAACCTCGTTTATAATTCGCCGCTGTTTGCCGACGGGGTGATGATTGCGATGAGCGGCTACAATGGTGCTGCGCTGGCGGTGAAGACTGGTGGCGATGGGGATGTGACGGAGAAAAACCGTGTCTGGCAAATGCCGAAAGTGAGCCAGCGCATCGGCAGCGGGGTGGTGCATGATGGCTACCATTACATCCTGAGTGATGGCGGGATCGCCGAGTGCCGGGACCTCAAGACGGGTGCGGTGGTCTTTCAGGAGCGTCTCAAGGGGAACAACTGGTCTTCGCTGGTATTGAGCGCCGATGGGAAATGCTACGCGGCGAATCAAATCGGCGATTGTTTCGTTTTCAAGGCCAGTCCGAAATTCGAGCTGCTTGCCACCAATTCGCTCGGTGAGAAAATCATCGGCTCCATCGCGGTGAGCGATGGCCAGCTTTTTATCCGTGGATACAAGCACCTGTGGTGCATCGGGAAGAAGTAGCGTCGGGTATCAGCATTAGTCCAATGACGGGAGGTGAGCCCCCAGCAATTCCCTTTGACCCCACCGGGCCGAGACGCTAACAAACGTGCTCCCGCCTATGGCCGCCTCTGATCGTCAGCATACCCTCGCCAAGTCCGTCTCGATGACGGGCACCTCGCTGCACACCGGCGAACAGGTCACACTCACCCTCCAACCCGCACCGGAGAATTTTGGTTTCAAATTTCGCCGCATCGACTTGGAGGACAAACCCTTCATCCCGGCGCTGGTCGAGAAAGTCCAGAAGGTGGAGCGTGCCACCACCATTGCCGAAGGCGGCGTCAATGTACACACCGTCGAGCACGTCATCTCCGCGCTCGCGGGCATGGGCGTGGACAATGCGATCATCGAGATGGATGCCAATGAGCCGCCCATCGCCGACGGCAGCTCGATGCCCTTTGTGGAACTGATCAAGTCCGCCGGACTCCAGGAGCAAAAGGAAGCGCGCAAGGTTTTCGAAGTGCGCGAGCCGATCTACCAGGAAACCCGTGACGGCACGATCCTGACCATTGTTCCTGATAAAAAATTCCGCATCTCATGCACCAACGTCGGTCCCGGCGGGCGCTTCACGCAGTATTTCAGCACCGAGATCAACCCGGAAACCTACGAGAAGGAAATCGCGGCTGCGCGCACCTTTGTGTACTACGAGGACATCGCACCGCTGATGGAGAAGGGGCTTATCAAGGGCGGCACGCTCGAAGCCGCGGTCGTCATTCGTGGGGACACACTGCTCTCAAAGCAGCCGCTGCGCTTTACGGACGAGTTCGTGCGCCACAAGATTCTCGACATCGTGGGAGATCTGATGCTCTCCGGCAAACGCATCCAAGGCCACGTTATTGCGGTGCGTCCCGGTCACGGGCCGAACACGGAGTTGGCACGCGCCATTGTGGCGCAGTACAACCAGATGCGCAGCATGGTGCCGGCGCCGGTGCACATCCCCGGTGGTGAGGCCGTCCTCGACATCAACGAGGTGATGAACATCCTGCCGCATCGGTATCCGTTCCTGCTGGTGGACCGCATCATCGGCTTCGAAGGCGAATCGAAATGCACCGGGATCAAGAATGTCACGATCAACGAGCCGTACTTCCAGGGGCATTTCCCCGGCCATCCGATCATGCCCGGCGTGCTGCAACTCGAAGCGATGGCGCAGGTCGCCAGCATCGTGCTGCTGCGCATGCCTGGTAATCAGGGCAAGATTGGCTACTTCATGAGTGCCAACAATGTGAAGTGGCGCAGGCCGGTGCTTCCCGGTGACACTCTTCTCATCGAAACAGAGATTCTCAAGACCAAGCGCAGCATCGCCAGTGGCATCGGCCGTTGCAGTGTCAACGGAGTGGTTGTCTCTGAGGCTGAGCTGATGTTCAGCGTGGTGGATCGCTAAAAGATAGATTGTTCACGCATGCCCGCCTCGATTCACCCGACTGCCATCATTGATCCGTCCGCCAAGATCGGTGCGGATGTCCATATTGGTCCTTACTGCATCATTGGTGCGGACGTGGAGCTTGGGGATGGCTGCTGGCTGCAGCACCATGTGACGGTCATGGGGCCGTCGAAGATTGGGAAGAACAACAAATTCTTCGCTTATGGCTCCATCGGTCAGCAGACGCAGGATTTGAAATACTCCGCCGAGCCGACTTGGCTGGAAGTGGGTGATGGCAACACATTCCGTGAGTTCTGCTCCGTGCACCGTGCTACGTCTGCTGGGGACAAGACGGTCATCGGCAGCCACAACAACTTCCTCTCTTACGTCCACATCGCGCATGACTGCATCGTTGGCAATCACGTCATCTTTTCCAATAACGGCACGCTCGCAGGGCATGTGGTTGTCGAAGACCACGTCATCATTGGTGGTCTGACCGCGGTGCATCAGTTTTGCCGGATCGGCACACGGTCGATCATTGGGGGCTGCGCCAAAGTAGTACAGGACATCCCGCCCTACTGCACTGCTGATGGCAATCCGGCCCGTGCGCGTGGATTGAACATTGTGGGCCTGCAGCGCGCGGGTTTCACCCGTGAGCAGATGCGTTCCCTGCGTGAAGCGTTTCGCAAAGTCTATCGCTGTGGTTTGAACAACGCCCAGGCGGTCGAGGAACTCCGCGCAGAAACGCTGACGCCTGAGGCTGGCGCTTTCACCGATTTCGTCGCCACGACCAAGCGCGGCATTATCCCCGGCGGCAAAGCTGAAGCCGACGAAGAAAAGTGAGGCGGTAATCTTGCAACAGATTGCATCCTTGCTTTCGTGCCGGTGCTGAATGGTGCTAAATTGGCTTTCTTCGATGCAAATCCTTCTAGTCACCGAGCCTGGAGTTGATGGCGTGTTCCGGCACGTCGAGGCAATGGCGTCGTTTTTGCTCGAACGCGGTCATCGCATTCATCTGGCCTATTCGGATGTGCGGGGTTCGGACCGGTTGACGCAACTTGTTGTGAAGGTCTCCGCCGCTGGTGGAAAGACGGTCAATCTTGGCGTGAGCAATGCGCCCGGTCCGGGTGATGTGGCGGCAATGCTGAAGCTGCGCAGGCTGGTGATGGAGGCGCAGCCGGATGTGATCCATGCGCACAGTTCCAAGGCGGGCGCGCTGGCGCGTGCGCTGGTCTGGCTGGGTGTGCGGCGGCCGGTTTTCTACACGCCGCATGCTTATTACGGACTGTCAGGCAAGAGCGGGATGAAGTCCCTGTTATTCAATACTGTCGAGACGGTGCTTGGGCGCGTGGGAACGACGATCAACCTTTCTGCAGGAGAGCGGGCGTTTGCCGCGAACACCTTGAAGATTCCGCAGGCGCGACTGCGCTTGATCGCCAATCCGGTGGACTGCTTGCGGTTTCGGCCTGCGGATGCATCGAGGCGGCAGGAAATTCGTGCGGCGCTGGGTGTTCCTGCGGAGGCCATCCTGCTGGGATCGGTGGGGCGACTGGCGTTTCAGAAAGATCCGCTGACGCTGTATCGCGCCTTTGCCAAAGCCTGCCAAAGCAGGCCCGAGCTGTGGCTCTATCATCTTGGCGATGGCGAACTCTCTGGGGAGTGTGCGGCTCTGGCTGATCAACTGGGCATTCGTTCGCGCATCATTCGCCAGACCTACCTGTCCGAGCCGTTGTCGTTTTATCAGGCGCTGGATGGGATGATCCTGACGTCACGCTACGAAGGGTTGTCCTTTGCCGTGCTGGAGGCGCTGGCCTGTGATTTGCCGGTGATTTTGAGCCAGGTGCCGGGAAACAATGACTTCACGGAAATGGGGCTGTCGCATTGCTGGTCGGCGGCCAAAGAGAATGGGGACGGCTTTGCTGATGTGATCGGACAATGGGTGCAGGATCGTGAACTGGTGAGGCCTTCGAACCACCGGGAGATCGCGGAATCGAGGTTCAGCCAGGCCGCTTGTTTTGGTGCTGTGGAGCGTGAATACGAGCAGAAGGTGGTGCTGTTGCCCAACGCTGTTCTGTAGTCCCGCCTTCACAGGCTGTGTGAAAACTCCTTTTTGAAAACGCCCGCCTCAATGCTGGTGGAAATCTGGGATGGCAGTTCAGGGCGCGCCACCCAGAACCGGCTAAAGCCGGGACAACGGAACAGCGCTGGGGCGGCCTGTGATTTGTTCACACATTGCGGTTGCGTTGCCACACAGCTTGATCTTGTGAGCGCAGGGGCTTAGCCTTTCAGCTTCCATGTCATTGTTCCGACATCTTATCGGTCTGTTCTGTCTTGCCGCCACGTGGGTTCATGCAGCGGAGGTGACGTGGCTGCCTGCGCCGCGCGATGACACGGAGTATTGGGCGAGCATGTTGAAGCAGCAGGCCGAGACGATGAAGCAGTCGCAGGCCAAAATCATTTTCATCGGTGACTCGCTCACGGAGAGCTGGGATAAGGAAATCTGGCATATGCGTATCGCACCTGCGCAGGCGCTGAACTTTGGAATCGGTGGTGAAGGGCCGCAGCATGTGCTCTGGCGGCTGGAGCATGGCATTTTGGAAGGGCCGTCGCCTGATACGGTGGTGCTCATGATTGGCATCAATAACTTCTGGCGGCATTTCAGCGCTGCTGATACGACACGTGGCATCGAAGTGATTGTGGAGCGCATTCACACGCGTCATCCGACGACGCGCATTGTGCTGCTGGGGCTGCTGCCGGTGTATGAAGCGGCATCGCCGATTCGTCCCTGGATTGGCGAGATCAACGGGGGGCTCAAAAAGCTCGATGGTCGGAACAATGTGGAGTTCTTTGATTTCTCATCCGCATTTTTGGAAACGGACGGCAATCAGCGGCTGCAGCTTTATCAGGAGGATCATCTGCATCTTTCGAAGGCGGGTTATGTGGTGCTGACTCGTGAACTTACGCCTGTGCTCAAATTGCCGAGCGCCCTGCCATGAAGTCGATCAACACCACGCTGCGGATCGGTGAACTGGATGCTCTGCGCGGTATCGCGGCCATGGCGGTCATCCTGTTTCATTTCACCAGCGGCATCGCGAAGAACTGGACGTTTCACCTTTACGATCCGCCGTTTGAATTTCCTTATGGCGGCACAGGAGTGGATCTGTTTTTCATGATCAGCGGATTTGTCATCTTCATGACGCTGGATCGTGCGAGGTCCGCGATGCACTTCGCGGTGGGGCGCTTTTCACGTTTGTATCCGACGTTCTGGGCCTGCGCGCTGATCACGCTGCTGGTCACTGCCAACTATGGTCTGCCGGGGATGGAGGTCACGCAGCGTGATGCGTTGTGGAACATCACAATGCTGCCACGGTTTGTTCGTGCCGAGATGATCGATGGTGTTTACTGGTCGCTGGAGTTTGAGCTGCTGTTTTACGTGGCCATGCTGGTGCTGCATAAGCTGGGGGCCTTCAAGAAACTGACAGTTCCGGTGCTGCTGCTTTGGCTGGGGGCGGCGGCTGCGGTGCATGGTGTGCTCACTTATGGGCAGCCGGAGTCGTTGGTTTATCGCCTGACGGGGAAGATCAAGGCGGTGACCAGTCTCGACTACATTCACCTGTTTGGCGTGGGGATGATTTTATACGATGCACACCGCCGGCGTGCGTGGAGCATTGGGCATACGCTAGTGCTGGTGGCCTGCGCGGCGCTGGCGTATTGGAAGGCAGCTTTTCCGCTGCATTTCGCGTTCGTGCTGGGTTTTGGATTGCTGCTGCATCTGGCGACGACGGGATGGCTGCCTTTCCTCAATGCGAAGCCGCTGGTGTTTTTTGGGGCGATTTCGTACCCGCTCTATCTCATTCATCAAAACATCGGGCTGGTGCTGTTGAATGCGCTGGGTGGTGTGACGGACTCGGCGTGGCTGCGTCTTGGTATTACGGTTGCAGCGATGATTGCGCTGGCTTGGCTGATCTCGGTCTGCATTGAGCGGCCATCCATGCGCTGGATTCGTGATAAGATGCGGCGGTGTACGTGAGGCAAATTTGGAGTGCGGCTGCGCAACTCTGAAAGGCTGGAACTGCCGCTTTCGAACGTCGCGTGGCGCGCGTGGGTTGATCAGCCTGAGAGGAATCACGGGCTCCCGCATCCAATTTTTGATGGTACGCGTGGTTTGATCGGCCCGTCGAAAGCGGTAGCTGCGCTCGTTCCTCGCTGCGCGACCGCAGTCCAAATTTAGACGCGCTGCGCCTGCAGCCAGGCCTGGAACATGAGGATGTCCCAGAGGTAGAAGTGCCAGTTGCGAGTGCCGCTGAGGTGTTCCTGCCACTTTTGGCGGATGGGTGCGGGGTGGAAGAAGCCTTCGCGTTTCAAGCGTGATTCGCTGAGCAGATCCTCCGCCCATTCGCGCAGGGGGCCGCGCAGCCAGATTTCGAGCGGGATGCCAAAGCCTTGTTTTGGGCGGTCGATCATGGCCTTGGGCACGTGGCGGTAGAGCGTTTCGCGCATCAGCCATTTGCCTTTGCCATCGCGCACTTTCATCGAATACGGGATCCTCCAGGCGAACTCGATGAGATTGGTGTCGAGCAAGGGAATGCGGCCTTCGAGACTGACGCCCATGGCGGCGCGATCCACTTTGGTGAGGATGTCGCCGGGGAGGTAGGTCTCCATGTCGAGATACATCATGCGATGGGTGAAATCGCTCACTCGTGGCCACGCTTTGGTGTTGGTGATCGCGGTGACCGGATCTTTGCCGTCGATGACGATGTCCGTCGGCTTTTTCCAGTAGGACATGAGATTGAGGTAAAGCGTCTCCATGCCGGGAGCGGCGACGACTTCGGCGAGCTTGTGCAACTTGTCGCCGACGGGAATGTGGCGCTTGCTCTTGGGCAGGAGTTTGGCGCCGACGCTACGGTGAGCGCTGCTGCGGCCAACTTTTTTATGGCAGGTGGCATCCAGGCGAACTTGTTCTGGAGGCTGCGGCCCATCGCGTAACGTTCGTAGCCGCCGAAGAGTTCATCCCCGGCATCACCGCTCAAGGCCACGGTCACATGCTGCCGGGCCATCTTGCAGACGAGGTGCGTTGGGATCTGCGAGTAGTCGGCAAAGGGTTCGTCGTAGAGTGCGGGGAGTTGCGGGATGACATTCAGCGCGTCCTCACCGGTGACGTACATTTCGGTGTGTTCGGTGCCGAGATGCTTCGCCACGCTCTTGGCGATCTCAGCCTCGTTGTACTGCTTTTCGTGGAAACCGATGGTGAAGGTGCGCACGGGGCGGGCACTTTGCTTCTGCATCATCGCCACGATGAGGGAGGAATCGATGCCGCCGCTGAGGAAGGCACCAAGAGGCACGTCGGAGACCATGCGCATGCCCACGGCTTTTTTGAGCATGGACTCAAAGGTGTCGATGGCTTCGGCGTCGGTGCCCTTGAAGGGATGGTCGAGGCCGCGTTCGACGACATGGGGCAGGCTCCAGTAGTAGCCGGGCTGCGGGCGCTCGGAGGGAGCTTTGAAGCTCAGCATTGCAGCGGGCGGCAGCTTTTTGAAGCCCTGGTAGATGCAAAGAGGATCGGGGATGTAATTGAAGCGCAGCAGTGCGGTGAGCGCTTCGCGATCCACGGCGGCATCGAAGCCCGGGAAGCGCTTCATCGCTTTCAACTCGGAGGCGAAGATGAACGTTTCGCCAATCCAGCCGTAGTAGAGGGGCTTTTCGCCCATGCGGTCGCGGGCGAGATGCAGCATGCGTTCCTGCTTGTCCCAAACCGCAAAGGCAAACATGCCGTTGAAGCGTCGGGTGGCTTCGACGACGCCCCATTGGCAAAAGGCGGCCAGCATGATCTCGGTGTCGGAGTGGCCGCGCCAGGTGTGGCCGAGCGGTTCGAGTTCGGCGCGCAGGTCCTGGAAGTTGTAGATCTCGCCATTGAACACGATGACGAAGCGGCCGTCGGCGCTGTTCATCGGCTGGTGGCCGAGTGGGGAAAGGTCGAGAATGGAAAGACGGCGATGTCCGAGTGCGATGCCGCTGGATGAATCGACCCAGGCACCCGCGTCATCCGGGCCGCGCAGGATGATGGCGTCTGTCATCGCAGTGACGATGGCGCTCATCTCGTGCGCGGGGCACGAAGTGGGTGGATTGAAGAAGCCAGCAATGCCGCACATGAATCAGGGATGGGGAAGGGGAGTGGAGAGAGGATGCGGCACCGGGGCTACGGGAGCTGCGGCGGATTCGTGAGATGAATTCAGCAAAGCAGCGAATTTTTGCAGGACACTCTCGATGGAAAACTGCTGCTCAATGCGTGTGCGGGCTGCGAGGTCTTGAGTGATGCCGGAATCGAGCAATTCGATGCAGGCATTCGCAAGTGCAGCGGGATCGCTTGGCGGCACCAAGTGGCCGGTCTCGCCTGTGACCCAGCGGGTGTCGCCGATGTCGGTGGCGACGACTGGAACGGCGCAGGCCATGGCTTCGCCGACGACGTTGGGGAAGCCTTCGCCAAAGGCGGAAGATGAGACCGCGATGTTCAGCGAAGCGGTGAGCTCGGGCAGGTCGTGGCGCTCGCCAAGAAGCTGGATGTTGGATGGAACGTCGAGTTCTTCGGTGCCGGCCCCGACGATGATGAACTGGGCATCGGGACGTTTCTCCGTGATGAGTTTCGCAGCGGCGATGAAGGTGGCGTAATCCTTCATCGGCGCATTGCGGCCAAAGCGACCGATGCGTCCGGTGACAGGCTTGCCGGGTTGCCATTTGGTGAGATCGAAGCCGTTCGGGATGAGCTGCGTTTTGCTGGCGCAGAAGCCGAGGTCTTCGTGCTGCCGGGCACCTGTCTGCGTGTTGTAGGTGATGCGCTGTGGCAACCAGGACAGCTTGGCGAGAGCACGAATGACGAGAGCGGAGCCGCGTTTTTCGTGTTTCAGATCGTAGAGGCTCTGGCGCACATTCCAGATGATGGGAACGCTTTTGAAACGCATGAAACGTGCGAGCACGGCGGCGAAACAGCCGTGGTACATCCAGCCCATGATCACGTCCGCGCGGATCTGCCGGACCACTTTGAACAAGCGCCAGAGGGAGCTCAGCGTGGGTTTGCCGGCGGGCATGTCGAGGCTGTGGACCTCGATGCCGGCCTCGCGCAAAGCGGTGGCGTGCTTGCCGCCTGCGGTGAGAGAGATGACGACGTGCTGAAGCTGTGGCAGGCCGCGAATGAGCTGGACTAGCATCATCTCCGCGCCACCGCTGCCGAGGCCGGTGGTGATCCAGAGCACATTTTTTGAGAGCAGGCGGCTGGTGCGCTCGATGAGCTTGGCCGCGCTGAATTCATCCACGATGCGCTGACGTGGGTTGTGCGGGTGGAAGGCGAGCATGCACTGGGCGAGTGCCGTGTGATCTCCCACGGGGAAGACTTGCGCTTTGTCGCCGATAATCCAAGCGCTGTCGCCCACGTTGCTGGCAATGCAGGGTACGCCGCAGGCCATTGCCTCGCCGATGACATTGGAGAAGCCTTCGCCAAAGGCGCTGGAGTTGACCAAGCAGTCGAACTTGGCATAGACGGCGGGCATGTCGTGCTGCGCGGGCAGCCAGGTCACACGGTCGGCGAGTCCGAGCCTGGCGGAGAGGTCACGCATCTGCTGCTCGTAGGCGGCATCTCCCGAACCGACGATGATGAACTTTGCATGCGGATCGAGTGCTGCCGCCGCGAGGAAGGTAGCGTGGTCCTTCATCGGATTCAGGCGGCCGACGAGACCGAAGGTGAGCGTTTTGGAAGGCGTGCGCGGCTGCGGCTTGAAGCGCGCGGTGTCGATGCCGTTGGGAATGACGTGCATCTTCTGCGGCGGATACCCCCGGGCGGCGTAGTAGTCGCGCCCGGCCTGCGAGTTGCTGATGATGAGATCGGCGAAGCGGGCGAGGTGGCAGTTGAGGCGGAAGCTCAGCCTGCCAAGGATGCCCCAGAGGTGGGCGTCGGACTGCGAATCGCGCACGCCCCAGACGATGCGCGGGAAGCCGCAGAAGGGCTTCAAGAACAGCGCCATGAGATTGGACTCCGCGAGATAACCGTGCAGCACCTCGGGGCGGATGCAGCGTGCGGCATCGATGAGACGGATGAAAAAGCCCGCGAGATCCCAGCGGCTTTTTTTGCCAATGCAAATTGTCTGCACTCCGCCGGATTCTAATTCAGCACGAAAGGCACCGTCGTAGAAATGCAGGACGCTGACTTCATGGCCTTCACGCACGAGGCCATTCGCGAGCAGCACGAGTTGGCGCTGGGCGCCGCCGTGGCCGAGATCGCGAATGATGAAGGCGATCTTCATGACTGTGGCAGCGGGGAGCGGGGAGGGGGCTGCGTCTTGGGGGGCGCGGCAAGAACGAGGCGGAAGCGTCCGGTGAAAACCAGATTGCAGCACACGGCTGCCGCGAACCAGTAGTGGGGTGATTCGATGAGAATCTGGCTGCAAGGGATGAACAACCAAAGCGGCACGAGGCAGTAAAAACCACGCAGTTTGAGCGTGAAACAGCGGAAGGTCAGCAGCAGCAGGCTGCCTATGTATAGCAGCACGCCCGGGATGCCGATGTCGATCCAGAGGGAGACGACTTGATTGTGGGGCTTCCAGATGCTGGTTCCCGCTCCAGTGCCATGGCCCCAGAGCGGTTTTTTACCAGCGGCTTCCCAGCCGTCCTGGAGGTCTTTGCCACGTTCTGGAGATTTGATGCGTTCGAAATCGAGTTCGTAGATGGCCTTGAGACGGTCCTCCGTGTCTTTGTTGGTCATGATGCCGACCTTGGTGGACGTCTGGGCCAGAATGGCCACACCGCCGATGGCCAAGGGAACACTGACGAGGACGATCAGCAGCATGCCCATGAAATGCTGGCGCAGGTTCCCCAGGATGTAGCAGAGCAGCAGGCAGGAGTACACCGCCATGCCGCTGCGGCTAAGGGTGAGCGCGATAGCTGGCGAGACGATGGCAACAAGCACGACGTTCCACCAAAAACGTGGATTTAGTGTGAAGATCACGCTCAGCATTAGGGTGATCATGATCGGCGGATCGTTCGGGTCCGAAGGGAAGCCGGCCATGCGGCCGGGGATGCGCGTGAAGGAGTGGAAGCCCAGCCATTCGTAATAGACGCCACCGGCGGAAAGGAGTGCAACACATACACCCACCCAGAGGGCTACGCGGCGCCAGGGTTCCGCCGAGAGGCACAGCACGGTGGTGAAGGTCACGAGGAAGTTGGAGATCAGCGTCATCACCACGATGCTGTGACTGCCCAGTGCCGTGATGGTGAAGCGTTGCAGGAAGGCGGCGTCGAGAACGCGCAGCAGCGGCACGATCAGCATGAGAAAGGCGGGCGGGCAGATGCTGGGCTTGTTCAGCATCACCATCACGCTGACGGCGGCGACGGTGAGGAGGGTGTAGTCGCGCGGTTTGAAGGGGAGGACGCCTACATCGTCTGCCCATGAGAGATATTTGGTCATCGTGGGCACCAGCAGCGCGAGTGCGGCAAGGATGAGGAACTGCACCAGCCGCTCGCGGCGTTTTGCGGCGATCTGCATGAATGCCGGCATCCTGGAACCTGCTGGCACGGCGTTCATGCGGCCTCCTTTCGGCGGATCACGATGAGACAGGTGAGGGAGGTTGCGATGGCGCAGACGCAATGCACGATCGTGGTGGAGAGTGCGATGCCCGCCGCACCGAGGTGGCGCATCAAAAGCCAGTTGAGCGATGCGTTGAGAAAGAGAGCGCTGAACGCGATGGTGAGCATGTAGCGCGAAGCCTGCAGCGATATGACGACACGAGCGGCGACGGTGCCGAGGACATAAAATGGAATCTGGAAGGCCGCGTAGCGCAGCACTTCGGCGACGCGCTGGGTGTCCTGCGGGCCGAAGGCACCGCGCTCAAACAGCGTGCGGACGATCCATGGTGCCAGAAAGCAAAGCACCAGTGTCATGGGCAGGGCAGCGCTGACGATGATCCCGGCGCTGGTAAACAGCCGCCTGCGCAGGCCGTTCCAATCCCGCTTTGCCACGAGTTCGGCGAAGTGGGGGAAGAGTACGTCCGAGGCGGGCCCGGCGGTGACGGCGAGAACGATGGCGCAGACTTTTTCCGAATACCCCAGCACGGCTACCGAACCGGCGGTCAGCCATGCCGCCATTGTTTGATCAACGACTACCGCACTCCCAAAGGCGACACCGCCGATCAGGAAAGGCACGGCATTGCGCAGCACCACGCGCAGTCCCGGCTCCCAATGCCGCAGCGAGCAGCGCCACCAACTCAGGCTGCGCGGCAGACGGCGTATGATGGCCACCAGAAGCACTGAAAGATGCGCCACCGCTCCCCAGACGGTGCCGGAAACGAGCGTCCATGCGCTGACCTGATTTCCGGCGAGCAGCATGGAGGTGGCTATGCCGAGGGGGACAAGCATTGGCGAGGATGCCGCCAGTAGGAAGGTTTTCCCCGCACGCAGCCATGCGCCGAGATGCTGGGCCAGGCCGAAGCAGAGCAGGAAGGGGAGCAGACCGCGCAGCAACTGCACGGCGAGCGCTTGTTTGGCAGGAGAGAAGCCTTTCGTCGCCCACGCGACCACCCAAGGTGCCGCCAGGGTCAGCAGCACGCCGCAGATCAGCAAGGCGGCGAAATGCGATGCCGCGCATTGCACCCCGAGGCGATAGGCCCGGCGCAGCCCACGGCGCTCGCGCAGTTCGGCGTAGGCGGGCACGAAGGCTTCCGGTATTCCACCTCCCAGCACTGAGCCGAGAAAGGTGAAAAAACCAAACACGAGCATGAAGGCATCCAGTTCGCTCGCAGTGCCGAGCCTATCGGCAACCAAGGCATCCTTGGCGAAGGCGACGATCTTGCCGACCATCGTGAGCAGGGCCACCAACAGGAAGCCCGAAACCATGGCTGACCCAGCCCCTCTGGCGAGAAGGGATCGACGGGGAGAGGGCAGGGCGATACGACTTGCTGGCATCCAGGTAAACTATAAACACCATAAAACGATTGGGCAAACTTGAGCTCTGGATATTTGTTTGGTGGTCGGCGTCGATGGTCTGCAGGTTGTTGGCATTGAGGATGGGATTGATCTGCTGTCCGTCAAAGTTGCCGCTGCAGGCCGTGGGGCTACTGCGCCCACTGGTAGGTGATGGTGATCGTACCGGGTTGGGCGGGGATGATCAAATTCTGACCGGCGAACCGGGCACCTGCTGCGGTGATGTGGTAAATTGGTGCGCTTTTGCTGACAAAGGCTCCGTCTTTGCTCGCAAACGTACCGCTGCCGATACGATACCAGGCGTTGGCGGGCAGTTGGCCACTGATTTTGAGGGTGCGGATGAGCTTCGCGTTGCCATCGGGCTTGTTGCCGTTGCCTTCGACCTGGAAAGACTCATCAATCTCGGTACTCAGCCAGGTGTAGCGGAAGGTGGGGCTGCGTTTGGCATCGAGCGAGTAGCCCTGCCAATGGAAGTCTTCATAGCGCTTGGCTTTGTCCCATTTCGGCCATTCGGCCTCCGGTTTGTCAGTGACAAAGAAGGCTGGTGTGACCTCTGCGGTGGGCTGGAGCACATCGTAGCCGAGCGGCTTTTCGTGGCCGCCGCCACGTGAGTTCCAATGTTTCGATGCATCCATGAAAGCACCGCGCCAGATGAGCGCCAGATTCATGCTTTCAGCGCTCCAAGCGATGTTCACGCCGCCGGGATAGCCGACACCGATGCCACGATTGCCCGCGCCTTGAATGAAGTTGCGATAGATTACTGCTTCGTCTTTCACCACGAGCGGGATGGGGTCGAACTCCTTCTGCTTTTTGGCACCGCCCTGCCACTTCGGATGCAGCCATTTGGACAGCGGCGTGATCTGGAAGTCACTGCCCTTCCAGGCGGCGTAGAGTTCAATCTGCCCGCCGCCTTGGAAATATTCGAGCTTAAAAACATGCTCGCCTTTGTCGAGCACGAGGCCTTGTTCCTTGATGTCGCCGGAGGGATGAATGCCGTCGTAGGTGAGGATTTCCTTGCCGTCGATCAAGATACGCGAGCCGTCGTCGCTGGAGAGAAAGAAGCGATACGAGCCTTTCTTGGGAGCCATGAGTTTACCCGTAAAGACGACGCCGAACTCGTTCTTATAGTCGTCGAGTTTCATTTGAAGGAGGTTGTCGTCGATCTTACCTTCGCGGTGCGGTTGGAGCTTGGAGAAATCGGGGAGCTGCTGCCAGTTGCCGAGATAGAGGGCGAACTGGAGGTCATGCAGCGTGTCGCCCACCGGAGCGACTTTCAGCACGCCGCGCATGGTGAGCGCATGGCCGGGAAAAGTACAGACATAGGGGTAGCTCCCAGCCTTTGCAGGAGCAGAGAAGCTGAGCACCTCCTTTTCGTGAGGATTGAGCATCTTGGAATGTGCCCAGATGCGCGGGTCGTCAGGCAGCCAGTTACGTTTCAGGGCCTCTTCCGGCTTCTCCATCTGCTTCATGGCCATGGCGGCGGTGTCGGTGCCCGGCTGGCAAAAGACCAAGTTGTGGGGCAGATCATCGCCGTTTTCAAAGGTGAGTTTTACCGGCTGACCAGGCTGCACGAGCAGTTCCGCAGTGTCGTATTTCATCTGCGCCGTCATCGTTTTGAGCGAAAAAATGGCGGGATCGATGGCCCGGGCAGTAGCGGTGGCAATGAGAATGGCGAAAAGCAGGCGGGTCATAAGGTGCAAGGGGCGCGTTTATACGAAGGCGTTGGAGGCTGCCTTGCGAAAATGCAGCGTCAATGCCCTGAGTTTTATTTCCTTCGCACTTTGAGCTTGGCGCAGACCTTGGAATTTGATTATCTCTCCCCATGCAAAACTGGCATCTGCTCAAAGCCTCGGACAAGGAAGTCTATGAGGCCAAAGATCTCGAAACTCTGCGTGGCTGGGCGGCTGACGCCAAGATCTCACCCCTTGACAAGATCTCCAGTGACAACCGCATGAGCTGGCAGCGTGCGCCGATGATCGCAGAACTGCAGATGGACCTGTTGGTGCAGATGCCGGACAATTACCTCTATGGCCCGACCAACGTGGCAACGATCCAGGAATTCATGGCCACCGGCGAGATCGATGAGAATGTGACAATCATCAACTGCCTCGACAACAAGGAGGCGCGGCTGGCGGATCTGTCCTGGTTTCAGGCCAGCCCGCATCATGTGCGCAGTGCTGCCACGACTTTTTTGGGCTCCGGGCGGTCTGATGAGAAGAACGGCATGGGGGACGCCATGCAGCAGTCACGCATATCCACATTGGAAAAGCAGGTGATGGAACTGCAGCGGGTGGTGGATGAATGGCAGCAGGCCTACTACGGCATGCGCCAGCAGTTTGTGGAAGCCACCGGACGCGAGCCGATGTGATGCGGATCAGGCTTCCTCGTTTTTTTCGTCACCATTCAGGCCGGGTAGCAGTCTGGCCTTGTCGGCATAGCGGTCGAAGCGGTTGGAGAGGATCAGCAGCGTGGGCGCCCACAGTCCGATGAAAATGCCCAGGCGCTCGGCGTGTGCCTCCTGATCAGGTGAATCGCCATTAAAAAACCACCAGCTCCAGATCGAGAGGACAACGGAAAGCATGCCCGCCTGGAAACAAATCGTGCTTAGAGTGCGGCAGATGGAAGGATTCATGACACAAGTCTGCCACGCAACCACGGCCTTCTGCAAGCAATCATCGTCTCCATCACAAACCCGGCGGACTAAAACGCAGTCGTAGGCGTGTGGGCAGTGTGGGGGCTTGAGAGATGGCCGGGCTGGGCATAATGTAGGTAATGATTCCCCCTGCTGACATCCGCTGCGCGACTGCTCCGGTGAGACCTCGCCAGCCACGCGTGGCTCCGCACCAGCCGCGTGTGCAACCGCTGACCGCACCGCCTGCGCTGGAGCCTCCCTGGCATGTCATCCTGCTAGATGACTCGGTTCACTCATTTGATTATGTGATAGAAATGCTCAACGTCATATTCGGGCATTCACCGGATCTTGGCAAACGCATGGCCGACGAAGTGAACGAAAAAGGGCGTGTGATTGTGGCCACGGTCCATAAGGAGCTGGCCGAACTGCGGCAGCAGCAGATCGAGGAATATGGCCCTGATCCACGCGTGCCTGAATGCAAGGTCTCGATGCGGGCCACAATCGAGTGCTCAGAGTGACCGGCGCGTTCAGCGTTGTCCTCGCGGCTCAGGAATGCCGCGCAAGATCAGGATGGAAATAACCGACATCACCCCCGCGAGGCAGGCGACGAGGTAAAACGAACCGGTGAGCGAGTAAATCACCCCGCCCAGGCTTGTGGCGAGCATCAGCGACCACACATTACAGAAGCCAAGCACGGCCTGCAGCGTGGAACGGCGTTCTGGCGGGCAGAGTTCCGCAGTGATCGTCAGATCTCCCACCCGGTCGAGGAACAGGCCGAAACCGAGAACGAAGTAGGCGGCGGTGAAGCCGCCGAATGAATGTGTCAGGCTAGCCCAGATGCAAAGAGCGATGCAGATGAGACGTGAGAGAATCAGCAGTACCCTGCCGCCTTTATGATAGCCCAGCCAGGCCGCTAACATGCTGCCGAGAATGGTGCCAATGTTCTGGAAGGAGACGAAACTGCCCTCATCCGCCTCCGGTCTGCCCGTGGTGTGCAGCGCATGGAGTGTGAGAAATGAAACGACCATCAAATAGCCCATTCCGGTGAAACGCGCGGCGATCAGCTTCAGCAACTGCGGCTGTCCGCCTAGCAGGCTAGGCAGACTTCGCAGATAGCTCCAGTAGCTGCCGGAGTGCGGATGGAAATGATGTGCCGCCGGCAGTTCGCGCATGAAGGACTGCGACAGCCAGGACAGGAACAAAAAGCCGAAGGTGATCAGGTGCAGTACCGCGTAGCCGCGCTGTCCTGGCGCATGCGTGAGGACCTGATGGATCACCGCGCCAGCCACCATGCCGATGCACGCCTGTGTGATGTAGCGTGCGGCCCAGCCTGCGGCACGCACGCGCTCCGGCACCATGCGCGTGACCATTTCCATCCAGGCCACCACGCCCACGCCGCCAATGAGGCCGGAGACCACCGGCGTCAGCACCACCAGCGGCAGCAGCCATGGGCCGGCATCCTGCCAGAACCACAGCACCAGACCGGTGATGAGATAGGGAAGTCGTTGCAGCAGACCAAAGCTCATCACCCAGAGCTTGAACTTCGTGAGTCGTTCCACCAGCGGTGATACAAACAGTCCCGCCACCGCAAACGCCGCCGGCAGGATGGCGGGCATGATCGCGATGATTGCCGAGCGTCCACCGAGCTGCTCCACCATTTTGGGCATCACGGTTTCCGGCTGGAGAAACGCCACTCCGCCCATGTACAACCCGCCTTCCAGGCAGTGGCAGATGAAATTCCGCCGCACGACCTGCGGATGATGCTGATGAGGTGGGACTGCGGTGTCGGGTGGCATCGCTGGAGAAGTCTCATCGTGGCGTGGACTGGCCCAAAGGAAAGCGAATCGTCCTTTACCTTGCAGCCGAATTTTCCCAACCCGAAAAAAACACGGAGCAGCCTTGCGCTGGGTTCGCTCTGCTGGTTCAATCTTTGCAGAATCAAACCCTGCGCACGCCATGACTCTCAATTCCAAACTGACCAAGCTTCTCAATGAGCAGATCAACAACGAAATGTCCTCCAGCTATGTTTACCTCGCCATGGCGGCGTGGTTTGAACAGACGCCTTACTCCGGCTTTGCCCAGTGGATGTTCACTCAGAGCCGTGAAGAGACCATGCATGCGCTGAAGTTTTACCAGTACCTCGTGGATCGTGATGCCAAGGTTGAGTTTCAGCCCATTGCGAAGCCCAAGATGGATTTCAAATCGCCGCTGGATGTTTTCCAGCACAGCCTCAAGCAGGAAGAGCGGGTGACGCAGCAGATCAATGATCTGTTTGAAGTCGCAGAGCAGGTGAAAGACCACGCCTCGAAGAACCTGCTGCTCTGGTTCCTCAACGAGCAGATGGAGGAGGAAAAAACCGTGGGTGACATGCTCAACCGCCTCAAACTCGCGGGCAATGACACGGCCAGCCTGCTGGTGCTCGACCGCGAAGCTGGCAGTCGTCCGAGCGCGGGCGGTGCGCCGAAGGTTGCAGCCGGTGCGTGATCGCCTACGGCACCAGCATCATGTCCCATGGCCACAACGGTGTGAACGTGTCGGATTCGACCCAGCCGCGCACGTGTTCGTCGCCGCTGGGGATTTCGACGTAGCTCCAGGCACCGCGTTTTTCGAGCAGGCGCACCTGGCTGCCGGGGGGGATGGTGATGACATTGCCGGAGGTGACCGTCGCGGCGGTGTAGGCGCTGACTTCGCGTGCGGTCACAACCATCACGTCCTTCACGCGGTCGCCCGGTGCTGGCCGGATGCTGGCAAAAGCTGCCGAGGGAATAAAAATCAGCAGGCCTATGAGGCTGAAAACCAGCGCCCAGACGCCGCTGCTGCTTTTGCGTGAGGAGGACAGAATCCAGCGCATGAGGGCCAGTAAAATGAGCCACACGCCTGCGGAGGCGGCGATGATCCAGGTGTTTTTGGCGAGCAGCAGGCTCACTGCTGCTAGCGGCGAGCTTTCGTCGAAGCGGAAGAAGCGCACTTTTTCATCGATGTGCCGCAGATTCTGTCTCACCTCGGGATTCATGGGTTCCAGCAGTTGCGCGCGCTGGTACCACAAGGCTGCCCTGCCCAAATCCTCCTGCCGGTAGCGGGCGTTGGCGATGAGGGTGAAGACCGCAGAACTTAGGGCGGGCGGCTGCTGCTTGGTGAGTGATTCGCCAAGGTACTGAGCCTGGGTGTACTTGCCTTTTTCCAAGGCCGCGCGCGCCTGTTGATAAAGTTCGTCAGGGGAGGCATCTGCGGCACCGGCATTGAGTGAGAGCGCGGCCAGCGCAGCGATGAGAGTGGCTGTGCGCTTCAGCAGTGGCGCCAGTGCGGACAGAATGCGGCTGCGCTCCCCTGCGCCAAGTGCTTTTTCGGCGGCGGGAGAGGCCGTGAAACTTTGCGTTTCATAGCGGTGGATGATCTGCCGCAGTGCTTCGTCCTGGACTTCTCCGGGCTGGCTGCGGTGGATGAAGTGGGCGGCGCGCTGAAGGAAATCACGATCTGCGAGATTGTCCTCCTCCAGACCACGCCACAACTGCTGCAGTTCGCCGCGCAGCCCGCGCGTGGCCACTTCGCGTCGGCGGCGCAGCCACGTGAACAGGCAGGCCAGAATCACTAGTGCCGCCGGGATCGACTGAATGCCCCAAAAGCTGGTGCTGGCAGTAAGCGGTGCGCTGGCGGTGTGTGTGTTCAGCCACCTAGCCTTGGCCGGGACATTCATGAGGATGTCGCTGATCTGCGGCTTGGGCTGCTGCACGGGCGGTGGTTTGGGGGCCTCCACGCCGGTGCCGCCATCCGCCGCTGGAACAACCGCCGCCATGGTGCCGGGCTTGATGCGCAGCGCTATCGGGGCGGTGCGTGCAGAGATGTATTTTTTTTGCGAAGGGCTGAAGTAGCTGAGTTCAAACGGCGGCAGTTCGGAGTGTACTTTTTCCGGCACAAAGACCATTGAATAACCGATACGGCGCTGCGAGGTGGGCGTGAGGTTGGGATCGATCGGACCGTCCACATTGTAACGCCGAGGTGGATAGGCCTTCCAGCCATCTGGCGGCATGAGGCCGGGCGGGTTGAGCGCGTCGAAGTTGCCCGATCCGTCGATGGTGATGTCCACTGCCAGCGGATCACCGACACTGAGTTCGTTGGGGGTGGCGGTGGCGCTGATGCTGAAATCACCGACGGCACCGCTGAAGTTGGCAGGCTTGCCCTCGGCGGGCAGCGGCAGAACCTTGATCTTCACCTCCTGGCTTTTGACCACCTGCTTGCGTGGCTCCACGCCGCCCATAATCATGCCAAAGGGCAGGCTTCGACTCATCTGTCTCTGGGCGTTTTCGTCATATACCTCGTATAGCAGCTCACAGGTGGCGGGGCCCACTTTCAAATCGCCCGCACGGAGTGCGGAGAGCGTGCTGCGATAGGTGACAACCATGTAGTCGATGTCGTTGATGCGCTGCGGGGTCTGATCGGCCTGCTGCGGAAAGCGGGGGACGGCAAAATCACTCTTGTTGACATCGATCAGGCCGACGCGCCGCAACATCACACTGCCCCGAGGTACAAACAGGCTGGCGCTGATGGGAACCACCTCGCCCTGATAGATCTCTGTCTTGCCGACCTCGATCTGAAACAGTGGAATGCTGGCGTCTTCGGCGGCATTGGGAGCGGCGTTGGAAGATTCAGTGACGATGAGACGAACTTCGTTGGTCTTGAGAATCTCTCCGTTCACCTGTATTTCCTGCGGTGGAATGACAAACTCGCCTGGTTCGGTGCCGGTGACGCCCCAAGAGAGCTGCGTGGAGAAAATCCGTTGGGAGCCGCGAATCTCGATGTTCTGAGCCGTGGAGAGGCCTGAACTCATTTGAACCTGCACTGGCAGCCGCAGTTGCGGCACGTTTTGCACGGTGCCGTTTTGCACGGTGATGACATATGTGACCAACTGGCCGGTGTGCGCGTGGTCGGGCTGGATGTAGGCGCGCACCGTGGCTGCGGCGGCGCTGGAGGCAAAGAATGCCAGGCATAGCAACGCATGCAGGCAGGCGCAATGACGAGACCGGAATGATGAAAGACAAATGTCCAAAATGCCGGACATGCCGACGGAGCGCGCTTGGACTGATGTGAGTTTGAGGCTTTGAATCATTCGAGCTGGGATTTCGTTCGTCATTCTGGCTTCGTCATTCGTCTTTGCCGGTGCATGCGGCTCACCAGTCCTTCTTGTTCGCGGGCGGGGTGTGGTAGCCGTTCCTTAAGTTTTGAAGTCCGGAGATCTCATCCATGTACTGACGGAGGAAGCCCTCGGCTTCGCCGGGGGTGAAGCCGGTGCGAGGGTTGCGTTGGTTTTCGGAGGTGGCGTTGTCCTTCTTTATTATCGTTTTTTCATCCCCTCTTTCGCCCTCGGGCCTGGGGCCTTCCTTTTCTTGCAGCACTTCTTTTTCTCCCGGGCTCTGGTCACCTCCAGCGGCCTGGAGCCGACCTTCAGGAAGTTCTTTGGCATCCTTGCCGCCGATGCCGTCATCCGCCCCCTTCTTTTCGCCTCTGAATTCTTTCAGCTCTTTGCGTTCCCCCTGGCCGTTGGTGTTGCTGCCCTGTTGGCCATTGTCTCCTTCATCCCCTTCTTCGCCTTCCTGGCCTTCGCCCTTGTCGCCTTTCTGTCCCTTCTGGCCTTTGTCGCCTTTTTTGCCCTTCTGCTGATCTTCCATCTGTTTCATCACCTGGCGCAGTTGGTCCAGCATCGCGGACACGTGATCGCGGTTTTCGTGCAGATCCTTGTTGTCAGGCTCGAGTTCCAGCGCCGCATCCAGATGGCGCAGTGCATCCGTCCAGCGCTGAACGGTGATCTTCGGCTGCTGCTGCAGGCCGCGCACGCCCTGGTCATACAAGGTGTGGCCGATGCCGCGGTGTGCGTGCGCGCGGAGGGATTTGTCCTGCGTGTGAAGCACTTCGCTGAAGTTTTTGACGCTGCCATCGTAGTTCGTGAGGTCATGCTCCGCAGTGGCTAGGCCATAGAGGAGTTCCTCGCGGTCATGCGCATCGAAATCCTGGCGCTCCAGCAGCTTGCTGTAGAGGTCACGGGCCTTTTTGAAGTCGCCGCCTTCGAGCGCTTTGAGCGCATCCTCAGGTGTGGGGCCGCTGGATTGAAACATGAATGCCAGCAGGTCTGATGGACCTGCGGCACGCGCCGAAGGCGCAGGTGCAAAGGCGGCGACAGCCAGTGCCAGCACGACCGGGCGTGCGGCAGGACGAGGCAGGGCGCTGAGGATCCAGGCAAGCATAATCAAGACTATACCCAGACCGAGGGGCCAGGCAAAGCGCTCAATCGGCCTCGAAGTCTGCCGGTTGGCGGACTGTTGCTCAGTCAAACGGTCGAGCACGGGCTGGATGGACTGGCGGCTGAGCGGCCGGGCGTCGAGCTTGATGAAACGTCCGCCGGTGGCTGAGGCCAGTTGCTGCAGCACGGCGCTTTGCAGCTGTGAGCGCACCACGTTGCCGTCCTTGTCACGGATATAGTCACCTTCCACCTCAGGGTTTGGAATGAGCGTGCCGCTTTCCGTGCCGACACCCACGGTGATGACGACGACACCCGCCGCCGTGAGGCGCTGGATGTAGGGGACTAGATTGGCGTCGGCATCCCCGCCGTCGCTGAAAATCACCAGCGCATAATTGCTCTTCGGCAGGTCTTTGATGGCTCGCAGGGTGACCTCCAGCAGATCGGCCAGGTTACTCCCACCCCATTCGATGATCGTGTGGTCGAAGGCCTGCAGCGACTCGATGATGGCATCATGATCGGTCGTGAGGGGGGCCTGGAGGTAGGCGAGACCTGCAAAGGCCAGCAGACCAACGCGCTCCCCTGCGAGTTCCATGACGAGGTCATGCGCGGCCAGTCGTGCGCGGGTGAGGCGGTCCGGCGGCACGTCGCGCGCGAGCATGGAGCGTGAGGTGTCGATGGCGATGAAGATGTTGCGGCCCTTGTCGGGGATTTCGAGTTTTTCATCTCCCCAGCGGGGTTGGGCGACGGCGGCGACGAGGCAGGCCATGGCCATGGCGTAGAGGGCGTACACGCACCATGAGCGCCACCGGGAGCGCCCCATAACGAGGGACGGTCGCAGACGCGCCGCTGTGAACAGGCGTTCGGCTTTGGAACCCTGGGCATCCACCCACAACTTCAATCCCACCAGCGCGGGAACGATCAGCAGAAACCAGAGCAGATGTTGATGGGCAAAGGTCATGTCAATCAGGTGGCGACCGGCTCAGGGGCCGAGTGCAGAACAGTCAGAGACAGCAGCAGGGCGAGAAACAAGGCAGTGGCGGAAACGGCCAGCGGCCAGGGGAACAGTTCTTCGGTCTCGATGATTTTGTGATGCTCAATTTTGGTTTTTTCGAGCTTGTCGATGGTGCCAAACACATCGCTGAGCGAGTTGAGGTTTTGCGCCATGTAAAACTGACCGTTGCCGATGGCGGCGACTTCTTTGAGCGTGCCTTCATCGAACAGTTGCTGCCCCACTGGCGTGAAAGTGCCGCGTTTGGGATCGGGGATGCTGTGAATGCCCGGCGTGCCGATGGCGATGGTGTAGATCTTGATGCCGAGGGTGGCGGCCAGTTTCGCCGCATCCTGCGGGCTGAGCCGGCCGGAGTTGTTTGCGCCATCTGTCAGCAGTACGATGATCTTGCTCGGCGATTTTTCACGACGCATGCGGTTGGCGGCGGCGGCGATTCCGGACCCGATGGCGGTGCCATCACCCACGCGCTGGGTTTGCACACGATCAAGGTTGTTGATCAGCCAGTCGCGGTCAAGAGTGAGCGGGCAGGGCAGGTAGGTTTCACCGGCAAAGGCCACGATGCCGATTTTGTCGCTGCGGCGGCCTTTGATGAAGTCGGCCATCACGCGCTTGGCCGCCGTGAGGCGGTTCACGGGTTGTCCGCCGATGTAGAAGTCTTCGATCAGCATTGAGAGTGAGACATCGACTGTCAGCATGATGGCGATGCCATCAGCTTTCTCTTCTTCGTAGGACAGGATTTTCTGCGGTCGTGACAGCGCCAGGATGCCGAAGGTCAGGCTGATCAGAATGAGTCCAAACACGAAGCCGCCGAGGCTGCTGCGCGCCGGTCTGCCGAGATCACGCAGCAGTGAGGCGGTGGGGAATTTGATGGCCGCGCGTTTGCCGCGCGCACCTCGCAGCAGTGCCAGCAGCGGGACCAGGGGCATCAGCAGCAGCCACAGCGGGTGCAAAATCTGAAATTCAGGAAGGCCAGGAATCGTCATGGTTTCTCCTCCTGCATGCGTGCGAGTGCTTGATCGATGAGCATGGTCGATTCCTCCAGGGTGCGTGGAGCTGGCATAAACGAGATGTCGTCACACAAATGCGCCACGGGCTCAAACCGTTCGCGCCACAATCCCTGGGAACGCGGAATGGGCATGCCGGGCTGGCGGTCCATTTTGCCGTCGAAAATTTCGCGGGTCGTGCGGGCGGGAGCCGGCACCGCATAGCGCTCCTGCAGATAGCGCCGCAAAATTTGAGAGATTTTGTGGCTCATATCCTGCGGCGGAATGGATTGAATGCGTGAGCGCAAATCATTCAACGCACGCAATGCCGAACTCCACGGCTGGCGCTGCGGCGTGGGCGGTGGCTGCTTCGGGCGCAGCAGGAGCCAGAGGACCAGCGCGATCAAGAGCACCAGCAAGAGCATGAGCGCCCACGGGATCCACCAGGCAGGGGGCAGTTCCACACTGTCTGGCGCTGGAAGTTCCGGGTGCGGCAAAGGCGGCGGGCCGGGAAACTGTGCCAGCAGGTGCATGAGGGAAGGTGCCGTGTTCATCCGCGCTTCCTCCTTTTGCGTGAACGGAAATACGCCTTCAAAGCAGGCACGTAGTCTTCGTCAGTTCGTATGGTGATTCGTTCAACGCCGCAGCGGCGCAGCAGGTGTACCAATGCGTCCTGCCGTTCCGCCACGCGTTCTTCATACTGCTCCCGCACTGCGGGGTGGGAAGTATTGACGAGAATTTGCTCCCCGGTCTCCGGGTCTTCGAGGCAGACGCGGCCTGCGTCTGGCAGCGTGATTTCACGCGGGTCGAGGATCTGCGCCGCCACAACGTCATGTTTGGCGGCGACCGCCCGCAGGCTTTTCTCCCAGGCATGGTCAGGGGTGATGAAGTCTGAGACCAGGATCACCAACGCCCGATGAGCGATGCGTTGAAGCGCAAGATCAAGCGCAGGCTTGATGTCCGTGCGGTGCCGTTTGGGTTCGATGTCTAAAATGTCGCGAAGAATGCGTAATGCATGGGAGGCACCTTTGCGAGCCGGCAGGTAGTGTTCGATGCCGTCGGAAAAGAGCGTGAGCCCCACCTTGTCCTGGTTCTGCACGGCGCTGAAAGCGAACACCGCTGCAATCTCCGCCGCACGTTCACGTTTCGAGTCTTCCTGGCTGCCGTAATCACCGGAACCGCTGACATCGACGCAGATCATCACCGTCAGTTCGCGTTCCTCGACATACTTGCGCACAAAGGGGTCGTTCATGCGCGCGGTGACGTTCCAGTCGATGAAGCGCACGTCGTCACCGGGCTGGTACTCACGAAAGTCATCAAACTCAATGCCCTGACCCTTGAAGCGGGAGTGGTACTGGCCACCGAGCATCTCTTTCACCATGCCGCGCGTGAGCAGCTCAATGCGCCGCACGCGCTTGAGGATGCGCGTGATTCTGGCGTCGTTGTCGTTCTGCGCAGTTTCCCGGTTCACGGAGTGGGCAGCGTTAAGGAACCGGCAGCTTGTCGAGGAGTGTCTGGACCACATCATCCGTGGTCACACCTTCCGCCTCGGCTTCATAAGACAGCAGAATGCGGTGGCGCAGGATGTCCGGTGCAAGGTCCTTGATGTCCTGCGGGATGACGTAGTTGCGACCGTTGAGGAAGGCCAGCGCCTTGGCGGCCAGGGCCAGATTGATCGTGCCGCGCGGCGAGGCACCACAGCGGATGAGCAGTTTCAAATGCGGGGCCAGCGCATCAGGATGACGAGTGGCGTGGATCAGGGCGACGATATAATCGCGGATTTTTTCGTCCATGAAGAGGTCATTCACCACCACGCGGCTGGCGCTGATGGCCGTGATGTCGGTGACCTGGCTCACATCGAGCTTGGGAGCTGAAGTGGCCATGGCATCGAGCACCATGCGTTCTTCGACCGGCGTCGGGTATGTGACACGGACTTTAAGCAGGAAGCGGTCAAGCTGTGCTTCAGGCAGCGTGTAGGTGCCCTCCTGGTCGATGGGGTTTTGCGTGGCCAGCACCATGAAAGGATCGGGCAGTTTATGGGTGTTTTCGCCGATGGTGACCTGCCGTTCCTGCATGGCTTCGAGCAGGGCGCTCTGGACCTTGGCCGGGGCACGGTTGATTTCGTCCGCCAGCACCAGGTTGGCAAAAATCGGGCCCAGACGCGGGGTGAAGGTGCCGTCTTTCGGATGATACACCATGGTGCCGATGACATCCGCAGGCAGCAGGTCGGGGGTAAACTGAATACGCTGGAACTTGGCTTTCAACGTTCCTGAGAGTGTGCGCACGGCCAGTGTCTTGGCGATGCCCGGCACACCTTCCAGTAGCACGTGACCGTTGGTCAGCAGAGCCACCAGCAGGCGATCCACCAGGGCGGTCTGGCCTATAAGCACGCGGGCGATTTCGGTTCGGAGCGGAGCCACCCAAGAGGAGGCTCTAGCGATGGCTTCCTGATCAGGAACGGTGGTGGGAGCGGCGGAGGCGGGCATGAGTGTAAGAGGTACTGGTCAACTGGAGCGTTCCCCACGTCAACCTGCAAGGATCAATGTATTAACGCCACACAGGCCGGTTTATGTTGCTGGATTTGTAAGACGTTTGGGCTTTCATGCCGCTGATGACCCTCGAAGATCTCCGCGAACAAGTTTGTGCAGCCAACCGTGCCTTGGAACCCAGCGGCCTCGTCCGCCTGACCTGGGGCAATGTGAGCGGCATCGACCGTGCCTCCGGACTGTGGGCCATCAAGCCGAGCGGCGTGGATTATTTGGAACTCACACCCGCTGACGTAGTTGTTCTCGACCTTGAAGGCCAGATCGTGGAGGGCAGACTGCGGCCCTCGTCCGACACGAAGACGCATCTCGCGCTCTACCGTGAATTTCCCGAGATCGGTGGCATCACGCACACGCACAGCCTGCATGCCACGATGTTTGCGCAGGCGGGTCGCGAGATTCCCTGTTTCGGCACCACGCACGCGGACCACTTTCACGGCACGGTCCCATTGGTGCGCGCGCTTACCCCTGAGGAGGTGGCCGAGGACTATGAACATTTCACCGGCGTCGCCATCGTAGAGAGGTTGCGCGAGTTAAAGCTAAGCCCGCTCGAAATGCCCGCTGTCCTGCAGCTCCACCACGCGCCGTTTACCTTTGGCAAAAACGCCATGGATTCACTGAAGAACGGCATCGCCCTGGAAATGTGCGCGCATATGGCTCTGGGTGCTGCCATGCTGAACCCTGCCATGGGCTCGATTCCTGAGTACATCCTGGAAAAGCATCATTTGCGCAAACACGGACCGGGGGCGTACTACGGACAGAAATAACCCCAACAACTGCACTGATGAAAGCTTTCCAAACTCTTCCCTCTCATAGTTTGCAGCGTCTTCTTCTGCTGCCGGGGTTGCTGGCCGTTCTCCACCTGACCGGGTGTTCCAGCGAAAGAATGGACCGCCTCTGGCAGACGATTGATCCGGCCGGCTACAAACATGCACACAGTGAAAGCTTCAACGGTGACCGTGCGCTGCGCAGTCCGCGCTCCAGCGCGATGCCGGCAAACGATGATATGGCGTTGGAAATCAATCAGTAACTAAGACCAGAATGGGAAAGTTCGCTGCTCTAGCAGATGGCTAAGCGGTTCGGCCATATTAAATAAGGCATGGCTTAGTTGGGGGGCGTTGGCACCTCCCCTTATGTTTAGGGGTGATTGGCCCTGTTTTTCCAAATCCGTCGCCTTCGACACCCTCACCCGACACGGTGCAAGGGCAAAGGTGCCGTGGCTCTGCCGCATTGAAAATCAGCGCTATTGCCGTGATCTGGCTCCTGCTGGTGCTCACGGGCAGCATGCTGATGGCGCAGTATTCTCATACCGCCGGCGTGGCTGGCAACCCACCGGAACAATGGCCGGAAACCAGTCGGATGAAACGAGATCCGGGTCTGTCAAAGCTGGTGATGTTCATTCATCCGCAGTGCTCTTGCTCCCGTGCGACCCTAGGCGAACTGGAGCGGCTCATGGCGCACTGCCAGGGATTGCTCAGCGCGCAGGTGTGGTTCATCCAGCCAGAGGGCAGGGCCGAGGAGTGGGTGAAAGCCGACCTCTGGCGAACCGGGGCCAACATTCCAGGTGTGCAGGTGAATGTCGATCATGATGGTGTAGAAGCCCGCCGCTTTCAGGCGGCAACATCGGGCCAGACGCTGCTCTATGATGCCGGTGGCAGGCTGATTTTCCAAGGAGGCATCACCCTCTCACGGGGCCATGCCGGGGATAATCCCGGGAGGGATGCCATTGAGTGTCTGTTAAAGCAAAAAACCACGCTTCCTGCCAGTGCCCCCGTTTTCGGCTGTGCCCTCGGATGGAAAACCACCACGGAAGAATGCACCTTATGTCAGCCATAGCCGCGAACACACTGCCTCAAGATCACGCGCTGAAGCAAACCACGGCGTTGCTACGTGCCAAGTTCCACGAACCGCGCCATCAAACCTGCGCTCAGGTGGGTGACGCTGCGGTTTATCCAGCGCCACTGCCGGACTCCGCGTTGCAACGTCGCGCTTTGACGCTGTTTCGTGCCGCCGAGAACGACCTGCACCGGCACACGGACCAACTGTTTGCCGGGCTGATGATCGTTCAATGGCTGGCGGGCATTGCAGCCGCCTTGGTGATTTCTCCCCTGACTTGGATCGGGGACTCAAGCCAGGTCCACATCCATGTCTGGGCCGCAGTGCTGCTCGGTGGCGTGATTAGCGGTTTTCCAGTGTGGCTGGCCTGGAGGCATCCTGGACTGGCCGTGACCCGCCATGTCATTGCAGCTGCCCAGATGCTGACATCTGCATTGTTGATCCACCTGACCGGCGGGCGTATTGAGACCCACTTTCACATCTTTGGTTCCTTGGCTTTTCTTGCTTTTTATCGCGACTGGCGTGTGCTGGCGACGGCCACCGTAGTGGTGGCAGGAGATCATCTGCTACGCGGCCTCTTCTGGCCGCAATCCGTGTTCGGGGTGCTAGCCGCCAGCTCTTGGCGCTGGGTGGAACATGCCGGCTGGGTGCTGTTTGAAGACGTCATTCTGATCTTCGCCATTCACCGGATGCTGCGGGAAATGTCCGAGATCGCGCTGCGTCGTGCCACGCTCGAGGGCAGCAACTTTGAAATCGAGCGCCAGGTGGTAGAGCGCACAACCGAATTGAACAGGACACAGGCGGAACTGCTCGAAACTTCCCGTCTCGCAGGCATGGCCGAGGTGGCCACCAGCGTGCTGCACAATGTAGGCAACGTGCTCAACAGTGTCGGTGTCTCGGCTGAGCTTGCCACCAGCAAAGTCCGTGAGTTCAGGACCGGTAGTCTGAAGAACGTGGCGGAACTGCTACAGCAGCACTCGGCGGACCTGCCCGCCTTCCTCACCACAGACCCGCGCGGCAAGATGCTGCCGGACTACCTGCTCAAGCTGGCGGCGCATCTGGCGGAGCCGCAGCAGGCCATTTTGCAGGAGATGGAAATGCTGCAGAAGAACATCGATCACATCAAGGAGATCGTGGCGATGCAGCAGCGCTATGCACGTGGCACGGGAGTGGTCGAAGTCCTCTCAATGGCGGACCTAGTCGAGGACAGCATCCGCATCAACGCAGCCAGTTTCAGCCGTCATGAAGTCAATGTGGAGCGAGAAATTGCCCCAGTGCCGCCATTGAAAACGGACCGGCACAAGGTGATGCAGATTCTGGTGAACCTGCTGAGCAATGCCAAACACGCGTTGGATCACAGTGACGGCGACCGGCGCATGAAAGTTTGCGTGGTGCAAAACCAGGAGGGAATGCTCGAGATCGCCGTGATCGACAATGGCACCGGCATCGCCCCGGAAAACCTTGATCGGATTTTTTCCCATGGCTTCACCACCAAAAAGCTTGGCCATGGTTTTGGCCTGCACAGCGGAGCGCTGGCTGCCAGGGAGCTAGGAGGCACTTTGAAAGCACACAGCGATGGTCCAGGCCTGGGAGCCATCTTCACCTTGACTCTGCCGCTGGAGAACTAACCCGATCATGACGCATACCACCAAGACAGTCACGAATCGGCGCATTCTTGTCATTGATGACAACCGCTCCATTCATGATGACTTCCGCAAAATCCTGGCACCTGCCAACACCGTAGATGACGCACTGGAGGCGGCTGAAGCGGCGCTGTTTGGCACGCCGCTGCAGACCCAGACCTCTACGCAGACCTTCTCCATTGATGCCGCGTCCCAAGGCGAGGAAGGCCTGCAGATGGTCAAACGTGCGCTGTCCGAGGGCCAGCCCTATGCCATGGCCTTCGTCGATGTCCGGATGCCGCCGGGCTGGGACGGCATCGAGACCACACGGCAGATCTGGCAGGTATGTCCTGACATGCAGATCGTAATCTGCACCGCCTATGCAGACTGCTGCTGGAGCGAGGTGCAGGAGCAGATCAAGCCGCGTGACCGGATGCTCATTTTGAAGAAGCCCTTCGACATCGTCGAGGTGCTGCAGTTGGCCATTTCACTGACGGAAAAATCGCGGCTGCTGTTAGAGTCCAAATCACATCTGCAAGACCTTGAACAGCGGGTGAAAATGCGCACGCAGGAGCTGGAGGCATCCCAGCAGGCAGCCTTCGAAAAGGCCTCCCTGCTCGACTTGTCCAGAGATGCCATTCTGGTATGCGGGCTCGATCTCCGCGTCACCTACTGGAACAAGAGCGCGGAACGGCTGTATGGCTGGACTGCGGCGGAAGCGGGCGGGCGCCTGCTGACGGAGCTTAAAGACCTGTGCAGCGAATTTTTTCAGCAGGCGTGTGACCGCGTGTTACGAACCGGGGAATGGGATGGGGAAATGCAGCAGCTATGCAAAGACGGCCGCAAGCTGATCGTCGAAGCACGGTGGACGCTGCTGCGTGATGCCGCTGGCCGGCCACGCAGCATTCTGGCGGTCAACACCGACATCACTGAACGCAAAAAAGTAGAGGAGCAACTGCTGCGCGCGCAGCGCATGGAAAGCCTCGGCACGCTGGCAGGCGGCATCGCGCATGATCTGAACAATGCGCTGACGCCGATCATGATGTCCATCGAGCTGCTGAAACTACAGGAGCAGGATGCGTTGCGCCTGGGGGTGCTGGCGACCATCGAAAACAGCGCCAGACGCGGAGCGGACATGGTGCGCCAGGTGCTCTCGTTTTCGCGGGGGGTTGAGGGGCAGCGGGTGGAGGTGCAGGCAGGCCATCTGCTCAAAGGCATCGAAAAAATCGCCAATGAAACGTTTGTGAAGAACATCCGGGTGAGCAGCGACATTCCGGCTGATCTGTGGGTGGTGATGGGTGATCCCACGCAGATTCACCAGATGCTGCTCAATTTGTGCGTGAACGCACGAGATGCCATGCCCAACGGCGGTGCCATCAGCCTCAGGGCAGGAAATCATATGCTGGATGAACAGTGTGCGGCGATGATCGCCGGGGCGAAGCACGGCCCCTATCTGCTCATCGAACTGCAAGACACCGGCACAGGCATGCCGCCGGAAGTGATTGATCGCATCTTTGAACCGTTTTTCACCACCAAGGAGCTGGGCAAGGGCACTGGCCTGGGGCTATCATCCGCACTTGCCATCATCAAAAGCCATCAAGGTTTTATCCGTGTTTCCAGTGAACAGGACAAGGGCTCTCTGTTCCAGGTGTATCTCCCTGCGCAAATGGGGAGTAGTACGAGCCAGCCTCCACCTGTGATGGCTGAAATGACTCGGGGCAATGGCGAACTGGTCCTCCTCATTGATGATGAGGAAGCCGTGCGGAAGATCACCGGGCAGACCTTGGAATCTTTTGGCTATCAGGTGCTGCCGGCAGCTGACGGGGTGGAGGCATCGACGCTGTATGCCACTCACAAGGAGAAAATCGCGGTGGTATTGACGGACATGATGATGCCGGTGATGGACGGACCGGCGACCATTCATGTGCTGATGCGGATGAATCCGCAGGTGCGCATCATCGCCGCCAGTGGACTGAGCGTGAAAGACATGGTGGCCAAAGCCACGACTGCCGGCGTCAAACATTTCATTCCTAAACCCTATACGGCGGAAACACTGCTGCGAATGCTGCACACGGTGCTGCGTACTCAGCCGGCTGCTGACTTATAAACTGATGAACCTCATTGCCATACAAGGTGCTGGGTTTAAGGCACTTGCATTCCCGGAGCGCGTTTGAATCATGATGGAAGCTCTCAACCCCATTTCCATTTGGTTTTCAGCTAGTGCTGCGGCACTGGCTGCCAGGCTGCGAGGAGTTTTTTTATCCGGCGCTGGCGGGCATCCCGGCCGGGTGGTGTGCATGATCATGTTTACCTCATGCCTGCTCGTTTCCACGAATGTTCCTGGGCGGGAGCCGGTCCCGCCAAGCAAGATCACCGTGGTAACTGATGATAATTGCCCCCCCTACGTTTTCAGAAGCGACGAGGGCAAGCTACAGGGCATCAACATTGACCAGTGGCGTGTTTGGGAGCAGCGGACTGGAGTCACCGCTGAAATTCATGGCATGGATCTGAACGACGCCGTCCGGCGGATGAGGGCGGGCGATTTTGATGTCATCGACGCGATTTTCGAGACGGACGAGCACGCTGCCTACCTCGATTTTGGGAAGCCGTACACCACCGTCGAGGTGCCCATCTTCTTCCGCTCCTCCATTTCAGGCATCAACAATCTTGCCTCATTGCGGGGGTTTCCAGTGGCGGCCAAGCTGGGGGACACCTCGGTCAGGATGCTCCAGGAAAACAACATCACCCCCATGATGTTGTTCAACAACTACGAGGCGATCATCACGGCGGCCAATGAGCGCAAGGTGAACGTCTTCGTCGTGGACAAGACGCCGGCACAGTATTTCCTGCAAAAGCTGGGCATTGAGTCGGAGTTCAGGATGTCCGCCCCGGTGAGCATTGGCGAGTTTCACCGCGCCGTTGGCAAAGGCAATGCGGGCCTGCTACAGCTGGTCGAAAAAGGGTTCGACGATGTGGGGGCATGGGAGCTTGCCCAGATCGAGAAGAAATGGTTTGGGCAGACTTTGGACGGGCATCCGTACCTGCGTGGTCTGGGGTATGCCGCGCTCGCGGCAGTTTCCCTGGTAACTTTGCTGGTCAGTTGGAACTGGATACTGGCGGGTCAGGTAAGGATACGCACACGCGCGCTGCAGGAGCGCGAGGAGCAGCTGCGTCTCTGTGTCAAACACAGTCCGGCGGCCATCGCCATGCTGGATCGTGACATGAATTATCTGGTGGTTAGCCTGCGCTGGATGGAGGACTACCGCCTGGGGGAGCAGTCTGTTACCGGACGCAGTCATTATGATATCTTCCCTGAAGTGCCCCCTCGTTGGAAGGATATCCACCGCCGTTGTCTGGCGGGAGCGGTCGAAAAAAGTGAGGATGAAAAGTTCGTCCGTGCGGATGGTGCCATTGACTGGATTCGCTGGGAAATCCGCCCCTGGCACCAGGCGGATGGCGTGATCGGCGGCATCATCATTTTTTCCGAGGACATCACGACGCGCAAGCAGGCTGAACTGACCTTGCGGGCGAGTGAGGCAGAGTTTCGCACACTCATTGAGTCAGCCTCGGACGGCATCCTGGTCTCTAACACGGCGGGGCGTCTGCTGGAAGTAAACGCGGCAGCCTGCCAGATGCTGGGGCAGCCGCGGGATGAGCTGGTGCGGATGGGCTTTGTTGACATCGTCGCTTCCGGCGAAATGGTGCGCATTCTGCCCGAGGTGGCACGGATGGGGGAAGGGGAAGTGGTGCGAAGTGAATGGCAGTGTCGCCGCAAAGACGGTTCCCTGTTTCCCGCTGAAGTTGGCGCCACTCTCCTTCCGGATGGTCGTCTGCAGTGCATCATGCGTGACATCACGCAGCGCAAGCTGGCGGAAGAAAAAATCCGCGAACAGGCCTCGCTGCTGGACAAGGCGCGGGACGCCATCATCGTGTGCGGACCGGAAGAGTTCCGCATTCATTATTGGAACCGCAGTGCGGAGCGGCTCTATGGGTGGCAGGCTGGCGAGGTGCTGGATCATTCGCAACTGGAGCTGCTGAACCGTGATGCGGCGCAGTTTCTTGCCGTTGTTAAAGCGGTCAAGGAGCAGGGCGAGTGGGCCGGGGAGATGCAGCAGTACGACAAGGACGGACGCATGGTGATCGTGGAGTCGCGGTGGACACTGATCAGGGATGTGCAGGGCCGCCCCAAGTCCATCCTCTCGATCAACACCGACATCACTGAACGCAAAAAACTGGAGCAGCAGTTTTTACGCTCGCAGCGCATGGAGAGCATCGGCACGCTGGCGGGCGGCATCGCGCATGATCTCAACAACGTGCTGGCACCTATCATGATGTCCATTGAGCTGCTGAAGCTGCAGGAGCGGAGCGAGCAGAAGCAGAGCATTCTCGCCACGATCGAAGGTAGTGCCAGACGCGGTGCGGACATGGTCAAGCAGGTGCTCTCCTTTGCCAGAGGAGTGGAAGGCCGGCAGTTGGCGGTGCAGGTCGGGCATCTGCTCAAGGAGATCGAAAAGATCACCAACGAAACTTTCTTGAAGAGCATTCAGGTGCTCAGTGAAATCCCGTCCGGCTTGTGGGTCGTGCAGGGAGATCCCACGCAGATCCATCAGGTGCTGCTCAACCTTTGTGTGAATGCACGTGATGCCATGCCTAATGGCGGCACTTTGAAACTGGCCGCCCGGAACCTGATGCTGGATGAGCAATGTGCGGCTATGATTGCCGGGGCGAAGCCCGGACCGTATCTCCATATTCAGGTGGAGGACAATGGCACCGGCATGTCGCCGGAGGTTATGGAGCGCATTTTTGAACCGTTTTATACCACGAAGGAACTGGGCAAAGGCACCGGTCTGGGGCTGTCATCGGTGGTTGCCATCGTCAAAAGCCATCATGGTTTGGTGCGGGTGGAAAGTGAACTTGGGGAAGGCACGCGGTTCCACGTTTATCTGCCGGCGCACATGTCCGAACATGCTGAAGTGGAAGTGCGGGAGCAGGCGGAACTGCCGCGTGGCAACGGTGAACTGGTGCTGGTGGTCGATGATGAAGCGGCCGTGCAGCAGATCACCAAGCAGACTTTGGAAACCTTTGGTTATCGTGTCCTGCTGGCCGCCGATGGTGCCGAGGCGGTCTCGCTTTACTCCGTACATCGTGCCGAAGTTGCTTTAGTGCTCACCGACATGATGATGCCCGTGATGGACGGCCCTGCGACGATTCAGGTGCTGATGCGGATGAATCCGCAGATCTGTATTGTCGCGGCCAGTGGCATGAATGCGGCAGGCATGGAGGAAAAAGCAGCCCACGCAGGTGTCAAAAATTTCATCCCCAAGCCCTACACGGCAGAAACTCTGCTCAAGACGCTTGATACGGTGCTGCATGGGCAGTGCACCGCCTGATCGTGCCGCTGCGGGTGCTGGCAAGAGGGCCATGGGAAGACTAAAACTCCCTGTAGTTCAAAGCGTTAGACGCCAGAGCTTAAATGGGTAAACTGACGGGACATGGACATCCACGTTCTGACATAGGTGAGGCATGACGGAAACACCCCTTCATGTTGCCGTTTTGGATGATGCTTGTGTGATCAAACAAGCAAAGAAGTTTTATCCGCAGCGCTTTCCATCAACGACTTGGCCTGGTGGTTTGGGGGGCTGGATTGCAGTCACGACCTGCGCCGTTGCAAAACGCGGTTTGCAGTTCATGTCCGGACTCGTCGCTGGCTTTTTGCTCGCCGGTATGGGTGCCTCTGGGCAGCAACCGGCCCCGCTGCGCAAGATCTCCGTGGTGATGGATGACAATTTCCCACCTTATGTTTTCAGAGACAGCGCCGGTGGCCTGCAGGGCATCATCATTGATCAGTGGCGCGCCTGGGAGAAAAAGACGGGAGTCTCCGCCGAGATTTCCGGAATGGACTGGGGAGAGGCCGTAAGCCGGATGAAAGCTGGAGAGTTTGATGTTATTGACTCAGTCTTTGAGACTCCCGAACGCGCCAAGTATCTGGATTTTTCCAAGTCCTACGCCACGATCCAGGTGCCCATCTTTTTTCGCGCGACGATTTCAGGCATTACCGACGTGGCTTCGCTGAGGGGGTTCCCGGTCGCGGCCAAAACAGGCGATGCGACAGCGCTGATACTACAGGACAGGGGGATCTCCCCGCTGCTGCTGTATAACAACTATGAGGCGATCATCACCGCCGCCCGTGAGCGCAAGGTGAATGTCTTTGTCGTGGACAAGCCGCCAGCGCTTTACTTCCTCCACAAGCAGGGTCTGGAGACGGAGTTCAGGATGTCGGAGCCGATCACCACCGGGGAGTTTCATCGTGCAGTCCGCAAAGGAAATGCCAGCCTGCTCCAGGTGATTGAGAAAGGGTTCGCAGATGTGGGAAGGCCGGAGTTTGCCCGGATTGAAAAGAAATGGTTTGGGCAGACCTTGGGCGGTGCCCGCTATCTGCGCTACCTAGGCTACGGCGTCCTGGGGGGGGGGACACTGATGGTGCTGCTCGTCGGCTGGAACTACGGGCTTTGCGCGAGCGTGAAGAGCAGTTGCGGCTGTACACGCGGCACAGTCCCGCAGCTATCGCCATGCTGGATTGTGATATGAAATATCTAGTGGTCAGTCAGCGCTGGATGGAGGATTACCGCCTTGGCGCTCAGTCCATTGTAGGCCGCAGCCATTACGATGTCTTTCCCGAAGTTCCATCGCGCTGGAAGGCCATCCATCAACGGTGCCTGGCCGGCAATATTGAAAAGTGCGATGAGGAGACTTTCCTGCGGGCAGATGGCAGGACCGATTGGGTTCGCTGGGAGATCCGGCCATGGCGTCAGGCGGATGATTCCATCGGCGGCCTCATCATGTTCACCGAAGACATTACGGTGCGCAAGCAAGCCATGGAGATGCTTCGTGAGGGAGAGACGCGCCTGATCAAGGCGTTTCGCAGCAGTCCGGTCGCGTTGACCATTGGCCGCATGCGTGATCAAAAAATCGTGGAGGTCAATAATGCGTTCTTCAGTCTCCTGGGATGGACTCGCGAGGAAGCCGTGGATCGCTCCATGGTTGATCTCGCGGTGTTTGATCAGGAAGTGGCCGCGTTGCTCCGCAAGAATTTGGATGAACAACGTTCGATCCGCGACATGGAACTCGCATTACGTGCGCGCGATGGCAAAATTCTTCATGTCATTGCCAGCACGGAAACCATCGAATTTCAGGGCGAGCCGCACGTGGTGGCGACCTTCGTGGACATCAGTGATCGTAAACGGACGGAGGCGGCACTGACCCAGGTAAGCGCCGACCTTGGGCGTGCTCAATCGATCAGCCACATCGGTAGCTGGGAATATACAGTTGCGGATGGCAGCATTAAATGGTCGGACGAACTCTATCGGATCTTCGGGCTGCCGCCACAGTCGGTCGTACTCACTTACGACAGGTTCCGGGTGATGGTTCACCCTGACGACCGAGCACGACAGGACGCCTACGTTGAGCAGCTGACAGCCGCTCATCCCGGTACGGTCATTGCTCCGTTTGAATACCGTGTGCAAAGCTCGGACGGACAGATTTCGCACGTCGTGGTGAAAGTGGAGATACGCTTTGATGATCAGGGTAAATCCGCATGCTGTTTTGGCACGGTGCAAGACATCACCGAACGCAAACGGGCGGAGGAGGCGCTGCGTGAAAGTGAAGCCACCTTCGCTGCTGCCTTTGAGAATGCCCCCATCGGCAAGGCGCTTGTCTCACCCGACGGACACTTCCTGCGTGTCAACCGGGCGCTGACCGAAATCGTCGGTTATACTGAAGCCGAACTGCTTGCTCTCACCTTCCAGGACATCACCCACTCAGATGACCTTGATCTTGATCTTGCCTACGTGCAGCAAATGCTCCGCCACGAGATCAAAAGCTATCAGATGGAAAAGCGCTATCTCCATCAGCGCGGCGGTGTGGTGTGGGTGCTTCTCAGTGTTTCGATGGTGAACGATGAACAAGGCTCCCCCGCCTTCTTTGTCTCACAGATGGAGGATATCACCGGGCGCAGGAAGGCGGAGCAGCGGATCCAGCAGCTCAACCGTCTGTATGCCATGCTGAGCGGCATCAATGAGACCATTGTTCGTGAGAAGAATCAGGAGGCAATGCTGACGACGGCCTGTCGGATCGCGGTTGAAAAAGGCCTGTTTGGTCTGGCCTGGATTGGTCTACAGGATGCTGACACGGGTCGGCTTCAAATCGCCGCACACATTGGTGCCACGCAGGCAACCTTGGAAATACTCGAGGCCCGCAACCGCGGAGCGCAGTCCGGTACGGCCTGCCCCATGACTGCGCGTGCATTAGAGTCCGGCGAACACTCGGTTTGCAATGACCTTGAACTTGATCCTGAGGCAGCCTGTCGGCGTACTGATGCCCTTTGCGGGGGGTATCTTTCCATGGCTTCGCTGCCATTGAAATCAGGGGACAAAACCATCGGTGTGTTCAACTTGTATGCCGATACTGCGGAGTTCTTCGACGCGGATGAGATGGCTTTGCTTGATGAACTGGCCATAGACATTGGTTTCGCCCTGGACATCGGCCGGCGGGAGGCGCAATTGCGCGAAGCCGACAAGCGGTTTATCAAGCAGCGCAAGACCTTGATTGAACTGACGCGCCACTGGGGGGGGGATGGTGAGGATGCTTTGCTGCTGCTGCGAAAAATCGCCGAGGGTGCCGCTCAGACTCTGAACGTTTCCCGCGTCAGCATCTGGCGCTACAACAGCGACCGCTCTGCCATCAAATGTGTGGATTTGTTTGAGTGGGAGGAGGGGAGGCACACGTCGGGAATGGAGCTTTTAGCCACCACCCATCCGGCCTATTTTCGCGCACTGGAGGAACAAGAGATGATCATTGCGGATGACGCCGTCCAAAACCCCAGCACCTTTGAATTCGTGGAGGACTACCTGCGTCCTCATAGCATCCGGTCCATACTGGACGTGCCCATCATCGTGGGCGGATTTCGCACCGGTGTGCTCTGTCTTGAGCATGTCCGCACTTTGCGGGAGTGGACAGCTGATGAGAAGACCTTTGCCCTGGCGATGTCCAATCTAGTGTCGCTGGCGCTCGAAAGAGTGGAACGCAGGCAGGCGGAGCTCTCCCTACGCGAGAGCGAGAAGCGGTTCCGCCAGTTTGCAGAAACCATCGAAGAGGTGTTTTGGATGACGGACCCGAGCGGCTCTGAAATGATCTATGTCAGTCCGGCCTATGAAACAATATGGCACCGCACCTGCGCCAGCCTGTATGCAGATCCTCACAGCTGGCTGAACTCGGTGCATCCAGATGATCGGGAACGTGTTGAACTGGCGACTGCCGCCAAGCGGAAGCGGGGTGAGTATGATGAGAGGTACCGTATTCAGCGTTCTGACGGTACTCTGCGGTGGATTCATGACCGGGCCTTCCCCGTGCGAGATTCACGCGGCACAGTGCTCCGAATCGTGGGTACGGCGGAGGACATCACCGAGAGCAAACAGGTCGAGGCCCAGCTGCTGCGCTCGCAGCGCATGGAGAGCATCGGCACGCTGGCAGGCGGCATCGCGCACGATCTCAACAACGTGCTCACTCCCATCATGATGTCCATTGAACTGCTGAAATTGCAGGAGACCGATGCACGGCGGCTGAACATTTGCTCCACGATCGAAAGCAGTGCCAGACGCGGAGCGGAGATGGTTCAGCAGGTGCTCTCGTTTGCGCGTGGCGTAGAAGGGCGGCAGTTGGCGGTGGAGGTGGGCCGCCTGCTCAAGGAGATCGAAAAAATCATCAACGAGACTTTCCTGAAAAACATCCAGGTGCGCAGCAGCATCCAGCCGGATTTGTGGGGTGTGCAGGGCGACCCCACGCAATTGCATCAGGTTTTGCTCAATCTTTGCGTCAATGCGCGTGATGCCATGCCCAACGGTGGCATGCTGCAGCTCTCTGCCCGCAACGTGGTGCTGGAAGAGCACTGCGCCGGGCTGAGTGCCGAGGCAAAGCCCGGACGGCATGTGCTGATCGAGGTAAAAGACAATGGTACCGGTATGCCCCCGGATGTCTTGGAGCGCATCTTTGAACCGTTTTTCACGACCAAGGAACTGGGCAAAGGCACCGGCCTGGGATTGTCCTCCTCGCTCGCCATCATCAAAGGTCATCACGGCTTTCTGCGGGTGCAGAGTGAGATGGGGAAAGGCACAAAATTTCAGCTCTACCTGCCTGCGAATGATGCCGACGGCACACAGGAAGACAATCCCGTCGAGACGGATCTGCCTCGTGGCAATGGTGAACTGGTGCTGGTGGTCGATGATGAGGTCACGGTCCGGCAGATCATCAGTCAGACGCTGGAAACCTTCGGGTACCGTGTGCTGCTGGCGGCGGACGGTGTCGAGGCCTCGACCTTGTTTTCCACCCACCAGCAAGACATAGCCGTCGTGCTCACCGACATGATGATGCCCGTCATGGACGGGCTGGCCACCATTCAGGTGCTGATGCGCATGAATCCGCAGGTGCGCATCATCGCCGCCAGTGGTTTGGGCGTCAAAGACATGGTGGCCAGGGCGATGGGGGCCGGCGTGAAACACTTCATCCCGAAACCGTATTCCGCCGAAACCCTGCTGAAGACCCTGGTCCAGGTGTTGCAGGCCTAGCGAGTTTACTTCTGCTTCGCTTCGTAGCCCGGCAGTGGTTTGCCGTCTTCGCCAAGCTTGCCACAGGCCCAGAGCAGACCACGGGCGACGAGGTCGAGATAGACGGGGGACTGCATTGTTTCATTGCCGTGGCCCAGCGTGGTGCCGAAGACCCTGGCTTTGCCATATTCGTTCACCCAAATGACGTTGTGGTCCTGCTGTGTTTCTTCGCCAAAGGCTTTGGCCAGTGGGACGAAGTGTTCCCAGAGTTTTTCGTTTTTGTAGAGCTCATCCTTGGCGTCCAGCCATTCCGCCGGGAAACCTTGCATGACAGGATGGCCTTCGGCGATGTTCTTTACGTTCAAATCGCGGTTCTTCTCATGGCTCATCGAGGTCTGGCCCACGCACTTGCGCCATTCGTCGGTCTTGGCCATGCGGTAGCTGTGGGTGGAGCAGTGCAGCATCACCGCCGGAACGCCGTCCTGGTGAGCCTTGGCGATGCGCTCGACAAAGGCCACGTCCTCGACCGCACCGAAGCATTCGTTGTGCAGGACCACGTCATAGCCCTCGGCCCACTTGTCCTTTTCATAGACCGAGATCTTGTGGTTTTTGTCCTTCTTACCTTCCGGTCCTTCTTCATGTACGATGGTGAACTCCACATTCGCACGGGCGCTGATGCCTTCGCTGAGGATGAGCTTCTGATTTTCGTAGTCATGGCAGCAGCCGCCGGTGATCATGAGAACCTTGAGCGGCTTCACCTCCTCGTTCGGAGCGGCGACGGCAAACAGGCAGGCGATGGAAAACAGAGTGATGATGAGGGGACGCATGGCGGAAGCATTATCGTCATCCAATGACTTTTTCTCCCAAAAATCTCTTTTTTCGGCTTACGATGCGGCTCATATGAAAATCGTTCTTCTCGACGCCCACACCGCAAATCCTGGCGACCTTTCCTGGCAGCCCCTCGAAGCCATCGCCGCCTGCGAGGTGCATGCACGTACGCCGCTGGATCAAACCGTCGCCCGCTGCGCCGGAGCCGAGATCGTCATCACCAACAAAGCTCCGCTCACACGTGAAATCATCGCCGCGCTGCCAGATTTGAAATACATCGGTGTCACCGCCACCGGCTTCAATATCGTCGATGTCGTCGCAGCCAAAGAGCACGGCATCGTGGTCACCAATGTCCCCGGCTACAGCACCCCCGCCGTCGCTCAGCATGTCATCGCACTCATGCTGGAAATGACCAATCACGTCGGCCACGCATCAAAAAGCGTCGAGGAAGGCGGCTGGGTCAAGTGCCCCGACTTCTGCTACTATGATCATCCGATCATCGAACTCTCCGGCCGCACGCTCGGCATCATCGGCTATGGGGAAATTGGCAGCGCCGTGGCGCGCATTGCCGCCGCCTTTGGCATGAAGGTGCTCGCCTCCAAGCGCACCTGGAAAGAGCCACCGCCCGCCGGTGTCGAAGCGGCTGAAATCGATGACATCTTCCGCCAGTCCGACGTGATCAGCCTGCACTGCCCGCTGACCGATGCCACCAAGCACCTCGTCGGCGAACGCACGCTCAACTTGATGAAACCCGAAGCCATGATCATCAACACCGGCCGCGGCCCTCTTGTCGATGAACCTGCTCTCGCCAAAGCCCTGAATGAAGGCCGCATCGCCGGTGCTGGTCTCGACGTGCTCTCCGTCGAACCCGCCAAAGCCGACAATCCACTCCTCACCGCCAAAAACTGCCTCATCACACCCCACGTCGCCTGGGCCAGCCGCGAATCACGTGCCCGCCTCATCGACCTCACCGCCGCGAACCTGAAAGCCTTCCTGGCTGAGAAGCCGGTGAATGTGGTGAACGGGTGAGTTAGAGGTCGTCGTCGTTGACGTCGTCAAAGGCTTTGCGCTTTGTCAATGCCCCGGTTTCACACCACACACGGGCATCTGCCACGGCTTCGGACAGCCATCGATCGGAATTGACCAAAACTGGAGGAACGGGGGCCAGCAGTGCGTCGATAATGCAGGGCCATTCACTGGCGTCTTTCATCACATTGCCAGGATGCAGATCGCTCAGTTCCCAGGCTCGCTCATCAACCCAGATGATCCAGACGGCTCGCTTGAAACGGGCTCGGCATGGCACGGCCCGCATGCGCTCAATGGCATGATGACGTGCGGCATCAATCGTTCGCAGGGTAGCATCACGATCCGCTTCCATGTCGCCATAGCTTTGAGCGAGTGGCTGTTTGACGATCAGATAATCTCCATCCTCATCTAGCCCCACGAGTTCTGTGGGATGAGCGCCCGCATCGTGCAAAATCATGAGTTTATCCATGGTTTCGGCGAGAATGGCATCACGCACATTCATGGTGAAGCCATTGTGTTCTGCATCCCGTTCCAGCTCAAAGGTTTTTCCCAGGCCGCCATTTCCCTGCAGCGGGAACAGCTTGTACACGACACCCCACTCCAAATCGGCGAAAGGGCAGGCCTCGGCTCCGGTTTTCAGAGGAATGAGGAAACGCGATGTTCACCATGCCATCCCCATCCAGGCCGAGGCCAAGATGGCTCAGGTTGACGAGCGGGACGACCCAGTCACGAGACCTTGCGGCAACAAGAGCTGCCCAAACATCAGCCGAAACCGATTCCCGGGATGGAGTTGATCGAGCTGCCTCTTGGATTCCTTTTGCTCGCTGGCGGTTAAGGGTAGAGCAAGCTGCGCGTTCTCCGTCGTCGAAGGCGCGCCGGTGAGAGCTGTTTCCCGACCGGTGCGGAAGTCGATTTGGAATTGAACTGTGGCGATTCCATTCACTTAGAGTTGCATAAGATGGGGGGTATTTCAACCGATGGTCCCGCAAACGATCAGATCACAGCGCAGCAATAATCGCTTCGCTGATTTCCTTCGTATTCACCTTCTTCGTGCCGGGAGCGCCGCTGAAGATGTCACCAGTACGCAGACCGCTGTCGATGACCTTCTTCACAGCGGACTCAATGCTCGCAGCTTCAGCTTCTAGGCCGAGGGAGAAACGCAGCAGCAGGGCCACGGAAAGAATCTGCGCGATAGGATTCGCGATGCCCATGCCCGCTATGTCAGGGGCGGTGCCGCCGGAAGGCTCGAAGAGGCCGAAGTAAAGGCCGTCGCCCTTTGGTTTGCCGAGGCTGGCACTGGCGAGCATGCCGAGGGAGCCAGCGATCATGGCCATCTCGTCGCTCAGGATGTCGCCAAAGAGGTTTTCGGTCACGAGCACGTCAAAACTGCGCGGAGCCTTGATCAGCTGCATCGCGGCATTGTCCACGTAAAGGTGGGCGAGAGTCACATCCGGGTATTCCTTGGCGACCTCGACCATCGTTTCGCGCCAGAGCACGGAATTGGTCAGGACGTTGGCCTTGTCCACGCTGGTGACGTGCTTGCGGCGCAGTTGCGCGGCTTTGAAGGCCACGTGGCCGATGCGGACGATCTCGCTCTTCTTATAGACCATCGTGTCGATCACCTCGATGTCGCCATCCGGCAGCACGGTGCGGCTCTTCGGCTGGCCGAAATACATCCCGCCGGTGAGTTCACGCACACAGAGCACATCGAAACCACCTTCCACCAGATCAGGGCGGATGGGGGAGGAGGACGTCAGGGCAGGGTAGCAGACGCCCGGGCGCAGGTTGGCAAAAAGGCCAAAGTGCTTGCGCAGGGGCAGCAGAGCGCCGCGCTCGGGCTGCTCATTGGGGGGCAGTTTTTCCCATTTCGGGCCACCGACGGAACCGAAGAGGATGGCGTCGCTGGCTTCACAGGCGGCGATAGTTTCGGGTGGAAGAGCTTTCCC
>NCCR01000233.1 GCA_002279765.1 Verrucomicrobia bacterium 12-59-8 | reverse complement strand
CGCGAAAAAATCCGCCGCCAGACCCGCGCCCGCCCCCGTGGCCTGAAGCGCCGCTACGTCGCAGGCAAACGCCACCGCGCCGGGATCAAGGAGGGCCGTGGCAAGCCGGGTGGGGAGGAGTGAGTGGAAAATGACGAATGAGTAAATCCGAAGGCCGAAGAAGGTGGCGAATGCGCGGGTGAGGCAAACACTCCGCCTTGCGAAAAAGGCTACCACGACGTCCCAGGCCATAAACCTCGTCATTGGGGCTTCGTCATTATTTAGTCATTCGGTTTTACTCATTCGTCATTGGATCAGCCCTGCGCTTCAACGGCCCCCAGCGGGCGCAGAGACCTCAGAATGCGACCAGCAGAAACAACTTCCCTCCTTGCCTCCGGCCACACTCGGGGCATGATCCGCGCTCCCCATGAAAGCGCTCGTCCTTACCGCCCCCTCCGAGTTCAACTACGACCTCGAATTCCCTGAACCCACCGCAGCCGCCGGCGAAGTCCTCGTCAAGATCGCCGCGTGCGGCATCTGCGGCAGCGACATCCACGGCATGGACGGCCGCAGCGGCCGCCGCCAGATGCCCATCGTCATGGGCCACGAGGCAGCAGGAGAAATCATCGCCCTGGGCGAAGGCGTGAGCGGCTGGAACCTCGGCGACCGCGTGACCTTTGACTCCACCGAATACTGCGGCGAGTGCGACGAGTGCAAAGCCGGTTTCGTCAATCTCTGCCCGAACCGCCGCGTGCTCGGCGTGTCCCCCGGCGAATACCGCCGCCACGGCTGCTTTGCCGAGAAGATCGCCCTGCCAACCCGCATCCTCTACCGCATCCCCGACGCTCTCTCCTATGAGAAGGCGGCGTTTGCCGAACCGGTGTCCATCGCCCTGCATGCGGTGAATCTGGCCGATGGCATCGAAGTGGGCGAGGCCTTTGCCCATAAGCATGACGAAAACTGCGCCCATGGCTGCGAACACGAAGCTGCAGACGACGAAGAAGGCGAAGAAGAGCCCAATGGCGGCACCGCCGTCGTGGTGGGTGCTGGCTTGATCGGTCTGCTGGTCATTCAGGCGCTGAAAGCACGCGGCTGGGAAAAGGTGATCGCTGTGGATCTCGACGACAGCCGTCTGGAACTCGCCCGCAAACTCGGTGCCGAAGAAACCTTCAACGCCAAGCAGGAAGGTCTGGCCATGCACATCCGCCAGCTCTGCGGCGGTGACGGCGCTGACGCGAGCTTTGAAGTCGTGGGCGCAGGAGCACCGCTGGACCTCGCGATCCGCAGCGTGCGCAAAGGCGGCCAGGTGGTGCTGATCGGCAATCTCCAGCCCAACACCCCCTTCCCGCTCCAGGAAGTCGTCACCCGCCAGCTCACCATCAAGGGCTCCTGCTCCTGCGCCGGTGAGTACCCGGAAGCCATCCGCCGCATTCAGGACGGCAGCATTCAGGTGGAGCCGCTGCTCAGCGCCGTGGTCCCTCTCTCCGAAGGCGCAGGCTGGTTCAAGCGCCTGCATGACAACAAAGAAGGCCTGCTCAAGGTCGTGCTGCAGCCCGCCTGAACACCGCCATGATTCGCCTCTTCCTGCTCCTTTCGCTGCCTCTGTACATCCTCGACCAGCTCACCAAGAGCTGGATCGTGCAGCATTTCAAACTCTACGAAACCGAGCAGGAGGTCATCCCCGGTGTCTTCTGGCTGCACCATGCCTCCAACACCGGCGTGGCCTTTGGCATGTTCAACGGCACACAAAACGCCAACTACGTCTTCGCCGCCATCTCGCTGGCCGCACTCGTCTTCATCTACGTGATGAATGGCAAGGGCCTGTTTCCCGGCAAGCTGAGCCGCACCGCCGTGGCGCTGCTGGTCTCCGGCGTTTTTGGCAATCTCACCGACCGCCTGTTCCGCACGCACGACGGCGGCGAGCTGTTCAAGGGCACCTTTTTCGACGGCTACGTCGTGGACTTCCTGCGCTTCGACTTCGGCTTCTGGCCCTTCCATCCCTGGCCCTCCTTCAACGTCGCCGACTCCTGCGTCGTCTGCGCGGCCATCCTTCTCGCGCTGGCATCCTTCGTGGAAACGCCCACGCCGGTGAAGAAAAGCGAAAAGTAGGCAGCCCCTCAGCAGGCGCTGCTGGCTGCCAGCCAGGGGGAAATGAGTTTCGGGAATCGTTAGATCAAGCCCAAGGGCCGCCGAGCCTTGGCGGGATGCCCGTAGGTCAGCATGCCACCTTTTGAATGCTCATTGCATGCAGCCATCGCCCACTCACAAAGCGGGGATTGCCCTGTTCATTTTCATGCACAAGCCCCGGCCCGGCGGCAGGGCGTCGATTTTGACCATTGCAAATCAACTGCTTCGTGGCTCATTCGCCGCCCCTACCAACCCACTATGAAATCAATAGCACCGACTCTTGCCGCTCTCGTCATCACGTTTGCCGGTCTGACCGGAACAACACCAGCCCAAACCGTGAGTGAAGCCAAACCAGTGAAAATCGTGATGGAGACCTCCAAAGGCACCATCGAAATCGAACTCGACGCCGCCAAGGCCCCCATTTCTGTCGCCAACTTTGTGAGCTATGTGAAGAAAGGCTTTTACGACGGCCTGATCTTCCACCGCGTGATCCCTGGCTTCATGGTGCAGGGCGGCGGCTTCACCCCGGACATGCAGCAGAAGGAGCCGGACGCCAAGATCCAAAACGAAGCCAAGAACGGCCTCAAGAACGTCAAGGGCACCCTCGCCATGGCCCGCACCCCGGACCCCCATAGCGCCAGCTCGCAGTTCTTCATCAACCTCAAGGACAACGGCTTCCTCGACTATCCAGGACAGGATGGCTGGGGCTACTGCGTCTTCGGCAAGGTGAGCAAAGGCATGGACGTCATCGATGCCATGGCCGCCGTCGCCACCGGCCGTAAAGGCCAGCACGGTGACGTGCCAGTGGAGCCGATCATCATCAAGAGCGCCAAGCTCGCGGAGTAATCCACGCCAGCGCCTCTTCACAATTCAAATGCCAGCCGGTCGCTCCGGCTGGCATTTTTGTTTTGTGATCACATGAACTTCTTCACGCGGTCACGCACATCGCCTTCGAGGCGCTTCACGTAATTCACGGCGTACTCCACCGGACACAGGCTGTCGTCCTGCGTCAGTGGGGTCAGGTCCATGGCAAAGGTCAGCAGGCTGGTCTTGTCCGTGGTGTGGGAGTCAAAGTAGGTCGCGTTGGCGTGGCGCAGGCCTTCTTCGGCCAGGTCATAGCGCTTGCCGCCGCTGATCTGGGAGTCAAACACGCCGAGAAGCGGGCGCAGCATGTGCGGGTGCTTGTCCACCCACAGCATCACCTTGTCGTCCGAGAGCAGCCAGTCGAGCTTGCGCCAGACTTCGCAGCCATAGACTTTCTCAGGGCGCATTTCAGGCGGCAGCTCACGAATGGCCTCCAGGCAGCGCAGAAAGGTCGCCACATGCGTGTCATGCCGGTCACAAGGATTGTGAAGATAGAGAATCTTCGGCTGCGCATGCTCCAGCACGAACTTCAAATCCTCCACGGCGGGCGCATGCTTCGGCTTTTTGATATCCTCGCTCGGGTAGCCGAGCTGCACCATGAAGCTGTATTCACCCACGTAGGCCGCCTTGCGCTGCTCAATGAGGCGCACCTTCTGCATCTCCTCATCCGTGTAGGTTTCATACGGGCCTTTGCGTGGGCTGCCGGCGCCATCGGTGACGACCACGCCACCAAACCACTGCTCTTTTTGTTTGAAACACTCGGTGATGCCGTGATACGCGGCGATTTCGAGGTCGTCCTGATGCGAAACGATGCCCAAATGTGTCACGCGGCGCAACGCGGTCCACGGTTCAGTTTCGTCAGGAATGTAAAGATCGTGTTTGGGATGTCGAAATTGCACAGGGACGTGACCATGCACGGCATCGACGGGAGTGCAAAGCGCATTCCCGCCGCCTCGCCTATCGTCTGGACAAAGCCCAGTGCCACGCCATGATCCGCCGCCCCGCACAACCAAAACCAGCCGCCCCTGCCATGAGCTTCATCGCCCAAATTTCCGAAGACCTGAAAAATGCCATGCGTGCCAAGGACACCGTGGCCCTCAACGTCATCCGTAACCTCAAGTCCGCCCTCAAATACGCCGCCATCGAAAAACTCGGCGCGGACGGTGAACTCGGCGACACCGACGCCCTGGCCGTGGTGCGCAAGGAGATCAAAAAACTGCAGGACTCCGTGGAAGGCGCGGAAAAAGCCGGCCGCCCGGAGGCTGTGGACGCCGCCAAGGCAGAAATCGCCGTGCTGGAAAAATACCTCCCGGCAGCCATGAGCACGGAAGAGCTGGGCACGCTCGTCGAAACCGTCATCGCTGAACTCGGTGCCACCTCCAAGAAAGACATGGGTGGCGTGATGAAGGCGCTGCAGGAGCGCGTCGCGGGCCGTGCCGACAGCAAGTCCATTTCTACCGAAGTCGCCAAACGCCTTTCTTAAACCGGTGACTGCCCCGCCGCGCACCGCTTCCATGATTCACCGGCTTTCATGACCTCCGCCATCATCGTTGCAGCAGGCAGTAGCCGGCGCATGGGCTTCAACAAGCTCCTGGCTCCTCTGGCTGGAGAGCCTGTGCTCAAGCGCACATTGGGCGTATTCCAGACCTGCGCCGCCATTGATGAAATCATTGTGGTCACCAGTGACGCCCTGCGGCCGGAACTTGAAGCCTGGCGCTCCGGCGGTCTCGGTAAAATCTCCCAGATCATCAGCGGCGGCGCCGAGCGCCACCTCTCCGTGCATGCTGGCCTGCAGGCGTTAAATCAGGCCTGCCAGATCGTCGCGGTGCATGATGGCGCGCGTCCGCTCATCTCAGTGGCGCAGATCACCCGCTGCATTGACGCCGCCCGCACCCAGGCCGCCGCCGCCTGTGCCCGGCCCATGACCGAGACCCTCAAGCGCTGCGACAGCACTGGCCGCATCATTGACTCCATTGATCGCGCCAATGCGTGGATCATGGAGACGCCGCAAGTGTTTCAGCGCGCGCTGCTCGTGCGGGCCTATGATGCCGTGCTGCGTGACGGACTGCACGTCACCGATGAAGTCTCCGCCGTGCAGCACCTCGGTGAATCTGTCTTTGTCGTCGAAAACTTTGAACTGAACCCCAAGATCACCTTCCCGGCAGACATTCTGCTGGCACAGCGATTTGTCGATTGAACGACACCCATGCCCGAATCCGCCGAACTCGACAACGCACCGCATCTGCCACGCCGGAACTGGGCTTCCATCGTACTTGTACTTTTTGTGCAGGCGATGAACTCGTTCAGCGACAACTTCGTGAAGATGCTGCTGATCGCGCTGTCGATCATCATCGCCAAAGACTCCTGGGTGGGCCGCCACATGGAGCTGTGGCTCGGGGCCATCTTTTCGCTGCCCTACATGATCTTTGCCCCGCTGGCGGGATATTGGTCGGATCGTTTCTCCAAGCGCAAGGTCATCGTCTGGATGCAGGTCATGCAGATCATCTGCTTTGTGTGGCTGGCGCTGGCGCTGTGGATGAAGCGCGTGCCCGGCTCGCTCGAAATCTGCCTGCTCGGCTTCTTTGTGCTGGCGGTGCAGGCGGCGGTGCTCAGCCCGGCCAAGATGGGCATCATGAAAGAGCTGGCTGGTTCACGCCGCCTCGGCCGCGTCTCCGGCTGGCTGCAGGTCACCATGCTCGCGGGCATTCTCGGCGGCATGTGGGCTGGTGGCATCTGGTATGGCACCGAGTATGAAAGGACGGGAGATGCCTGGATGTCCGCGCTCTGGCCGCTGATCATCATCAGCCTCATGGGCATTGTTGAGCTGATCGCCGCCATCTGCGTTCAAACCACGCCATCGCACCCTGAAGTCAGTTGGCGCAAAGGCATGGCGCTGGAGCATTTCGAAAGCCTCAAAATCGTCTTCCGCCGCCGCTCCATCCGCCTCGCAGCGCTGGGGGTGACCTACTTCTGGTTCATCTCCAACGCGCTCAGCTTCATCCTCGTCACCCTCACCAAGGAGTTGCATCCCGACACCGGCCATGGCGACGGCCCGATGGAACTCGCCAAAGTCGCCGGCATTCTCGGCATCGGCGTGATCAGCGGCAGCTTCTTTGCCTCCCACATCAGTCGCAACCGGATAGAGATGGGGCTGATTCCGCTGGGCGGTTTCGGGCTCGTAGTCGGCCTGCTTTGGTCCGGCCTCGCCACGCTGGGCAGCAGTTGGATGTACGCCGGCATCATCTTGACGGGTGCTGCGGGTGGCTGCTTCATGGTGCCGCTCTACGCCTTCGCGCAGGACAAGGCGGAGAAGCAGGAGAAAGCCCGCATTCACGCTGGCATGAACCTGATGGACTGCCTCGGCACCCTGGTGGCGGTGGCCATCGTCGGCTTGATGAAAGTAATGAACCTGAGTTCCTCCACCCAGTTTCTGCTGCTGGCCATTCCGACCTTTTTTGCCGCCGTTTACATCATGCGCCTGCTGCCGCAGGATCTCGTGCGCTTCCTCATGCTGGCCGCCGTGCGCTTCACCTACAAGGTGAAATCCGTCCACATGGAGCGCATCCCCGCCACCGGCGGCGTGCTGCTGCTGCCAAACCACGTCAGCTATGTGGATGCGCTCATCGTTGGCTCCGCCAGCCGCCGCCCGGTGCGCTTCGTCATGTGGGATACTCTCTACCATTTCCGCCACACGCGCCAAGGATGCCATCCGAGCCGTCGCCGCTGCGCTCAAGGAGGGGGAGATCGTCTGCCTCTTCCCCGAAGGCCAGATCACCCGCCATGGCATGGTCAACGAACTGCTCAAAGGCTTCGAACTGATGGCACGCCAGGGCGATGCCCAGGTGGTGCCCGTTTACCTCGATGGTCTCTACGGCAGCATCTTCTCCTTTCAGGGCGGCAAGTTCTTCACCAAACGCCCCAAGCACCTGCGCTACCCCGTGGAAGTGCATTTCGGCGAACCTCTCGCCGCACGCGCCGCTACCGCCGAAGTCGTCCGCCACGCCATGCTCGCCCTCAGCGCCGAAGCCTTCCTCAAACGCAAAAGCTGGCACCACGCCGAAGCCGACGACCTCGTCCCCTTCGCCAACGCCCTCCGCCTCGCCGAAATCGAATGGCATCACCCCGGCGATGTCTTCCTCAGCCTCGCCCCCCCAGGCAGCATCATCCACCGCACCGTCAAAGCCCTCACCCAGGTCATCCCCGGCACCAAGTTCATCGACCACCCCACCGAAGCCCACGCCACCCACATCGTCGCCTTCTGCACCCGCAATACGCTAAGTCAGCTTACCGGCCAGGAGCGCCTCGTCTTCTGCCTCGACAGCGATCTGTCTCCGCTGCCCCAGACCACCGCCATGCGCGGTTACATTGATGCCGACACCGAAATCCTCATCAGCACCGAAGTTCCCAACCCGCCCATGCCAGCCGGTTACGAAGATGACCAGCACGGCCAAAGAGCCGGCTGCCTCGGCCGCCTGCTGCCCGGCCTCGTCATCGAAACCACCCCCGACGGCGTGCGCCTCAGCGGCCTTCTTCCGGACGACGGCCGCAGCATCAGCCTCCCCGGCGCGAAAATGGACGAGCAGGGCTTCCTTACTCTGCCATGAACAGGGCCTGAATGTCGGCTTCTGGCAGCAGACCTGAACGACTTTGCCAAAGGGTGCCGATCAGGCGCTAGGAGTGCGATGCGGTGATGGACAGCTCAGGGATCAAGAACCCGACATCAACATGCGTTGCCACAAGTCCACCATCCAGCGTGGCAAGCCTGGCCCCAGGAGCAGGTGTGGAAGGTGTCCGTCAGGGTCTCAAACCAAGCCTTGGCCCGCGCATGTTGCGGATGGCTCTTGATGAGCCAGCGCAATGATGCCATTGCCATCCACCAGCCAGCTCATGGCAGGCCATCCGCCTCCAGCATGCTGTCGATTTCCGCCTGAGTCACCGGCCTGCCCTCGACGACAGGAAACCGACAGCCTGGCACGGGGGGTGGTGTGAAGGCGGGTTGTGGCGCGGCCTTCATGCTGCGGATGAGGTCCGCAAGCACACTGCCGAGGCTGCGTGATTCCTGCCGGGCCACAGCATTCGCCTTGGCAAAGGCATCATCCGGTAGATCAAGCGTGATTTGCATGGGCGAAGATGCTGCCACGCTCCCCCGCTGTCAAACTAGGCATGCCACAGCTCAATCTCCGCGAAACTCACTCGGCCACGAACGCCTCGCCTTCTGCCTCGACAGCTCTCCGGCTAATCTTCCTCTTACTCCTCCTCCCCAACTTCAGGATCCCGCTCCCACCGCCACGCCCCTCCGCGGCTACATCGACGCCCCAACCGGCATCCTCCTCAGCGCAGAAGTCCCCAATCCGCCCATGCCGACCAACGACAAAGACCAGCAACTCGGCCAAAAACCCCACACCCTCGGCCGCCTCCTCCCCGGCCTCATCACCGCCCTCCCCCTCACCGCCACCATCCCCGGTGCCAAAATGGACGAGCAGGGCCTCTTGTTGATTTAAGCTCACGGCCTCCCACAAGCTATCAGCAATCCTGCAAACGCTTCCCCAAGTGAAGCGTATGGGATGAACAAAGCCTGAATATGCTCCGGGCTTATCGAGTAGCAGAGATGTTATTCTTTAATGATTAAGGCAATTCAGCGGACAAAATAGCTATTTGGATATATTACTTAAGATATTACCATTATAAATCAGATATTTTGCCCAAAGTTTTTGAATATCTATTTTATTATTGTCAGCAGATTATCATTCAGTTTTAATGGCGTTACTTATGATTACGAAGGAACGTGAGTTAGAACTAATGAATGAAGTTATCAAAGAGGCTAAGCTGTCAAAAGCCGAAGATGGGAGAATTCATCCAAAAGTGGGGGCAATTCTTGTAAATTCGCGAACTGGAGAAATTCTTTTTCGTAGCCATCGAGGAGAAAACGAAAACGGTGGTCACGCCGAATATAATATTTTTGAAAAAGCCGCAGCAGCAGGATACGATGCGTCTGGAACAACACTTTTTGTAACTCTTGAACCATGCACTCGTCGAGGCGAGGATAAGATCCCCTGCGCTGTCAGGATTGTAGCAAACAAAGTCCAAAAAATTTATATTGGCACACTTGATCCTAATTCTCATATCACGGGCAGAGGAGAAATGTTTTTGAGCAGTTATTTAGAGGTCGAGAGATTCCCCAATGAGCAGCGAAAAGAATTAACTTCTATTAATGCGGATTTCTTTGCCCAACATGCTCATGATCACATTCCGGCAGTTTCACCTTATGCAGGAAATAATATAATGTCCGACTTTGACATAAGGTTAGCATCTCAACGAGAGGGTTTGCTTCAGCAATCAATGGACCTTATATCGGGGACCACCGGAGATATCTATATATTTGCAGGAAACCTCACGTGGTTGAGAGAACTTCAACTATGCTTGGTTCTTGCCAAGCTCAATGGTCGCTCGATTCGCATTTTATGCGATCCATCACCCTGCAAAGATTCCGAGTCATACAGATCAATTGCCAAACATCTTGGCATGGACATTTGTGTTTCAAAAAAACCATTTGGCGTCCGGGGCACGCTTATTGCTGACACAAATCCAACCTCCATGATCTCCATTGAAAAGGATCCTGCAATTCATGGCCATTTATTTCGATCTCCGCATGACTCCGGCTTATTAAAAGGATTTAGGCTTTTATTTAGCACCCTTTGGAAAACAGAGGACTGCCAATCTGGACTGGATCTTACAATTAGCGCAATCAGTGAGGATGAACTTGCCAATGCTCTGAAAACGAATGTTCCCGCTTATGAACAGACCAGCATCACCCTCGAGACAATGGAAATTGAAACCCTTGAGCGCCTTCCTAAATCTCTAGAACGATTCAAAATATTTAGACTTCATCAATTAGAGGCTCTAAAAAAGGATCATAACCTACCCACAGCGGCTCTCATACATGGTTCTCCCTGGCCTATAAAACCACCTGTAATCGAGATTCATCATGGAAAGGCCATTGTTGTCGATGGCTCACACCGTGTGTTTTCAGCATTAAGCCGAGGACAGACGCAGATTGAAGCTTTAGTTGTAAAAGGCGTATCCACCCCTTTGCCATCTAAATCATTTGCTAATTGGGATGATGTTCAAGTTCTCAACACAAAAATCCCAAGAGAGCAAAGATATGAGAACTTCCATCCTGAATTTTTTCGACCTATTAGACACGCCTTTTCTTTCCTTCCCGCAGCCGCGAGATCGAAATCGTTCGTTTCCTAACTTATAAACTCATGTCCGATTTATCAACGTCAGAAATTATCGAATTAAAAGCTCGTGCCGAAGAGGTGCGAAGCCGATTTGACAAGGATGCCAGGCGACCAATTGTTATCGAATTTGCCGGAATGCCCAAAGCAGGCAAAACCACAATTGTTAACGAAATACACCGTTTTTTAAAGCGCTGTGGCTTTAAAGCAAAAATGATAGGCGAAAAAGCAAGCATTTGCCCCATTCGTGACAAAAAAGACTCTTCATTTAATATTTGGACGGTATGCCAAACGCTTTCAGAGTTGCTTGTCGACACTCAATCCCCGCCAACTGCAAGCGACCCAGAAATTGTCTTGTTGGACCGAGGAATTTTTGATGCAGTGGCTTGGTTACGATTATTGGAACGCTTGAAACGCCTGAAACCTCAAGAACGCGAAAGCGTAGAAAATTTTGTTCTCCTTGAAGATTGGAGAAATCGCATTAGTCAGGTTATTCTCCTGACTGTGAATCCGGCACAGGCGTTGGAGCGCGAAGAAGGACTCCTGCCCATCGCAGTTGCAGGAAGCATCATGAATCTAGAAGTTTTAGGGCAAACGAAAGAGAACGCTTTAAAATGTGCTTTGGACTTCGAAGATTACTTTAATATTGTGCATATCGATACAACTAACAAAAAAACAGCTTCAATCACTCTTAAGGTTGCACAACTCGTTCTTGACGTGGTTGAAACTCAATTAAACGAACGAATTCTTAGCATCGCAAAGGAAGACGCTGAAAAGATTTTCGGCCATCGAACAATCCTCGGATGCAAAGAAGGTGGGATTCTACTAACCTTGTTCGGCACGACCGGCGTCTATGAATCGCGCCCTATCGTTGAAGATAATGAGTTGCGTGTTCAAGCCT
>NCCR01000036.1:43111-47869 GCA_002279765.1 Verrucomicrobia bacterium 12-59-8 | reverse complement strand
AAATTTTTGGAGAGTTTGATTCTGGCTCAGAACGAACGCTGGCGGCGTGGATAAGACATGCAAGTCGAACGGGACACCATGAGTAGCAATACAAGTGGTGTCTAGTGGCGAACGGGTGCGTAACACGTGGATACATTCCGGGAAGCGGGGGATAGCCCAGGGAAACTTGGATTAATACCGCATGTGGTCGAAAGACTAAAGGCAGGGACCGCAAGGCCTGCCACTTCCCGATTGGTCCGCGGCCTATCAGCTAGTTGGCGGGGTAAAAGCCCACCAAGGCTACGACGGGTAGCTGGTCTTAGAGGACGACCAGCCACACTGGAACTGAGACACGGTCCAGACACCTACGGGTGGCAGCAGTCGAGAATCTTTCACAATGGGGGCAACCCTGATGGAGCGACGCCGCGTGGAGGATAAGGTCTTCGGATTGTAAACTCCTGTCATGTGTGAACAAGGTTGTCTTGTTAATAGCGAGGCAAATTGATGGTAACACAAGAGGAAGAGACGGCTAACTCTGTGCCAGCAGCCGCGGTAATACAGAGGTCTCAAGCGTTGTTCGGAATCACTGGGCGTAAAGGGTGCGTAGGTGGCGTGGAAAGTCAGATGTGAAAGCCCGGGGCTCAACCTCGGAATTGCATCCGATACTACCATGCTAGAGTACTGAAGAGGTGACTAGAATTCTCGGTGTAGCAGTGAAATGCGTAGATATCGAGAGGAATACCAACGGCGAAGGCAGGTCACTGGGCAGTTACTGACACTGAGGCACGAAGGCCAGGGGAGCAAACGGGATTAGATACCCCGGTAGTCCTGGCAGTAAACGGTGCACGTTTGGTGTGGGCGCAATCGACCGCGTCCGCGCCGGAGCTAACGCGTTAAACGTGCCGCCTGGGAAGTACGGTCGCAAGATTAAAACTCAAAGAAATTGACGGGGACCCGCACAAGCGGTGGAGTATGTGGCTTAATTCGATGCAACGCGAAGAACCTTACCTGGTCTTGACATGCATTGTGTCTCCGGTGAAAGCCGGATAGGGTAGCAATACCCGCTTTGCACAGGTGCTGCATGGCTGTCGTCAGCTCGTGTCGTGAGATGTTGGGTTAAGTCCCGCAACGAGCGCAACCCCTGTGATTTGTTGCCACCGGCTTATGCCGAGCACTCGAATCAGACTGCCTCGATCAACGAGGAGGAAGGTGGGGATGACGTCAAGTCCGTATGGCCCTTACGACCAGGGCTGCACACGTACTACAATGCCCAGTACAATGTGAACCGAGACCGCGAGGTGGAGGAAATCAATAAAACTGGGCTCAGTTCAGATTGGAGTCTGCAACTCGACTCCATGAAGCTGGAATCGCTAGTAATGGTACATCAGCTACGGTACCGTGAATACGTTCCCGGGTCTTGTACACACCGCCCGTCACATCATGGAAGCTGGTTTCGCCCGAAGTGCATGCGCCAACCGCAAGGAGGCAGTGCCCTAAGGCAAGACTGGTGACTGGGATGAAGTCGTAACAAGGTAGCCGTAGGGGAACCTGCGGCTGGATCACCTCCTTTCTATGGAGAATGTCCGATGGCTCACGCCTGATAACGGACAAGGTCGACGCCGACTGCTTGAAAAAGCAAGGCGTGTGAAGGATGAGAGTCCTCACAAACCTTAATACTGCGAATGAGTAATCGCAGCGCACAATTTAGTTTTTCTGTTTTCTGTGCCTTGAGCGGGGGTTTAGCTCAGTTGGTAGAGCGCTAGCTTTGCAAGCTTGATGTCAGGAGTTCGAGTCTCCTAACCTCCACCATCAATGATCAGCGGGCATGTAGCTCAGTTGGTTAGAGCACCGCCTTGATAAGGCGGGGGTCACTGGTTCGAGTCCAGTCCTGCCCACCATTCATCACGCACATCTGTTTTTTTGGGATTCATGTTCTTTGACAACTGTATATAGGGTAGAAAACAAATTCAATTGAGCCATCTTGAGAACCGTGAGGTTTAGAAAGATAAGTTAAATTTAAGAATCAGGCGAAAACATTTCGGTGTGGCGCAAGCCGCATCATACGAAATGGATTTTAACAATGTAAGATTTATAGGGTATGTAGTGAATGCCTTGGCACTAGCAGGCGATGAAGGACGTGGTAAGCTGCGATAAGCTCCGGACAGCCGCAAGCAGGCATTGACCCGGAGATTTCCGAATGGGATAACCTGTAACGATTCATCTCGTTACGTGACGCTCTGAATTCATAGGAGCGTCGACGCAATACCGCCCGAAGTGAAACATCTCAGTAAGGCGAGGAAAAGAAAGCGAATGCGATTCCGTCAGTAGTGGCGAACGAAAGCGGAACAGCCTAAACCGGAAGTTTACTTCCGGGGTTCGGGGCCCGATGTGGTAGTTGAAGAGTTAGGTGAAGCGAATGGAAAATCGCTCCAAAGAGGGTGAGAGGCCCGTAACCGAAAACTTAACAACGCCTAGGGATTCCCAGAGTAATACGATCCACGTGGCATTTCGTATGAATATGTGCCGACCACGGCATAAGGCTAAATACTCGCTAGTGACCGACAGTGAACAAGTACCGCGAGGGAAAGGTGAAAAGAACCGCCGTGAGCGGAGTGAAATAGTACCTGAAACCACATACCTACAAGGTGTCAGAGCCGGCTTGTCCGGTGATGGCGTGCCTTTTGCAAAATGAGTCTGCGAGTCAGTCTGTGTGGCAAGCCTAAGTCCTTCTGGGACGGAGGCGGAGCGAAAGCGAGTCCGAACAGGGCGACAAGTCGCACGGGCTGAACCCGAAGCGGAGGCGATCTACCCATGGCCAGGTTGAAGCGTTGGTAATACGACGTGGAGGACCGAACTGGTGAACCTTGAGACGTTCTCGGATGAGCTGTGGGTAGGAGTGAAAGGCTAATCAAGCCCCGTAATAGCTGGTTCTCCCCGAAATGTATTTAGGTGCAGCGTCATGCGCTGATCGAGGGGGGTAGAGCACTGAATGAGCTAGGGGGCACACCCGCCTACCAAACTCAATCAAACTCCGAATACCCTCGAATGTAGCATGGCAGTAAGACAGTGGGGGATAAGCTTCATTGTCGAAAGGGAAACAGCCCAGCCCTGCAGCTAAGGTGCCCAAATGCCGCTAAGTGGAAAGGAGGTGAGATTTCATTGACAGTGAGGATGTTGGCTTAGAAGCAGCCACCATTTAAACAGTGCGTAATAGCTGACTCATCGAGAGATCTCGCGCCGAAAATGATTGGCGATAAGCGGCATACCGAAGCTCTGGATTGAACTAGTTACGATTAGTTCAGTGGTAGGGGAGCGTTCTGTGAGCGTCGAAGCGTGAAGGCGACTGACCGTGGAGTTCACAGAAGTGAGGATGCAGACATAAGTAACGTTAAGGGCGGTGAAATCCCGCCCCGCCGTAAACCCAAGGTTTCCTGGGCAACGATATTCGTCCCAGGGTTAGTCGGGAGCTAAGTCAAGGCCGTATAGCCCTTTCCATGGCCGCCCGTACCGCAAACCGACACAGGTGGGTGGGTAGAATATACCAAGGCGAAAGAGTGAAACCTCGTTAAGGAACTCTGCAATCTAGTCCCGTAACTTCGGAAGAAGGGATGCCCTCCTCGGAGGGTCGCAGTGAAAGGGGACAACCGACTGTTTATCAAAAACACAGCATTGTGCCAAGACGAAAGTCCAAGTATACGATGTGACACGTGACCAATGCGGAAAGATTAAGGCAAGGGGTTAGCCGCAAGGCGAAGCTCTGAACCCAAGTCCCCGTGAATGTCGGCCGTAACTATAACGGTCCTAAGGTAGCGAAATTCCTTGTCGGGTAAGTTCCGACCTGCACGAATCGTGTAACGAGTTGTCCGCTGTCTCAACGAGGGGCTCAGTGAAATTGTATTAGCAGTGAAGATGCTGCTTACCCGCAGAAGGACGGAAAGACCCTATGCACCTTAACTGTAAGCTGTCACTGGTCGTTTGGTTTCCATGCTTAGCGTAAGTGGAAGACTTTGAAGCATTGCTTTCGGGCAATGCGGAGTCGTCAATGAAACACCACCCTTGGGTATTGAACGATCTAACCGCAGTCCATGAATCTGGATGTGGGACCATGTCAGCCGGTCAGTTTTACTGGGGCGGTATCCTCCCAAAGAGTAACGGAGGAGCGCGAAGGTTGGCTCAGCGTGGTTGGTAATCACGTGTTGAGTGCATTGGCATAAGCCAGCCTAACTGTGAGACCTACAAGTCGAACAGATGCGAAAGCAGGCCAAAGTGATCCGGTGGTTTAATGTGGAATTGCCATCGCTTAACGGACAAAAGGTACGCTAGGGATAACAGGCTGATTTCATCCAAGAGTTCATATCGACGATGAAGTTTGGCACCTCGATGTCGGCTCGTCGCATCCTGGGGCTGGAGAAGGTCCCAAGGGTCCGGCTGTTCGCCGGTTAAAGCGGCACGCGAGCTGGGTTCAGAACGTCGCGAGACAGTTCGGTCCTCTATCCTCTGTGGGCGCAGGAAAGTTGAGGGGTTCAATTCCTAGTACGAGAGGACCGGAATTGACGCACCTCTGGTGTTCCAGTTGTTCTGTCAAGAGCATCGCTGGGCAGCTATGTGCGGAAGGGATAAGCGCTGAAAGCATCTAAGTGCCAAGCCCATCCCAAGATTAGCTTTCCCTGAAGGATCGTGGAAGACTACCACGTTGATAGGCCACGGGTGCAAGCGCAGTAATGCGTTCAGCTTAGTGGTACTAATCATCCGTTTGTCTTACATTGTTCCATTTCAAAC